>DASPTT010000133.1:0-118523 GCA_035623275.1 Acidimicrobiales bacterium
GGCCAGACGGTCGGTGGTGGTGGTGCCGGGCCGCTGTCCGCCACTGTCTTCGCCACCGTGCTCGTCCCCGGGGTCGTGGGCATCTCGATCATGTTCCAGGGCGTGCAGTCGGTGGCGCTGCAGATGGCGCAGGAGTTCGGCTACACCCGCGAGATCGAGGACCGGGTGCAGGCCCCGTGCCCGATCTGGCTGGTGGCCCTGTCCAAGGTCATCTCCGGCGCCCTGCAAGGCGTCATCTCGGCGGTGATCGTCCTGCCCATCGCCTCCGTCGTGCACGCGGCAGGGGTGGAGGCACGCATCGACCTGCACTGGCTGATCATCCTCTCCGTGGTGCCGCTGTCGTGCGTGACCATGGCCTCGTTGGGACTGGTGCTGGGCACGAGCTTCGAGCCCCGGAACATCGGGCTCATGTTCGGCTTCGTGGTCCTGCCGATCACCTTCCTCGGCGGCACCTACTACGCCTGGACGCGCCTCGCACCGGTCGAGCTCGGGCCCTGGCACTGGCTCCAGACCCTGGTGCTCGTGAACCCGCTGATCTACGTCAACGAGGGGATGCGCGCCGCCTTCACCAACGCGCCCCACATGCACCTCTACGTCATCTATCCGGTGCTCACGGCGTTCTTCGCGGGCTTCCTGTGGATCGGGCTCCGCAACTTCCGCCGACGGGTGCTCTCCTGACGCAGTCCCCCTCGGCTCAGGGCGCCGACGGAGACGCGGCCGTGGGAGACGGGGACAGTGCCGAGGAGTACGGTGCGCCCGGAGAGGGCCCGGCCCACGTCGCCCCGTCCCACCAGCGCACCGCTCCGGGTCGCTCGGGATCGGCGTACCAACCCGGTGGCGGTCCGCCCACCGCCGGTGCACCCGGTCCGGCCGACGCCGCCGTCCCCTCCTTGTCGATCCGCTTCACCACCGGCGGCAGCACCACGCCGATGCCGATGGCCAGCAGGACCAGCCCCCCGGCCAGACCCATGCGCGTGTTCGTGGCGCGCTGGCACTGGCCGACGAAGGCGTTCCACAGCGCGAGCTGGCCGGACGACGCCGAAGGCTTGGGCCCCGCGCCGATCGACACCGGGTTGAAGAACGCCTCGGCCGGGGTCTCCGAGCCCATCCCCGGGCCACACGTGCCGCCCACGCTGGGGGCCGGCAGGGGGATCACCGCGACGGCCAGCGCGCAGCCCACGAGCACGGCCGCGGCGACCGTGCAGACGATGCGCAACGTCCGGAAGGTCACCGGCCGATCGTACGCGGGCGGGCACCACAGGTGTCGGCGCCCGCGGATCGCGGGCGCCGAGGTCAGGGCGCCTTGACGAGCCCGGCGCCTCGATCCCGCTGGGGCACGTCCTTGGCGAACGCGTTCGGCTTCGCCCTGGCCATCAGCTGAGCGGCGACGAACTGGGCCTTGCCGGGGAACCCCGCGACGGGGGCGGCTTCCCACCACAACGCGGCCGCCCCGGCCACGTGTGGGCAGGCCATGCTCGTGCCGCTCATCACGGCGGAGCCGCCGCCCGGTGCGGCGGAGAAGACGTCGACCCCCGGACCCGAGACGACGGGGTTGGCGTTGGAGAAGGGGGCGATCCGCAACTCGTCCGGATCCCGGCGGGCCGCGCCGACGGAGACCACGTCCTCCGCCGCGGCCGGCGTGCTCACGTCGACCACGAAGTCCGGCCGGACGTCGCGCCGGCTGTCGTTCCCGGCGGCCGCCACCACGACGCAACCCCTCCCCGCGGACTCCATGGCGCGGGCCACGTCCATGATGGCGTCGAACATCCGCAGGTTGCCCCGGTACTTCTCCAACGCGTGCGACGTGGCGATGTCCACCGGCCAGCCCTGCTCGACCTCGTACTCGACCTCCGCGGCGAAGTTGAAGCCCAGGGACATCGAGATGACCTGCGCTCCCTCGGTGAGCGCCCACATCATCCCTTCGAGCAGCGCCTCGCTGGTGCCGCTGCCTTCGTCGTCGAGCACCTTGCCGATCAGCGCCCTGGAGATCCCGGGGGCCACGCCGATCCGCCGCCCGTCGATCTCACCGCCGAACACCGTGCCCGCACAGTGCGTGCCGTGGCCGTGCCGGTCGCCGTCGCCGGTCCCCGTGAAGTCCTTCTGGGCGATGTCGACGTGGTCGAAGGCCGGATGATCGGCGGCGATGCCGGTGTCGAGGACGGCAACCGTCACTCCCACCCCTGTTTGCATCGTCCCCAGCGCGCCGA
This sequence comes from Acidimicrobiales bacterium, assembly GCA_035623275.1. Classification (GTDB taxonomy): domain Bacteria; phylum Actinomycetota; class Acidimicrobiia; order Acidimicrobiales; family UBA8190; genus DASPTT01. The sequence continues at coordinate 2,208 of DASPTT010000133.1, forward strand.
TCGCGTCCAGCCCCCAGGCGGCGTCGCCGCCCGCGCCCTCGCGTGCGGCCGTCGGCGCGATCAGGCGCGTGGCGATCACCGGCGTGACCACCGCTGCGCGCAGGTCGCCGGCGATCTCCGCTTGCGCGGTGATGTCGGCGCTCACCGTGCGCATCTCGGGCTCGTTCAGGAAGGTCGCCGTGGCGCGAGCGCGGCGCGTGACGCGCTCCGGGACGTCGGCAGGGCGCAGGTCGCGCAGGACTACGAATCTGGTCATCGGACACCCCCGCTGGTCGTCGGCCTGCCCGCACCGTACAGCCGTGCGCGCCGCTGTGCCCGGGTGATCGCAGTGCTCGACACGCCTGTCGTTGCACACGACAACGCCGCGAGGCGGCGGGCGCCGTGGAGGACGAAACGGCGCGTTGTTACGCTCGCCCCGAGGGTCCAGGCGCGTTGAGAGGAGGCCAGATGAGCGAACCCGTTCGCGTCCTCGTGGTGGTTTCCGACCCGGCGGCGGAGGTGAGCGGTCGGCGGCTGTCGGTGGGACTCGACTACAAGACCATCGAGCAACAGGTGCAGGCCAGCTCCTACCAGGACCTCATCAAGGTCGACGCGCTCATCGAACCCACGGCCGCCGAGCTGATGCACCGGCTGATCGCGACCAGCCCCCACGTCGTCCATTTCGCCTGCCACGGCTCGCCCACCGGTATCAGACTGCGATCGTCTGCGAACCAGTGGAACCCCACCGAGCTCCCCAAGGAGGTGCTGCGGGACTTCTTGGCCGGCACGGGGAGCGTGCGGCTCGTCGTGTGCAACAGCTGCGACACCCGAGGGGTGGGCGAGGCCTTGTCCGACACGGTCGACTTCGTCGTGGCCATGTCCGACGAGATCTCGGACGGCGCGGCGACGGTCTTCGCCAGCAGCTTCTACTTCGGCCTGGCCTCGGGCCTGTCCGTCAACCTCGCGTTCGACATGGGCCGGCGCAGGATCGGCCTGGAGAACCTCAACGAGTCCCACATACCGGCGCTCCTGGTGCGCGAGCAGTGCAAAGCGCAGGCCGACGAGGCGTTCGTCACGGCGATCGACCGAGCCGAGGAGCGCCCTCGGACGTCGCCGCTCACACTGGTCCCCCCGGACGGGATGGGGACGGAGCACGGGTACCGATACAGCGTCATGGAGATCTGCGAAGGTCGGCACTGGCCCGATGACGACGACATCCTCAACCATCCCGTCGAGTTCGAAACGGACGACGGCCGGCTCGTCGCCCATGTGCTCAACGCCCGGCTGGGCCTGCAGTACAAGTGCCTGGTCGACCTGCCCGAGCACGCCCCGTCGGACGAAGAGCTCACCCGTCGCTTCGAGGAGCACGGGTGGAGCGATCCCCAACGCGACGGTCAGGTCTTCGAGCATCCGAGCCGGCGTTGGTTCCTGAGCGGCAACGCGGACCTCCGCTGCACGTCAGCAGAGGGCTACGTCAACGACTTCCGGCCCTTCTCGCCCTAGGAGGAGCCGGTGGCCGCCAAGATCCGCATGGCATCGGAGGTCGGGTCGTTCATCGCCGCGTTGCATCCGGGGGACGTGCTGCTCTTCGACACGCTCCATCCCCTGAGCGAACTGATCAAGTTCGCCGAGAACCGCCCCGCCAACCACGCCGGGATCTATCTCGGCCACAACGAGTTCGCCCACGTCGGGCGCCACGTCCGCGGCGCGCGGCGCGGCGGTCCCCCGGTCAAGCCGGCGGCCAGGACGGAGCGGCTCGACGCGTGGCTGGCGCCGCCCCCCGGCCCCTACGACCGGACCGTCACCGCACTGCGTCACCCCCGCCTGGCCGCCAGGGCGACCGACGCGGATCGGGTGATCCAGCGGACGCTGGCCTACACCAACCCGCGCGACACGACGTACGACTACGTGAGCCTCCTCGCCCTGATGGTCCCGTCGCTGCTTCGGACCTACAAGGGCTATCTGAAGGACAAGCGGACCCTGCGGCTGGTGCTCGGGACCATGCGCGCCGCGTCACGCGCCATCGTCGACGTGATCGGCAAGGAGGGCCCCTCCCGGGACGGCCGGTCCCTCACCTGCTCCGAGTTCGTCTACCGGTGCTTCGACGAAGCGGGGCCCGCCTACCGCATCGAGGTGCTCGAGCCCCTGGGCAGCTGGCCCGACCCCGCGACGCTGCGGTCACCGGCGAGCGCGACGACCAAGGACGGCCGCCGACGGCGACCGAGAACGGCCGGCGGCGGGGCGGGGACCGCGGGGGTCGACGTCCCCCCGGTGCCGACGACGGTGGCGGCAGGGGGCGCCACGGTCGTGCGCGGGGCGGACCTCGTCCTCTTCGGCGACAGCTTCCGGGCCGACATCCTCGGCCCGATGCCCGTCGGCGACGAGGCGGCGGCCGTCGCCCCCCCGCTGGCGCCGAAGACCGTGGCCCGGGCGACGGCCGTGCCCGGCGGCGCGGCCGGTCCGGCGGGCGGGAGGGAGGCGAGGGCGGCCGGCACATCCCGTGACCTCGCCCTCGTCGCCGCCCAGGTGGTCCTGGACATGCTCTGGACCAACCGGTGGCTCGGCAAGTACGACGACGCCGTCGACGGTGCCTCACGCGGCGACGTGCTCCCCGACCTGGTCACGCCGCGCGACCTGTGGTCCTCGCCGTCCCTCTCCGCGGTGGCCGTGCTCCACCGGCCCCCCGACCCCGCCGTGGACACCGGCCTCGACGGCGTGCCCCGCCCGACCGACCTGCTCGGGGGCTGAGCCGGCACCGGCCGGGCGCTAGCCGCGACCGTCGGCGCAGCGCAGGCGCTCGAGCGCCCCCCCGAGACCCGCGGCCTCGAGCTCCGCCTGCAGCGACGCCACGTCCTCGGGGTCCGGCCGACCCGCGCCGCGCGCCACGACGAGCCGGTCCGTGCGCGTGCGCAGCTCCCACGGACGCGCCCCGAGGCGCCGGCAGGCGTCGAGCGCCGCCACGAACGCGGCGTCGGCCGCGTCCGCGTCCCCGAGCGCGGCCTCGAGGAGCCCGAGGCAACGATCCGTCGGCCCGAACTCGCTGCTCAGTACGCCGACCACCGCGAACTGGCCGGTGCGCGGACCGAGCAGGCGCAGGAGGCGTTTGGCCGCCACCTCGTCCGCCCCGACCCGCTCCACCAGCTCGGCGGCGAGGCACACCGCCGCCAGCCACACCTCCTCGGGCTCGTCGCGCAACGCCTCGAGGCCGCGCGCAAGGGCCGAGCGTGCGGCGGGACGATCCCCGCCGGCCGCGGCGGCCACACCCGCGCCCAGGGTAAAGGCCGGCACCTCCGGTGTGAGCGCCGCGACGGCCTGCACCACCGGGTACAGGCCGCCCAGACCCCCGCGGTGATAGGCGTCGACGAAGGCCACCGCCCCCATCGCCGCCGGGTTGTCCCGGTTGCCGTGTCGCTCGCCGATGGCGTTCGCCGTGACCACGTGCTCGTCCGCCACCTCGAAGCTGCCCCGCAGCCGAGCGCAGCTGGCCGCGGCCAGCTCGTAGGTCCACAGGGCCCTCGGCGTCCGGTGACCCGCGCAGGCCTGGCGCAGCTCGTCGAGCGAGCGGTCCATGCCCGGCCCGTCGGCTCCGGCCGCCGCGTCGATCAGCTTCGCCAGGCGCGCCTCGAACAGCCACTCGCCCGCGCCGAGACCTTCGGCCACGTCCACCAGCTCGTCGGCCCATTGCACGCGTTCGCTCATCTGACGGGACCGGGCGAGGTAGTGGCGGACGTGATACGCCGCGGCCAACGCCTGCGGGTCGCCGAGCTCCTTGGCCGCGTCGACGACCTCGTCGACGAATGCGGGGCTGACGACGCGGCGGTGGGGGGCGGCCGCTTCGAGGAACCAGTCGCGTGCCACTCGCAGCCGGAGCGGGGTCCACGTCGGCCCCGTGCGCTCGAGGGCCTCGGTCAGCAGGGCCCAGCGGAGATCCGAGGCGCCCACGGTCACACGCCCGATGGTGTCGGTGCCGACCGCGATGCGCGCCAGGCGCTCGTCGTCGCCCATGGCGCGTGCCAGATCGGCCGCCGTCGCCCACGCCACCTCCGCGTCCTGCAGGTTCCCGATCAGGGACTGCGCCCGGCCGAGGTGCAGCAGGAGGTCCGACCGGGCGCCGGGGTCCAGCGCGGCGTCCGCCTGCGCCAGGGCGCCGGCACACAGGACCCGTGCCGTCTCGAAGTCCAGCTGCTGCACCGCCCGCGCCGCCCCTCCCACAACCAGGCCGACCATCACCTCCGTGTCCATCGCGGGGTACGCCGTCAGGGCATGGCGGGCGGCGTCGACCGCCGCACCGCGCTCGGCCAACAGCCCGGCCGCCCGGGCGTGCAGCAGGAGCTGCCGCCGATGCGAGATCGAGCCCAGGGCGACGTCGCGGATCAGCCCGTGGTCGAAGGCGAAGGCGTCGAGCACATCGGTCTCGACCACGAGGCCGGCCTCCAGCGCCTCCTCCAGCCACTCGGTGACCGCCCACGGGTCCCGCTCGCTCAGCGCGGCGAGCAGCCCCATGTCGAACTGCATGCCGGCCACGGCGGCCGTGCCCAACAGCCGCCGCGCGTCTTCCGAGATCCGCTGCAGCCGGCGCCCGATCACGCGCTCGACGAGGGGGCTCACCGACGCCTGGGGCGAAGCGTGTGTCGGAGAGGGCTCCGACGTCACCGGACCGGCGGCGAGCACCTCCCGCACGAGGAGGGCGATGCCCGCGGTCTGCCCGAACAGCCAGGCCGCGGCCCCGTCCCGGTCGGCGGCCGCGCCGTCCTGGTCCATCGCCTGCATCAGCGACACGAGCTCGGCCTCCGTCAACCGCCCCACGTCCACCGTGGTCGTCTCGTCGCGCTTGAGAAGGTCGAGGAGCGGCACGTCGACGTCGGCGTGCACCGCGCCCCGCTCCGTCCTGACGGCGGCCACGATCACGACGGGCCGGGGCCACCGCCGGTCGAGGATGGCGTGCACCACCGACGCCACACCCTCGCCCATGCGGTGCGCGTCGTCCAGCAGCAGGAGCAGAGGCTCACCCGAACCGGCGCGGACGAAGAACTGCAGCATCGCCTCGACCAGCCGGCTGCGCGCCAGCCAAAGGTCGTCGCCCGGCGGATCCGCCTGGGGGCCGAGCTCGGGCACCAGCCACGACAGGTCCGCCCGCAGGTGGCCGACGCGCTCGAGGGCACCCGCACCCACGGTGTCGAGCACGTCGCGCACCATGTCCGCGAAGGGCGCGTACGGCATTGCCATCCCCCGCTCCGCGGACCCCGTGGCCACCAGGACGCCCTCGGCCGCCGCCCGGGCTCGAAACTCGGCGAGCAGCCGGCTCTTGCCGCACCCCGCCTCGCCCATCACCACCGTGAGCCGCGGCACGCCGTCGCGCACGGTGGCACCCAGGACGCCCATGAGCTGCTCGACCTGTCCATCGCGCCCGACGAGGGGCAGGAGCATGCCCCCGGTGCCCGGTCGCTCTCCCGAGGCGGCGCCGGGCGGGTCGCGGGGCGCCCGGGTCGACGGGAGCGCCGCGGCGCTCGAGGGCGACCGGCGCTCCACCGGGTGCCACGCGAGCTCCGGCGACTGCTCGAGGACGAGCCGCTCGAGCAGTCGCAGCTCGGGACCGGGCTCGATCCCGAGCTCCTCCACCAGGGCGCGCCGCACCCGTCCGTAGGCGGCCAGGGCGTCGGCCTGGCGGCCGCAGCGGTACAGGGCGGTCATGAGCTGCGCCCAGAGCCTCTCGCGCATCGGATGCTCGGCGACCAGCCCCTCGAGCTCGGCCGCCACCGGCGCATGACGGGCCAGCGCGAGGTCGGCGTCGATGCGCAGCTCGACCGCCTGGAGCCGCCGCTCCATCAAGCGCTGCGACTCGGTGGCGGCGAACGGTTCGTAGGCGAAATCGGCGAAGGCGGTGCCCCGCCACAGGCCCAGGGCCTCCCGCAGGTCCCCGGCGGCCTCCTCCGCGCCGCCCTCGGCGAGCGCCTCGGCCGCCCGGTCCACCGCACGGTCGAAGCGGACGGCGTCGATCTCGGAGGGGTCGACCGCCAGGACGTAGCCCGGGTGCCGGCTCTGGAGCAGCTCACGACGGCCGCCGGATCCGTCGCCGGCGTGCAGGACGCCGCGCAGGCGCGACACGTACGCGTGCAGCGTGCGGAGCGCCGAGGGGGGAGGTGCTCCCGCCCACACCTCCTCGATGATCCGGTCCGTCGAGAGCGCCTCGCCGGCGTGGATCGTGAGCAGGGCGAGCACGGCGCGCTGGCGGAATGCCCCGACCGCCACGACGTCCCCGCCGTCGTGGACCTCGAACGGTCCCAGCACACGGAAGTCCATTGCGCTCCTGTGCCGCCCGCCCGTTGCGATTGTAGGCGCCGCCCCGGGCCGCGTCCCTTGCAGCGTGCAAGGCGGTCGGACGCCGACGGGGGCAGCGCGCAACCGCGGCACAACCGCCTCGCAACCGCCGGCGCCATGAATGACATGACGCCGACGGGGCCAAAGGAGGCCCCCGGGCGCGGCGACGGGAGGCGACGCCGATGCACCCGCTCGAGATCTCAGGCCAGGAGCCCGCTCACGAGCACCGACCGCACGCGACGGTTGCGCTCTCCGGCGGACACGGGCGCGGCCTGATCGACGCCACTTCGGTCCTGGTGGACGCGAGCCCCCCTCCTCGCGTCGCCAGGCCGGGCGTCGACGCGCTCGCCAGCGCCCTCATGACCGCCATCCAGATCACGCTGGCCGGCGTGCGCGACCTGGGGCCGGCCGACTGGGGCGCGCCGGTGCCGGAGAACGTCACCGTGCTGTTCACGGACCTCGTCGCCTGGACGTCGATGGCCAGCCGGCTCGGACCGGACGCGGCGGACGACCTGCGGCGCCGGCACTTCTCGACCCTGGCGTCGGCGATCGCCGCGTGCGCAGGCCACGAGGTCAAGAGCCTCGGCGACGGGGTGATGGCGGTGTTCCCGTTGGCGTCCGCCGCCCTGGCCTGCGCCGTCGCCATGCAGCAGGGCGTCGACCGCGACAACTGCTCGAGCGGGAAGCCCGTGGGCCTGCGCGTCGGGCTCAGCGGCGGCGAGGTCATGCGGGAGGGGACGGACTACTTCGGCGAGCCCGTGGTGGAAGCGGCGCGCCTGTGCGCGCTGGCGCCGGGGGGCAAGATCCTCGCCGCCCGGGTGGTGGCGGAAACCGCGGGCCGCCGATCTCGCCACCCCTACCGACCGCTGGGGTGCGTCGAGCTCAGGGGTCTTGCCGAGCCGGTCGAGGTCCACGAGGTCGTGTGGGAGCCCGCGCCGGCCGCGTCGGTGCGGTCGCCGTCCGCCCTCGCCGGCGCCAGGGGGCCGTCGTGCGACTAGCCCGTCGACGCGCGCTCGAGGCGGCCCGGCTCAGGACGATCGGCCCGTTCTCGGACTGCTCCCGGTCCGAGCTGCGCCGCATCTCGTCGCTCATGACCGAGGTGGCCGTCCCCGCAGGGCGCGTGCTGCTGCACGCGGGGGAGCCGGCGGCCGAATTCCTCCTCGTCGTGCGGGGCGCGGCCACGGTGCTGGACGACCGGCACGAGCCCGTCGCCGTCGTCGGACCGGGTGCGTGCTTCGGTGCCGCGGAGGTGCTGCAGCGCACGGCATGGCCGGCGACGGTCGTCGCGGCCAGCGATGTCGGCGCCCTGGTGGCCTCGCGCCGGGAGTTCCTCGATCCCCGCTTCCTCGTGCCGTCCGTGGCGGACCGGCTGGGTCTCGGGGCCGCCGAGCTCGCACGCACATGCGTCTGCCGGTGCGGATCGGTCCTCACGGTCGCCACCCGAGACGACGAACCACGGCACGCGCGCGCCGGGGATCCGCGGCCCGTGAGAGCCACTTCCGTAGGATTCGACGGGTGCTCGCGCTGGTCGTGACGCTGACCGTCGTGGTCGTCCTCCTGATGGTTCTGGTGGCGGGGCTCCTGCGCAGCCACGCCGACATCCTCCGGGCGCTGCACGCGCTGGGGGTGGGCGTGGGCGACCCGGCCGGGCGGCCGGGCGCCACCGGCGCCCCGTCGGGGCCCACGCCGGTGACGATCGGCCCGCCCCTGCCGCCCGAGCGCCGCTCCACCACGGCGCCGGCCGTCGCGGGCGTGACGCCGGGGGGCGACGCACGGGCGCTGGCGGTGTCCGGTGTCGAGCGCTACACGCTGCTCGCCTTCTTGTCGTCGGGGTGCTCGACGTGCCAGGGGCTCTGGCGCGCCTTCGCCTCCCCGGGCACCCTGGCCCTGCCCGAGGGGGTCCGGCTGGTCGTCGTGACCAAGGGCCCCGAGCTCGAGATCGCCGGCGAGGTGGCCGCCAAGGCGCCGCCCGGGCTGCAGGTGGTGATGTCGACCGAGGCCTGGTCCGATTACGAGGTCCCTGGCTCGCCGTTCTTCGTCCTGGTCGACGGCGCCGCCGGCCGCCGCGTCGGCGAAGGGGTGGCGAACCACTTCCACCAGGTTGCGGACCTGATCCGCCGGGCCATGGTCGACGCGCGCGGACCCGTCGAGCACACGGCCTCGACCACGCACCTCGACGGCCCGGCGCGCGAGTCGGCCAACGACGCGGCGCTGATCCGGGCCGGGATCCTCCCGGGCGATCCCAGCCTCTACCCGCGGTCGCTCGAGGACGTCTTCCAGGGCACGGCCGTGAGAGGCGCGGGGGGTTCTCCGTACCAGGGCACGGGGCGATAGGCGCCGAGCGAGGACGGGGCGTCGATGGCAACCGTCGAGGCGCACGGGATCCGGGCGCGGCTGCCCGAGGGGTTCGACGCCCACATCTTCCGGCGCAGCACGATCGGCGACGAGCGCAGCTACGCGGTCGCCCACTTCGCCACCTTCCCGATTCCCGCGGACACGGGCGATTTCGGCGGCGGGGCGGTCACCCTCATGCGGCCGTCCGACATCTTCGCAGTCCTCTTCGAGTACGGCCCCGAGAGCCTGGGGAAGAAGCTCTTCGCCGAACGAGGCATGCCGCGAGCGCTGCAGGCATCGGACTTCCGGCCCACCGTGTTGCGGCGCGGCCTGCAAGGCCAGGCCGGCACCCAGTGGTTCTTCACCGAGTCGGGGCGTCCTTTCACCTTCTACGCCGTCCTCGGCGCCTACTCACGCCGCGCGGTGCTCGTGCCCAAGGTGAACTCGCTGCTCTCCAGCCTCACCGTGGCATCGGCCGCGGCGACGGCCGGCGGCGGCTCGACGGCGTCTCCGTGGAACTGATCGGCCCGTATCTCGCCGCCTGCCTGCTCCTCGTCGGGGCGGGGGTGGCCAAGGCGTGGCGTCCCGACGACACGGCCCGCGCCCTGGTCCCGCTGCTGGGGTCGGCGAGCCCGGCGGCGGTGCGCCTCGCCGTGCGGGTGGCGGCCGGAGCCGAGGCGGTGCTGGGCGCGTGCGCAATGGTGTGGCCCGCACCGGGGACGGCATCGCTGGTGGCGGCGTCGTACGCGGGGTTCGCCGGCTTCGTGCTCCACGCCCGCCGGCGCGGGGGCGCGCTGGCCACGTGCGGCTGCTTCGGCCGCGCCGATACGCCGCCCACCCGTCTCCACGTCGTCGTCGACCTGTCGCTGGCGGGCGCGGCGCTGTCGGTGGCGCTGCGCGCGTCCGACGGGGGGTGGCTCCCGGTGCTGCTGGCCCGCCAGCCGTGGCACGGCCTGCCCCTGGTGCTCACGGCGGCGGTGTGCGCCTGGCTGGTGTTCCACGCCCTCTCCACCCTGCCGCGGGCGCTTGCCAGTGCCCGCGTCGTGCGCGGGGAGGCGCGATGACGATCGTCGAGCGCGTCTCGGGGGTGCTCGACTCGTTGATCTCACGGCGCAACTTCCTGGTGCGGTCCGCCTTCGTGGGCTCAGCCGTGGCTGTCGGCGCCGGGCTCGACCTGGCGCTCCGACCGGGCACCGCCTACGGCTTCATCTGCTCCTGTGGCAACGCCGCCTGCAGCTGCGGCTCCACCTGCTGCGCCGGCTTCTCCGAGTTCTGCTGCTCGGTCAACGGCGGCTTCAACTACTGCCCGTCCAACACCGTCATGGGGGGATGGTGGAAGGCGGACAACTCCTCGTTCTGCACCGGGCCCCGCTACTACATGGACTGCAACGCCATCTGCGAATGCGACACGGGATGCGGCGGCGGCTGGCAGTTCTGCGAGCCCGGCTGCGACGGAGTCAACTGCGGGTGCGGCGCCAACGGCTGCGACAGCTGGGCGGTCGGCTGCTTCCAGTTCCGCTACGGCCAGTGCAACCAGGACGTCGGGTGCATGGGCCGGATCGTCTGCCGCGTCGTCGCCTGCATCCCCCCGTGGGAGATCGACCCCACCTGCACCACGGCCGTCGCCGTCGACGAGGGGACGGCCGAGCACAACGCCCCCTGCTGGACCACCGCGCCCCCATCGTCACCGCAACCCAAGGAGGCATCCATGGCCACGGCCATCATCGGACCCGACGGAAGGATCCACGTCTACGAGGTCTCGGACGACGGCGACATGCTGGAGTTCGTCAACGACCGCACCTCGGGGGAGCCGTGGAGCGTCTACAACCTCTCGGCCGGCGCCCGCTCTACCGGCCAGCCCGTCCCGCCGTGCGCAACCCCCTGACGTGGGCGCCATGACCGGTGAGAGCGCCGTCCTCGCCCTGGTCGCGCTGGTCGTCGCCCTCGCCGCCGCGGTCCGCTCGACGTGGTCGCCCTGTGGCCTGTCGATGCTCTCGACCATCACGCCCCTCGGCGAGAGCGGCCGGGGCCGGCGCTTCGCGGCCACCGCCGCGTGGTTCGTGGCCGGGGCGGTCCTCGGCGGGATGTGCCTCGGCGCGCTGGGCGCCGCCCTCGCCGCCAGCGTGGGTGCCCTGCACCTGCCGGCCGCGACGCGCATCGCGCTGGGTGCGGCGGGCTGCGCGTGGGCGGCGTCGGCCGACGCCGGTGCGCGGGCGCTGGCCGTCCCGGTGCACCACCGGCAGGTGAACGAGCGGTGGCTCGACCACTTCCGGCCCTGGGTCTATGGCATGGGCTTCGGGTGGCAGATCGGGGTGGGGCTGGCCACCTACATCATGACGGCCGGTGTCTACCTGCTCGTCCTCCTCGGCGCGCTGAGCGCCAGCCCCCTCGCCGCCTTCGGCGTGGCGACGGCGTTCGGGACCGTGCGCGGCGTGGCCGTCCTCCTCGGACGGGGCATCCGGGACCCCGAGACGCTGCGGGCCTTCCACCGCCGGTTCGCCGCCATCGGGCCGTGGAGCCGCCGGGCGGTGACCGGCGTCGAGCTCGGCGCCGCGCTGGTGCTCCTCGCCCTGGTCTGGTGGCCCGCAGCGGCCGGCGCCGCACTGGCGGCCGTCGTCGTCGTGCGCGCGCGCCTGGGCCGCCGCCACGGCCTGCGCGTGGCACGAGCGCAGCGGTAGCCCGAGCTGGGCGTCAGCCCGGCGGGCTGCGCCAGTCCGGGTGCAGCCCGCGTTCGAGGGCGACCCGCTGGGCCAGGACGACCTGCCCGTTGGCGAGCGCCGACACCGCGTCCGGTGAGGTGGCCAGCCAGGCGATGACCGCTCCGGGCACCGAAGGCGGGGCGCCACGGTAGCGGCCCTCGAGCCCGAGGCGCGACGCGTTGACCAGCTGGCGCTCGGTCTCGACGTAGCCAGGGTCGACGTTGTAGATGCGGATGCCCCTGTCCCCGAGCTCGGTGGCCAGGATCGGGGCGAAGCGGTGGAAGGCGGCCTTCGAGGCGGCGTAGGCGAGCCCCCAGCCGCCCCGACCCACCGGGGCGGCGGGGTCGCCGGTGGCCACGTGCGAGGACACGTCGACGATCACGCCCCCTCCCGCCGCCAGCATGGCCGGCAGCACCGCCTTGACGACGACGGCCTGGGCCACGACGTTGGCCATCAGCTTGCGCTCGAGCTGCTCCACGGTCAGCTCGGCGAAGGGCACCATGCTCCCCGGGCCCGTGTCGACCGCGTTGTTGACGAGCACGTCAACGCGCCCCCAGGCCTCCAGCACCGTGTCGACCGCGCCCGTGAGCGAGGCGCGGTCGTGCAGGTCGGCGACGAGGGGCAGGGCCCGGCGTCCCCGGGCCTCGACCTCGGCGGCGGTGGTGTCCAGGCTCCCCGGCAGTGCCCTCCCGCCACCCGCGTCGGACTCGTCGACCCCGTCGCCCTCGTGGAGCGTGCGCGCGGTCACGGCCACGTCGAGGCCAGCGCCGGCCAGGGCGACGGCGGTGGCCCGGCCGATCCCGCGGCTCGCCCCGGTGACGAGGGCCGTGCGCGCGGGGGGGTGCAGCGCGCTCAGGCGAGCCGGCGCACCGGCTGGTGGTCCTCGACCGGCGCGTGGATCTCCGGTAGCTCGATCTCCGGCGCGGCGACGTCGGCCGGCGTGATGAGGAAGACGCCGTCCGCGACCCGCTCCATGCCCCCCTGCAGCGCGTATGTCACCCCGCTGCAGAAGTCGATCATGCGCCGGGTGAGGTCGCGGCCCGCGCCCTGGAGGTTCACCAGCACGGGGTCACCGCCCTTGACGTGGTCGGCGACGCCCTGCGCGTCGGCGAACACGGTCGGGCTGACCGAGTGGACCTGCCCGGCGGGCTCGGGTTCCACCGCCTGCTCGACGTGGCGCGTGAGGATGGTCACCGCAGGGACGACGTCGCGTTCGATGGGGACCGGCACCTCCGGGAGGTGCTCGGGCTCGTCCCAGGCCTGCGGGTGCGGTCCGTCGTCGGCCTCGTCGTCCGGGTCGTCGACCAGTCCGAGGTAGCTCAGGCCCCGCTTGAACACACTGCTCATCGGACACCCCCTCCGCCGCGTCAACGGTACCGCCGCGCCGGGCGGAACCGTCGGATGGTGCGCGACGTGGCGACACGTGCGGGTGCGCACGCCGTGGGCGGGGTAGACAGGGCGCCGGCGAGGCGGCGACGGAGGGACGACGCGGTGTACCGGGTGATCCAGTGGGCGACGGGGAACGTCGGCAGGGCCGCCATCCAAGGAGTGCTGGGTCATCCCGAGCTCGAGCTCGTCGGGTGCTGGGTCCACGGCGAGGCCAAGGAGGGGCGCGACGCCGGGACACTGGCGGGTGTCGGCCCGATCGGCGTCGCCGCCACCCGCGACGTCGACGCGCTGTTGGCCCTGGAGGCCGACTGCGTCGTCTACACCCCGATCTTCGCCGACCTGGACGTGGTGACGAGGATCCTGGAGTCCGGGAAGAACGTCGTCACCCCGCTGGGCTGGTTCTACCCGCCGCCGGACGAGCGGGCACGGGTCGACGGGATCTGCCGCCGGGCGGGGGTGACGCTGCACGGCACCGGCATCCACCCAGGAGGGATCACCGAGCGCTTCCCGCTCATGGTGTCGGCCCTGTCCGGGTCGATCACCCACGTGCGGGCGGAGGAGTTCTCCGACATCCGCACCTACGGTGCCCCCGACGTCATCTCGGACTGGATGCTCTTCGGCAAGACGCCCGAGGAGTCGCGTACGAGCATCATGGCCGAGGCCCTGGGCGCGGGCTTCAGCCAGTCGGTGCGCATGGTGGCCGACACGCTCGGGTTCGAGCTCGACCGCGAGCTTCGCACCACGCACGACATGGCCGTGGCCACCGCGCCGATCGACTCACCCATCGGGCCCATCGCCCCGGGCCTGGTGGCGGCCCAGCGCTTCCGGTGGGAGGGTCTCGTGGGCGGGCGGCCGGCGGTCACCGCCGCGGTGAACTGGCTCATGGGCGAGGAGCACCTCGACCCGCCGTGGCGCTTCGGGCCCGAGGGCGAGCACTTCGAGGTCGAGGTCACCGGTGACCCGAGCTGCCTGGTGACGTTCCGCAAGCTCCACCCCGCGTCGGTCGAGGCCGGGATCGAGCGCAACCCCGGCATCGTGGCCACGGCCATGCACTGCGTCAACGCCGTCCCCTACGTGTGCGCGGCGGCGCCCGGCCTGCGCACCTACCTGGAGATGCCCCTGGTCGCCGGCCGCGCCGTGCGAGCACAGAGCTCGCGGCCCGCCCCGGGCACGTCCCCGCCCGGCCCCTCGCCACTGCCCTAGCCTGCCGCCATGGACATCGCCGGCAAGACCGCCATCGTGACGGGTGCCGGGTCGGGCATCGGTCGCGCCTGCGCCCTGGCCCTGGCCGGCCAGGGCGCCGCGGTGCTGGTGGCGGACATCGACGAGGACCGAGGCCGCGAGACGGTGTCGGCTGTGGAGGCAGGCGGTGGCACCGCCGAGTACGTCGCCACCGACGTGAGCCGGCTCGACGACCTGGAGGCCATGTTCGACGCGGCGAGGACGCGCTTGGGCGGCTTCGACATCCTCTTCAACAACGCCGGCATCGTCTGCGGCGAGCCGCTGTGGCCGGCAACGCCGCCCGAGCGGTTGGAGCGCCAGCTCCTGGTGAACCTCGGCGCGGTGATGCTGGGCACCCGCCTCGCCGTCGACCAGCTCGCCGGCCGCGGCGGCGGCGTCGTCGTCAACACCGCGTCGATCGGGGCGCTGCTCCCCCTGGCCGAGGAGCCCGGCTACTCGGCCACCAAGGCCGGCGTGGTCATGTTCACCAAGGCGTGCGCGGGGCTGGCCCAGAGCCACAACGTCCGGGTGAACGCCGTGCTCCCGGCGCTCGTCGACACGCCGTTGCTGGCCAAGTCCGGCGACGGGTCGACCGAGGCGGGCTGGGCCCAGACGGCCCGCCAGTTCTTCTCCCTGCTGTCTTCCGACGACGTGGCCGCGGTGATGGTCGACATGGCTCGGGACGACAGCCTGGCCGGGCAGTCCCGCATCGTCGGCGAACTGCCGGACTTCGTGGTGGAGATGCTTCGCGCCGAAGTGCCGCCGCTCTGACAGGAGCCGCCGGCGCCCGCCACGCCCACCAGCGCTTCAGGAGGCCGAACGGCGTTCGGCAGGCGACCCCCGGGAGCGGAACGGATCGCTGCGCCGCTCGGCCCGCACGAAGTCGAAGGGGAACACGTCGGGCAGCACCCAGCCGTCGGAGAGCCGGGTCAACAGGTAGCCCTCGGGCAGCACCTGGGCCACGGCGAACCCGCCGGCCAACACCCCGAGGTACTGGTCGCGCGCGTAGACGAGGTCGCCGACCGCCAGGCGCGCCGCGTTCCCGGCCACCCGTGCCGGTTGCGCATGGCACGGACAGGCGCAGCGCACGACACGGCGCGCCGCGCACGGCTCGTGGTCACCGTGGCGACAGGAGGTCGAGACGTATTCGGACGGACCCGTTCCAACGATCGGGCAATTTTCCGTCGCGGCTGCTCGCCCCACCAGGGGAGAAGGTCCCGACGCGCGCCCAGGACGCCGGTACTTCCGCCCCCGTTCACCAGAGGCGGCCCGCATGCTGGATGTGGCCCGCCTCCCGGGTGAAGAGCACGTCGTTGTACCCCTGACCGGGTCCGATCATCTCGAAGGTCAGCGGCGGGACGAACGACAGGTACAGCGCCCGCCGGCCGGCGGCGTGGGGGTCCGCAGGCGGCGGCGCGGCATGCAGCGTGTGGCCGAAGTGCACGGTGACGTCGCCGGGCTCGGTCATCAGAGCGACGGTGGGCACGTGCTCGGCCACCCGCGCGTCGGGCAACCGGGACGCGCCGCGGTGCGAGCCGGGGATCAGCTCCAGCTGTCCGGAGGCCTCGGTGGCCGGATCGAGCTGGATGCCCACGTTGAGCATGGGGCACTTCACCGGGTGGCCACCCATGCCGCAGTCGCGGTGCCAGGGCAGGTCGGCGAGGCCCTCGCTGGCACCGGGCACCTTGATCACGACCCCGTTCCCGTCGAGGCGGTCGCAGGCGTCCCGCAGGTCCGGGCCGGCGAGGGCCGCGATGCGGAGGAACCGCTCGTCGGCCCCGAGCCCGGCGATGAGGGCCGAGCCCTCGTTGAGGTAGTTCACCCGGCAGCACACGTCCCTGCCCTCGACCGTCGTCCACCACGACCGTCGGTCCGTGGGCGCCGCGGCCGCCACCGCGGCCGCCACGTCGGCCCCGATGGCCTCGACCTCGTCCTCGGTCATCACGCCCCGGAGGTGGATGAACCCCGCGCCCGCGAGGAAACCCGCCAGGTCGTCGTCGCCGTCTTGGAGCGAGAACGAGCGGGTGCAGTCGAGCGGCGCACCGGTGCCGTCGAGCACCAGCGGTGGGTCGTCGACGTCGTAGATCTCCTGGCCGTCCACCGCCACCCGGAAGGGCGGCTCCCAGCGCACGAGCTGGCCGAAGCTCCCCCGGACCACCCGGAGTGCGTCGGCGTAGAGCGAGGCGAAGCACGTCCGCAGCTCCCAGGCGAAGGCCTGCCACTCCCCCTCCGGCAGACGGACCACGGTGTGCGCCTCCTCCGAGCCCGGCCGGACCGCGAACCGGTCGCCGTCGGGCACGTAGGTGTAGGCCCGCCCGTCCTCGAGCTCGAAGGCGAGGGGGCGGAGCGCGGCGCGATCCGACGCGGTGAAGACCCGGCGCCGCGACGCCACCAGGTCCGGCAGCACCTCGCGGTGGAACACGTCGAAGTCCAGGGGCCCGAAGCGCTCGACGTGCACGGCGGCGAATCTACCGGGCCTGTCGAGAAGCCCCCAGAGAAGCCGACAGGGGGCCCCCGAGGGGGCCCCTCCATCGGCTCGGCGTCCCGCGCCCGACCGCAGGAACGGGCACCCCTCCTGCGGGCCCCCAACGGCGCGGTCCGCCCGATCTGCACCACCACTATCTGGGCACCACCTTGGCGTTGCATTGGGGAATCCTTTGCCCTTGCTGTGAACCGCCTGAGGTTTGCGCCGCTGAGGTTTGCGCCGCTGTTTGCGCCGCAACGGTTGCCGACGGCACCGGGTGACCTTCGGCCCTGTCGGCGCGCCCGGGGGAGGGTCGCGCTGGAGGTGGGAATCGGCTTCCCACGTGGAAGGAGGTCCCGAGATGGCGATGGAAACCGAGCACCACGAGATGCGGCACGAGGACGTGTTCGCATTGGTCCGTGAGAGCGAGGAGGCAGCCGTGCAGGCCGTCCGGACGTGGGCCGAGGCGACGAGGAAGGCCCTGCCGGTCGAGATGCCCGTCCTCCACGAGCTCTTCAGTGTCTTCCTGGACTTCACCGAAGAGCTCCTGCGCATCCAGCGGGAGTTCGCGGAGAAGCTGGTCGCTCAGACGCGACTGACATGGGAGACGGCCGAGCGGCCCGCGAGGGCGCCCCGCCGGGCGACGCGTCGCCCGTCGACGACGCCGAAGAAGGCGGCCGCCTGACCCATACCGCTTGTAGGCTGGGGGCCTTGGCCGTCGATACGCGGGTGCCACGATGAACCTGCAGGGTGCCGTGGCACTGGTCACGGGTGCGTCGCACGGCATCGGTCGGGCCACGGCGTCGGCCCTCCACCGGCAGGGCGCAGCCGTCGGGCTGCTGGCCCGGTCGGAGGACGAGCTCGAGGCCGCGGTGGCGGCGCTCGGGGCCAAGGCCGCCTACGCGGTGGCCGACGTGGCCGACCGGGCGCAGGTCGACGAGGCGCTGGCGCGGTTGACGGCCGCGCTCGGGGCGCCCGACGTCCTCGTGAACAACGCCGGCATCGGCGCCTACCGGTCCGTGCTCGAGGAGGATCCCGCGACCTTCGAGCGCTGCATGCGGGTCAACTACCTGGGCACGGTCAACGCGATCCTGGCCGTGCTCCCCGGCATGGCGGCGCGACGGCGCGGCCACATCGTCAACGTCGCCTCCGTGGCCGGCCGGGTCGGGGCGCCCTTCGAGGCCGCCTACTCGGCGAGCAAGTTCGCGGTGGTCGGCCTGAGCGAGGCGCTGGCCGCCGAGGTGCACCCCCTCGGCATCCGGGTGTCGCTGGTGAACCCCGGACCCGTGGACACCCGGTTCACCGAGGCACGCGGCGTCCCCTTCCAGCGCCGCGTCCCCCGGCCGATGGAGGCCCGACGGGTGGCGGACGCGGTGGTCGACGCCGTGGTGCGCGACCGCTTCGAGCAGACACTCCCCCGGTGGCTGCGGCTGGGCGTGGTGACCCGGGCCGTCGCCCCGAACCTTTACCGACGCGGGCTCGTCCGGGCCGCGGCCAAGGACGCCGGCGCGCTCGCCCACAGATTGGAGGCCTCTCGATGACCCTGTCCCCGCTGGCCCGGCGCGACGCCGCGCACCTGATCCACCCGGTCACCTCACCCCGTGAGATGGTCTCGGCCGGTCCTCGCATCGTCGTGCAGGCCGACGGCTGGTGGCTGACCGACGACCAGGGGAACCGCATCCTCGACGGCTTCGCCGGCCTGTGGTGCGTCGCCGTGGGCCACGGCCGGCCCGAGATCATCGACGCCGTGGCCGAGCAACTGCACACGCTGGACTACTTCACCATCTTCCACGGACAGTCCCATCCCAAGGCCATCGAGCTGGCCGAGCGCATCGCCTCGTGGTTCCCGGCGGCGCTCGGGCTCAACCACGTGATGTTCGCCTCGGGGGGGTCCGAGGCGAACGAGACGAACTTCAAGCTGGTGCGGATGTACTGGGCGCTGCGCGGCGAGGACCGGCGCAAGACCATCGTCGCCCGCCACCACGGGTACCACGGGCTCACCATCGCCACCATGTCGGCCACCGGCATCATGCCGATGCACTGGAACTTCGGGCCGGAGGCCGAGGGCTTCGCGCACATCCCCGCCCCGTACTGCTACCGCTGCGAGCTGGGCCTCACCTATCCCGACTGCGGGCTGGCCTGTGCCCGCACGCTGGAGGAGTACGTCGAGCGCGAGGGTCCCGACAGCGTCGGCGCATTCATCGCCGAGCCGGTGATCGGCGCGGGCGGCATCATCCCCCCGCCACCGGGGTACTTCGACGAGATCCGCCGCATCTGCGACCGCTACGACATCCTCTTCATCGCCGACGAGGTGGTCTGCGGCTTCGGGCGGACCGGGGAGCCCTTCGGGTTCCAGCACTACGGGGCCACCCCCGACATCGTCACGCTGGCCAAGAGCCTCACGAGCGGCTACCAGCCGTTGGGGGCGTCGGTGGTGTCCGACAAGGTCTGGGAGACCATCAGCGAACGGCTCCCCGACCGCATGCCCCTCAGCCACGGCTTCACCTACATGGGCCACCCCGTCGGCTGCGCGGCGGCGCTGGCGAACCTGGCCATCATCGAGGAGGAGGGCCTCGTCGCCAACGCGGCCGACGTCGGCCGCTACCTCTTCGACCGGCTCAAGGAGCTCGAGCGCTTCGAGACGGTGGGGCAGGTGCGGGGGCTCGGCCTCATGGTCGGCATCGAGTTCGTTGCCGACCCCACCACCGGGCGCGGCTTCGCCAACCCGCACGAGGCCTGTGAGATGGTGGAGCACGAGGCATGGCGCCGCGGCCTCTACTGCCGGGCCATGGGGATCGAGGTGGTCGGACTGGCGCCCCCCCTGACCATCGACCGCCCCACCGCGGATCGCATGGTCGAGATCCTGGCCGACTCCATCGAGGCGATGGAGTCGGCCCTGATGCCGCGGGAGCGGGCCCGGGCGGCCAGGCCGGTGCTGCGTGTCGCCGACGCGGCCGAATTCTTCCGCGACGTGCTGCCGGCCAAGATCGACCGCGACGCCGCGGCGGGCATGCACCTGGTCGTGCAATTCGACCTGGCGGGCGAGGGCGGGGGCATCTGGCTCCTCGAGATCGCCGACGGTACGGTCGCCGTCACCGACTGCACCGCTCCGGTCGCCGACGCGACGGCCACGGTGCGGGCCAGCGCCGCGGACTTCACCAAGATCGTGAACGGCGAGCTCTCCGGAGCCGACGCGTTCATCTCGCAGCAGCTGGCGGTGGACGGCGATCTCGACGCGGCCGCCAGCCTGCTGGCCCTGGGCGTCCTGTGAGCGCACCGCTGCGCTTCGGCGTCTTCGTCCCCCAGGGCTGGAAGCTCGAGTACCTCGGGTGGGCCGCGGCCGACGCCTGGGCCCGCAGCGTCGAGCTGGCACAGTTGGCGGAGCACCTCGGCTACGACCACCTCTGGGTCTACGACCACGTCGAGACGGTGCCCCGGCGCGCGCCCACCCACGTCTTCGAGGCCTACACCATGCTGGCGGCCCTGTCCCAGCGCACGGAGCGGGCCGGCCTGGGCCAGCTCGTCACCTGCTCGTCGTATCGCAATGCCGGGCTCCTGGCCAAGGAGGCCGCGTGCATCGACGTGTACTCGGGCGGCCGCCTGATCCTCGGCCTCGGTGCGGGCTGGTACGAGGAGGAGTACGGCTCCTATGGGTTCCCGTTCCTCGCGCCCGGGGACCGCCTGACCGTGCTGGAGGAGACGGCGACAGCCGTCCGGCGGCTCTGGGGCGAGGAGACGGTCACCTTCGACGGCGATCACGTGCGCCTGCGCGACGCGTACTGCGACCCGAAGCCGCTGCAGTCGATCCCGCCCGTGTGGATCGGCGGGGGCGGCGAGACGCGGAACCTCCGCATCGCGGCACGACACGCGCAAGCCACCAACTGGCAGGTGAGCCTGCAGGACTTCGAACGCAAGTCCGATCTCCTCGAACGCTACTGCGAGGAGATCGGCCGGCCCTTCGGCGACATCACCCGCACGCACGGACCCGACTGCCGCATCTTCGACACGGAGGCGGAGCTGCACCGGTGGTGCGAGTCGGCCGGCGGCGGGCATCTGTGGGGAGGCCAGCCTCCCGACGCCTACATCCGGGACAACCTGGTCGGGACCGTGGCCCAGGTGGCAGAGAAGACCCAGGCCTTCGTGGACGCCGGTGCGCGCGAGTTCGTGCTCTGGCTGCGCGACTACCCGGCGGAGGACTCGCTGCGCCGGTTCATCGGCGAGGTCGTCCCCACGCTCGAGATCTGAGGTCCGCCGGAGCCGGCGGCGACCTCCTCCACCAAGGAGAACGACACCTCGGCGCGCAGTGCGAGCCGGACGCCCGCGATGGTGACGGGCGCCTCCACGGCCCGCCGCAGGCGGTCGGCCACGAGGTGGGCCTGGGTCTCGTCGACGTCGCGGCACCACACGGAGAACCGGTCGTCGGCCACGCGCACCGGCGGCTCGGACGCGCGCACCACCCGTCCGAGGCAGAGCGCGATCGTGGCCAGCAGCTCGTCGGCCGCCCCCGGCCCGAACGAGGCGCGGAGGGCCGCCAGCTCCGCCAGCCTGCAGTCGAACACCGCCGTGCCCGGCCGCCCCTCGTCGAGGGCACCGGCACCGTCGGGCTCGCCGGCACCGAGGACCTCGAGCACCGATCGCACCTGGTCGCGCAATTCGTCGCGCTCGTCCTCGTCCAGCTGCTCCCAGGGCAGGAGGGCGAAGGGGTGGCGATCCCGCTGGTGCCGGTGCAGCCTGGCCGCCAAGGCGTCGACGTCGTAGGTGTCCGCCGACACGGCGGCTGCGCTCATCGACCCCGAAGGCGCCCGCGCCACTTCTCACGACCTCCTGCGAAGGGTTCGCCCCATTCTGCACCGTCAATGAATCTCGGAAAGGGACCCTCCCGTAGCCAGAAGCTCCTCGACGCGCTGCGCGCTCACCGGGGCGGAGAAGAGCAGCCCTTGGCCACGGTGGCACCCCTCGTCCCGCAGGACCTCGAGCTGCTCGTGGCCCTCGATCCCCTCGGCGACGGTGCCGAGGCCGAGGGTGTGGCCCAGCTCGACCAGGGTGTGGATGATGGCCGCCGATTCCGACGACTCCGTCATGCCCGCGATGAACGAGCGATCGATCTTCACCTCGTCGACCGGGAACCGCCGGAGATAGGCCAACGAGGAGTACCCCGTACCGAAATCGTCGATCGAGACCCGCACGCCCAGGCGCTTCAGCGCCTGCAGACGCCGGGTTGTCACCTCGGCGTCGCGCATGAGCGTCGTCTCGGTGATCTCGAGCACCAACGCGTCGGGGGGGAACCCCGTGTCGTCCAGGGCATGGCGGACCTGTCCGATGAACGCGTCCGTCTCGATCTGGCGAGTCGAGACGTTGATCGACATCGACACGGGCCAACCCCGCCGGTGCCACTCGCTCGCCTGCCGGCAGGCCTCGCCCAGCACCCAGTGCCCGACGTCGAGGATCATGCCGCTCTCCTCCAGCGACGAGATGAACTGGTCGGGGCCCACCACGCCCCTGCTCGGGTGGTGCCAGCGCAGCAACGCCTCGACGCCGCACACCTCGAGCGTGTCCAGGTCGAGCAAGGGTTGGTACAAGAGGAAGAACTGCCGCTCTGCGAGGGCGCTCTGCAGGTCCCTCTTGAGCTCGAGCCGATCCAGGATGGCGATCTGCATCGCCGGCTCGAACAGCGCGTAGCAGTCCTTCCCCGACGACTTGGCCCGGTACAGAGCGATGTCGGCGTCGCGCAGGAGGTCGGTCGCCGACGCCCGGACCCCCGATGCGATGCCGATGCTGGCGGAGACGGCGAGCGGCAGGTGCTGGAGCCCGGGGACGTGGAACGGCGCCTGCAAGGAGTCGCGCATGCGCTCGGCCAGGACCTGCGGGCCTTCCCACAGCGACATGCCCTCCGCCAGCACGACGAATTCGTCTCCGCCGAAGCGCCCGACGCTGTCGCTCTCGCGTACGGCGGCCCGGAGCCGATCGGAGACGGCGCGCAGCACATGGTCGCCCGACTCGTGTCCCAGGGTGTCGTTGATGTCCTTGAAATTGTCGAGATCGATGAAGAAGGCGGCCATCGACTGCACGCTTCGGCGCGAGCGCGCCAGCATCTGCTCGGCGCGGTCAAGGATGACGGTCCGGTTGGGCAACCCGGTCAGCGGGTCGTGGAGCGCCTGGTGGACGAGGAGGGCTTCCGCCTGCTTGCGCTCGCTGATGTCCCGGAGGTTCGCCACGTAGCCGGCGACCGACGGCTCGTCGCTCAGGTTGGTGATGACGGCCTCGACGTCCCGCCAGGACCCGTCGGCATGGGCGATCCGGACGGCAACCGGGTCGGTGGCACTCGCGCTGCGCTCCAGGGCGGGGCCGATCTCCCTGCTCAGCCGGTCCAGGTCGTCGGGGTGGAGGAGCTCGGCCGACGTCATGCCGAGGACTTCGTCGGGCTGGCGACCGAGCAGGCCCACCGTGGCGGGCGAGGCGTAGGTGATCCGGTCGTCCACGCTCAGGACCATGGTCAGGTCGCTGGAATGCTGGACCAGCGACCGGAACCGGTTCTCGCTGGCCCGCATCGAGGACTCGGCGTCCTCCTTCTGCGCCATCGTGGCACCCGCCATGCGGATCATGAAGATGAGCACGAAGGCGCTCATGAGCCCCAGCGCCTGCGCGTCGGTGTTGGTGAGGTACGACGGCGCCCAGCCCACGAAGATGAGCAGCTGACCGACGGCCACGCCCGCGAGGCTCCAGGTCGCCGACAGGCGCCACGTGTTCGACCCGTCGTGGGCGACGGTCTCCAGGGCGGCGAACGTGTACGCGCCGATGAGCACGGGGCCCCAGCCGGTGAGGTAGATGACGGTGGTGACGACGGCTGCGTGCCAGGCGATCCGGCTGTTGACCCGCAACGGGCTCGACGCCCCGGCATCGAGCGCCTCCGAGGCCACGCTCACGATGGGAAGGACCGTCAGCACCGTGATCCACAGCCACAGGGGCTCGTGGGCCACCAGCCGGAAGTGCCGCAGGACGAGGACGGCGACGAGCGCCATCGGCCCGATGAGGACGGTGAGCAGACGTGGGTTGATGCGCCGCGGGGGGGTCGGAACCGGCGGCGCGGACGCGGCGGGGGGTGCCGGGGCGGGCGGCGCGGCCGGGGGAAGACCGGCCCGTGCGGCGTGCGGCTGCGTCGACGGGGTCACAGATCGTCGTCCTCGTCGTCGTCAGGCCCGATCGCCGGGTGCACGAGCCTGCTCCAGAAGGAGTTCGCCTCGGGCGTCGGGATGACCGGTATGGACTCCTCCCCCTCGTCGTCCGTCGTCACCAAGAAGACCGTGGGCTCCTTCGGGTCGGGTACTACGTGGAGGTCCGCCTTGCGCTTGACCATGGCCGTCCGCCTCCGGCGCGATCTCCGTCAGCGGTCGGACGATCGTCCTCTCCGCGCCGTGGATGGAACGTCGGCCGGTGGACGCCCGTCCGAATAGGGCCCTTTTCCCCTTCCTGGGCGATCGGGGCGCCACCGGAGCCCGGCCGTGCGCAGGACGAAGGTCCCTATTGGCACAGGCCGGCGCGCCGGACACTGGGAGTGCGAGACGAGTGCGTCTGGAGGTGCGACATGACTGATCCAGCACGCCTGGGCAATCAGCCGCCCGAGTTCCACACGTTCGTGGGCCCGCCGCACCACCGGCTCTTCGCCATCTTCGACGACGAGGCCGCGGCCGAGGAGGCTCTGGCGGCGCTGCGCTTCGAGGGGGTCGTCGACGGCAAGGAGGCCTGGGTGTTCTGCGGTGAAGAGGGTGCCGAGCGGCTCGGGGCGGTGGACCGGCGCCACGGCATCCGGGCCCGGGGGTTCGGCCTGCTCCAGCGGGTGATGAGCAGCGACCGCAACTACCTGCGCGGCCTCGGGGCGGCCCTGCGCGAGGGGCACGTCGTGCTCGGGGCGTGGGTCCCCGACGAGAAGCGGGCCGACGAGGTGGCCCGCATGTTCCGCCTGCACGGCGGGCATTCGATGGCCTACTGCACGCACTGGGACTTCGTGCCGGTCACGGCCGCCTGAGCCGGGGCGGGCCTTCCGGGCCGGCCGGCGGGGTCGCCGTGGTGCCGTGGACGAGGCGGCCGGAGACCCATGTCTGCGCGACCGTCGGCGGATGGTCCGCGTCGAGCGCGCCGTCGAGGACGACGAAGTCCGCCCGGAGCCCCTCGGCGATGGTGCCGCGCTCGGCCTCCTGGTCCCCCGCATGGGCGGCGCCCGCGCTGTAGGCCCGCAGCCACTCCTCGAACGACAGCGCCTGGCCGGCGTCCAGCACCGCGCCCGTGCCCGTCCGCCGGGTGACCCCGTGCGCCGAGGTGCGCAGCGGCGCGTGGAAGGTGCACGGGCAGTCCGAGGAGGCGGCCAGGGCCACGCCCACCCGATCCATGTCGCCGAAGGGGAGCCAGCGCGCGTCGTCGAATTCGACCCCTTCGACCTGACGGCCGAGGTGGTCCAGAAAACCCGGTTGCACCACGGCGACACCGCCGAGCCCGGCCAGGCGCCGGAGCTGGGCGACGGACGCGAGACACGCGTGCTCCACCCGGAACCGGTGGTCGTGCCCGGGGTGCCGTTGCGCCACGACCTCGAACGCGTCGAGCGCGGCGTCGAGCCCGGCGTTGCCGATGGCGTGGACGGCGACCCGAAATCCGCGCTCGGTGGCGGCTTGCACCTGCGCGTCCAGCTCCCCGAAGAGCTGGCCGATGGCCATGCGCCGGCCGCCGAGGTGCACGTCGATGGCCGGGGCGATCCCGCCGTCGGCGAAGAGCTTCACCGGGCCCACCCGCAGCACCTCGTCGCCCTCGCCGGTCGGGGGGCCCTGGAGGCGAACCGGGTCCACGGGCGCGAACAACGCCTCGGGATGCGGGAGCACGAGGACCGACACCGGCAGCTCGCCGCGCGCCGCCAGTGACCGGTAGGCGCCCTCCGCCGTCGGCGTGCACGCCGCGTCGTGCACCGCGGTGATCCCGTCCGCGAGGAGGAGGTGGGCCGCGTCGCGGATGTGGTCGGCCAGCCGGTCCGGGTCGTCGTAGGGGGCGAGCGAGCGGCGGTGCGCCTCGGACCAGGCCCGCTCCATGAGGAGCCCGTTGAGCGTGCCGTCGCCGTCGCGGCCGTAGGCGCCGCCGACGGGGTCGGGGGCCGAGGGGCCGATGCCCAGCTCCTCTAGTCCCCGCGAGTCGGTGACCGCCTGGTGCAGGCTGTAGTGCGCCACCAGGACGGGCCGGTCGAGTCCGACGGCGTCGAGGTCGCGCCGATGGGGCACGAAGCCGGTGCCGATCTCGCTCCAGCGCGCGGCGCGGACCCATGGGGCATTGGGCTCGGCCTCGGCCTGCGCGACGAGGGCACCGGCGAGCTCGTCGGGGCCGGCCACGTGGCGGACGTCCGCCCACCGGGGCTCGAGCGCGGCGATCGACAGGTGATGGTGCGCGTCGACGAACCCGGGACAGAGGATGCGTCCCGCCAGGTCGTGTGTCCGCGCCTGCGGGTAGCGGCGGAGGAGGTCGGCACTGCCGACGTCGAGGATGCGGCCGTCACCCACCACCACGGCCTCGGCGACGGGCGGCGAGGCCTTCATGGTCAGGATGCGTCCGTTGGTGAAGGCGAGCACCTCGTCCGGCGCGGCAGGCGACCTCGGGGGCATCGTCCCGATCCTACGGAGCGCCCGGTCCGGGCGAGCGCGAGGTGCGACTGCGATACTCGGCGAGCGCGACCGAGCGGTCGCGACCGGTCAGGAGAGGTCGAGGACGTCGAGCCGGGCGCGGATCCGCGCGGTGACCTCGTCCACCGTGCCGGTACCGTCAGCCTCGACGAGGATGCCGCGCCGTCGGTAGAAGTCGAGGAGCGGCCCGCTCGACTCGGCGTAGACGCGGATGCGCCGGCGCACCGTCTCGGCGGTGTCGTCCTGACGGCCCGACGTCTCGGCCCGGCGCAGGACGCGCTCGACGAGCACGGCCTCGGGGACGTCCAGGGACACCACCGCATGGAAGGTCAGGTCGGCTGCCGTGCCCCAGGCGTACGCCTGCTCGGCCTGCGCGAGCGTGCGCGGGAACCCGTCGAGCACGAACCCGACGGGTGGCACCAGCGCGGCGATCCGCTCGACCACCAGGGCCATGACCACCTCGTCGGGCACGAGCTCGCCCCGGGCCATGGCCGCGGCGAGCTCCCCGGCGGACGGCGAGGGTTGTGCGGCCTTCTCCCGCAAGAGGTCCCCGGTGGCGATGTGGGGCACGCCGTAGACGGCGGCGATCCGCTCGCCCTGGGTGCCCTTGCCCGCTCCGGGCGGTGCGACGAGCAGGCTGCGCAGCACCCCGCCATTGTCATCTCATCCGGCCTCGGCCACCGGGCACTCCTCCAGCCAACCGTCCTCGTCGCCTGCCGGCTCGGGGCCGGCGCCCAGCGCCGGCGCCGGGCGCGGGGCTCCGGGGATGACCGCGGCGACGAGGACCAGCGCGCTCAGGGCGAAGAGGGCGCCGATGCCGAGCACCTGGTCCAGCCCCTGGGTGAGGACCGCCTGGGTGTGGGCGATCGCGGCGGCGCCGACGTGGGCGCCCAGCTGGCGGTGCCCGGTCAGCACGCCGAACGCGGTGACCAGGACGGCCAGACCGAGGGCCGCACCCAGCTGCTGGGACACGTTGACGAGCCCCGAGGCGGCGCCGGCATCCGCCGGCGCGACGTCGGCCAGCGAGGCGGAGGTGAGGCTCACGAACGAGATGCCCGACCCCACGCCGAGGAGCACGAGCGACACGGCCACCTGCGCGTAGCCCGAGTCGGCCGAGAGCTGGGTGGCCGACAGCAGGCTGACGGTGACCAGGCTCGCACCGAGCATCATCAGGGTCTTGGGGGCGAGCCGCCGGGTGAGCACCCGGCTGGTGAGCTGCGACGACAGGAACACCGAGGCCGGCACGGGCAGGAAGGCCACACCGGCGCGGAGCGGGGAATAGCCCTGGACGTCCTGGAGGAACTGGGAGAGGAAGAAGAACAGCCCGTACATCCCGACGTAGACCAGGCCGCGCGCCGCATTGGCGGTCGTGCGGGTGGCGCTGGCGAAGAGCCGCAGGGGGAGGATCGGCTCCTCGGCCCGCGCCTCGGTGTGCACGAACACCGCCAACAGGACGAGGCCGGCGACGGCGGCACCGATGGTGAGCGGGCTGGTCCAGCCGCGATCACCCGCCTCGACCAGGGCGAACACGATCCCCGTCATGCCAAGGGTCGAGGTGAGGGCACCGACGAGGTCGAAGCGCCCGTGGCGAGGCTCGGTCTCGACGATCACGACGCGCCCGAGGAGCCAGATGGCCATCCCGATGGG
Source organism: Acidimicrobiales bacterium (assembly GCA_035623275.1). Taxonomy (GTDB): domain Bacteria; phylum Actinomycetota; class Acidimicrobiia; order Acidimicrobiales; family UBA8190; genus DASPTT01. The sequence continues at coordinate 29,912 of DASPTT010000133.1, forward strand.
CACGTTGACGAACATCACCCAGCGCCACGACACCAGCTCGGTGAGGAGCCCACCGGCGACGAGGCCGATCGCCCCGCCGGCGGCGGACACCGTGGTGTAGAGGGCGATGGCCCGCACCCGCTGCGGCCCCTCGGGGAAGACCGAGGTGAGCAGCGACAGCGCCGAGGGCGCGGCGAGGGCGGCGCCGATCCCCTGGACGGCCCGCGCCCCGAGCAGCATCCAGCCGGTCAGGGCCAGCCCGCCGACGAGGGAGCTGAGCGAGAAGACGGCGATCCCGACGAGGAAGACCCGGCGCCGGCCCAGCAGGTCGCCTGCCCGGGCCCCGAGGAGGAGAAGGCCGCCGAAGGTGAGGATGTAGGCGTTGAGCACCCACGACAGCGCCGAGCTGGAGAAGCCGAGGCCCTCCTGGATGTGAGGCAGGGCCACGTTCACGATGGTCGTGTCGAGCACGACCATGAGCTGTGCGGTGAGGATGACGAGGAGGAACACCGAGGGGTGCCTGAGGCGGTGGCGCAGGGTGCCGGTGCGCCCGACCAGGGCCTTTCGGGCCCCGCCCGGGCGCGCCGAGGAGAGGGTCAGGGGCATTGACTACGACCTTTCCGCTGGTAGAGTGGACAAGCGGAAGCTTCCTCCGGTTAGTATACGGAGGGTGCCTCCGGTTAGCAAGCCACAGTTCGACGAAGAGGCGATCCGGGCCGATGTCCAGCCGACGTACCGCCGTTGAGTCCGCGCTCGAGGAGGCCCCGCTCGAGGCGCTCGAGGAGGCCCCGCTCGAGGAGCGCGGCGAGGCCCCGGTCGACGGGTCGGGTCGCCCGATGCGGGCGGATGCGCGCCGCAACTACGAGCGACTGGTCGCCGCGGCCAAGAAGGTGTTCGCCGCCGATGGCGGCGGTGCGTGCATGGAGGCGATCGCCCGTGAAGCCGGAGTGGGCGTGGGCACGCTCTACCGCCACTTCCCCAAGCGCATCGACGTGGTCGAGGCCGTGTACCGGACCGACGTCGACCAGCTGGTCGCCGACGCTGAGCGCTTCGTGGCGGAGCTCGATCCGTGGGGGGCCGTCGTGACCTTCCTGGAGGCGTTCGTCCGCTACGCGCAGACCAAGCGGACGTTCCTCAGCGAACTGCAGGAGGCGTTCGAGAAGCAACCCGAATTCCGCCTGCGATCACGCGAGCGCATCGAGGCGGCCATGGCCCTCGTCATCGACAATGCCCGGCGGGCGGGCGTCATCCGCGCCGACATCGACGGCGCCGACCTCATGGCGTTGGTGAGCCCGATGTGCACCTTGAACACCCTCAGCGAGGACCAGTGCAACCGTCTCCTGGGCACGATCCTCGACGGCCTGCACACCGTCGCTTGAACCGCCCTTCGGTCACCGCACCGATGACCGGCGGCGCCTCACCGGGCCGCGGGTGCGGCCGTCCTCATTGGCGATAGTGCTCCACCACCTGCGGCGGGCGCACCTCGGCCTGGTCCGGGTCCTGGCCGGCGCCGCGCCGCGCCCGGCGCTGGCGCAGCAGGTCCCAGCACTGGTCGAGCGCGATCTCGAGCGAGCGGAGCCGAGCCGATTCCTCCTCGCTCAGCCCGTCGCCGACGTGCGACTGCTCGAGGCGATGTTCCTCCGCCACGAGCTCGTTGATCCGCCCGACCACCCCGGCATCGTCCATCGGAACCTCCGATTCCTCGGCTGCACGCCTGCGAGGCACGTTCGCCCGCGCGATTCGTAGCACCATCGCCGTCGCTGTGCCACGGTGTCGTCGTGAGCCTGCGCGTGCCCCTCGACATGGGAGAGGGCCAGACCCTCGTCCTGCTCCACGGTTTCGCCATGCGCCCGAGCACCTACCGGGGGCTGGCGGGCTTGCTGGCAGAGCGGTGCCGAGTGGTGGTGCCCGACCTCTTCGACCTGCGCGGGGAATGGCGCCACGACCGGGTGGTCGACGCGTTCACGGCGACGCTGGACCATCTCGGGCTCGAGCGCGCGAGCCTCCTCGGACACTCGTTCGGCGGAGGGATCGAGCTCGGCTTCGCCTCGCAGTTCCCCGAGCGGGTGGTCGAGCTCGTCTTCTCCGACACCCTGGCCGCCTCGCGGGAGCTGCGCCTGGGCGCGGAGGCGCTTCGCCATCCCGCACGGCTCCTTCGCCTCGCCACACCGGCGGCGGCCGCCGCCTTCGCCCGGACCTGGGTCGAGCACCCGCGCCAATTGGTCGACGCCGCCTGGTGGGGCTTTCGCAGCAGCCGGGAGTGCGACAGCCGGACGGTGGCGCGAGCCGGCATCCCCGCCCACGTCCTGTGGGCCAACCGCGACTCGGTCCTGACGCGATCGGACGGCATGCGCTTCGCCGAGGAGCTCGAGGCCACGTTCACCGTCGCCACCGGTTCCGCCGGTCAGGTGATCGACCACGACTGGATGTTCCAGCAGCCTCGGCTGTTCTTCGACCACCTGGAGGACCTGGGGCTCGAGGCACTGCGGGACGAGCCCACCCCGATCGGTGACCGGTCGGGATGGGCCGATGGAGGCATAGGCTGACCGCAGCCGAAACACCGAACGGAGCCGGAGCATTCCCGACGTGCCGTGCACCCATCTCGACACGATCACCGACCCCGTCCCCGACTCGTGGGGATGTGACGACTGCCTGTCGGCCGGGCAGCGCAATTGGGTGCACCTGCGGGTGTGCCAGAGCTGCGGTCACGTCGGCTGCTGCGACCAGTCGCCGGGGCGCCACGCCACCGCGCACTACCACCAGAGCGCCCATCCGGTCATCCGCTCCTACGAACCAGGGGAGGACTGGTACTGGTGCTACGTGGACGAGGCCGCGTACGAGCTGCCGGACAAGCCCCCCGCCCCCTCGCACCCCTGACGTCCGCCCCCTCGTCGCTCGGCGGGGAACCGGCCGGGCCGCCCGGCGCGAGTCCACCTGCGCCGGGAGGCGGCGCCCTCGTTTCCCGGCCGAACAGACCAAAGACCCTGTTCCGGGCGGTCCGGTCGTTCACATTGGGAAGTGAAGGGTCTTGGACCCACCCAGGCCCGGAAGCAGGGCGACATGCCCGAGCAGCCATATGACGCAGGGCGCTACGTCGGCCAGCAGGACACCACGGCGGGTCCGCCGGGTCATGGTGCGCGGCGTGGGGTGCTGACGGCCCCGCCGCCGGTACCCCGACCTCCCGTCCCCGCCCCGAGTCGGCTCGGCGTCCTGGCACTCACCATGGCCGCGGCGGTGCTGGCCGCCGCGCTCGGGGTGGGACTCCTGTACTCACTCGAGCGGGGGCCCGGGATCGTGAGCACCAGCCCCGGGACCGCAACGACGGCCCCCGCCGGTGCTCCGTCGTCGGCGCAGGTCGCCGCCATCGCCAAGCGGGTCTCGCCGGCGGTGGTCGACATCACCACGACGCTCGCCCAGGGCGGCGCAGCGGCGGGGACCGGCATGGTCCTCAGCTCCTCCGGGCTGGTCCTCACCAACAATCACGTGATCGAGGAGGCCACCGCGGTCAACGCGCAGGTCGGTGGGACGGGCAGGACCTACACGGCCGCCGTCCTCGGGTACTCGGTCACCGACGACATCGCCCTCCTCCAGCTCACCGGGGCGTCGGGCCTCAAGACGGTCACCACCGGGGACTCGGCGACCGTTTGGGTTGGACAGCCCATCGTGGCCATGGGGAACGCCGGTGGCATGGGCGGGACGCCCAGCTCCGTCGGCGGGACCGTCACCGCGCTCGACCAGACGATCACCGCAGGCGACCCCGGCACCCTGACCGAGACGCTGAACGGGTTGATCCAGATGGACGCCGCCATCGTCCCGGGCGACTCCGGGGGCCCGGTGGTGAACACCTCGTCCCTGGTGGTCGGGATGAACACGGCAGCCTCGGTGCCGAACGGAGGCGGCTTCGGGGTCCAGTCCGGAACCACCATCAACCAGGCCTATGCCATCGGGATCAACGAGGCACTTGCGGTCGTACGCCAGATCGAGAGCGGACAGGCGACCGCCACGGTCCACATCGGGCCGCGGGCCTTCCTGGGCGTGGCGGCGACGGACGCGCCGTCTGGCTCCGGGGCCTACGTCGAGGCGGTCGTGTCCGGGAGCCCTGCTGCCAAGGCGGGCCTCGGCGCCGATGACACCATCACCTCGGTCGGCGCCACGGCGGTGTCGTCGGCCTCCAGCCTCACCGATGCCCTCTCCGGCTACCACCCCGGCGACACGGTCACGATCGGCTGGCACGACGCGTCCGGCGTGCACCACAGCGCGTCGGTGACGCTCACGACCGGACCACCGGCCTGACCGGTGCACCACCCTTGACCGGCCCCGACCGCCGGCCCGCCCGGGGTCCCGCGCGGACGATCGATCGGTGACGTGACTTCGGACCCTGGCCCCCGGCGCCCCCGGCCCGAAGAATCCGATACATGGGCCTCGACATGCTGAGCTCCGCGTCCTCCACGTCACGGTCGGGGGGGTCCGCCCAGGTCAAGGCCCACCTCGAGGCGGTCACGGCGAAGGTCGAGGCCAAGAACCCCGGTGAGACGGAGTTCCACCAGGCGGTGCGCGAAGTGGCCGCGTCGCTCGAGCCGGTGCTGTGCACCCACCCCCGCTACATGGAGGAGAAGGTCCTCGAGCGGCTGGTGGAGCCCGACCGGGTCATCGCCTTCGGGGTCAACTGGGTCGACGACCACGGTGAGATCCACGTCAACCGGGGGTACCGGGTCCAGATGAGCAGTTCCATCGGCCCCTACAAGGGCGGGCTGCGCTTCCACCCGAGCGTGAACGCCGGCATCCTGAAGTTCCTCGCCTTCGAGCAGACCCTCAAGGACTCGCTCACCACGTTGCCCATCGGCGGCGCCAAGGGCGGCTCCGACTTCGACCCCAAGGGTCGGAGCGAATCGGAGATCCGCCGGTTCTGCCAGTCCTTCATGACCGAGCTCTATCCGTTCATCGGCGAGTTCACCGACGTGCCCGCGGGGGACATCGGAGTCGGCGAGCGGGAGATCGGCTACCTCTTCGGGCAGTACAAGCGCATCGCCAAGCGTTTCGCCGGCGTGCTCACCGGCAAGGGACTGAGCTGGGGCGGGTCGCAGATCCGCCAAGAGGCCACCGGCTACGGCGCGGTGTACTTCGCCCGGGAGATGCTGGGCACCCGGGGCGAGGACCTCCAGGGCAAGACCTGCCTCGTGTCCGGCAGCGGCAACGTGGCGCAGTTCACCGTGGAGAAGCTCATCCAGATGGGAGCCCGGCCCGTCACCCTGTCGGACTCGGACGGCTTCGTCTTCGATCCCGACGGCATCGACGCCGAGAAGCTCGAGTGGGTGAAGGCGCTCAAGAACGACCATCGTGGGCGGATCCGCGAGTACGCCGAGCGCTACCGGCACTCCACGTACCATCCCACGGTCCACGGCGGCGCCAACCCGCTGTGGGCCATCCCCGCCGACTGCGCCTTTCCGTCCGCCACGCAGAACGAGATCTCCGACGCCGACGCGGCCGCGCTGGTCGAGAACCGGATTCGGGCGGTGGTGGAGGGCGCCAACATGCCCACCGTGCCCGAGGGGGTCGAGCGCTTCCTCGCCGCCGGCGTCCTCTTCGGCCCGAGCAAGGCCGCCAATGCCGGCGGGGTTGCGGTCTCGGCACTGGAGATGGCGCAGGACATCCAGCTCCTGCCCTGGGCGCGCGACGAGGTCGAGAACCGGCTGGCCGCCATCATGCGCCAGATCCACGACACCGTCCGCCGCACCGCGGAGGAGTACGGGTCGCCGGGCGACTACCGCTTGGGTGCCAACATCGCCGGCTTCATCAAGGTCGCCGACGCCATGCTCGACGAGAGCCCCGTGTAGTCAGCCGCGGAGGGCCGTGCGCTTCACGTCGTCGAGAGCGGTCCTGGCGCTCACTCGACGTACCCGTGCCGGCCGACCAGGCGGACGAACCGGGCGTAGGTGACCGTGCGCACCCGGCGGAGGCCGGACGGCTCCTTGCCGAACACCACCACCTCCTCGCTCCCGCCGGGCCCCATCGGCTGGACCAGGCGCCCTCCCACCACCAACTGGTCGGCCAGCGGCTGCGGGACCGTGGGGAAGGCGGCGGAGACGACGACGGCGTCGTAGGGCGCGTGCTCGGCGAGCCCCGCGCTCCCGTCCCCGACGACGACGTCCGCGTTGGTGATCCCCGCGGCCCCGAGGTTGGCGCGCGCCGCGTCGGCCAGGTCGGCGAAGCGCTCGATGCTCCACACATGCGCGGCCACACGGGCGAGCAGGGCGGTCTGGTAGCCGAACCCGGTACCGACCTCGAGGACCACCTCGTCGCCCTGCAACTCGAGGGCCTCGATCATGGCGGCCACCAGCGAGGGCTGCGTCGTGACCTGGTGGTGCCCGATGGGAACGGGCTCGTCCAGCTCGGCCAGCTCGGCGAACTGGCGTGGGACGAATCCGACCCGCGCCACGGCGCGTATGGCGGCGAGCAGGCGCGGGTCGCGCACGCCCTGCGACGCCGCGATCCGCGCCAGCACCGATCCCGGCTCGGCCCGGCTCCTGCCGGCAGATCGGCGCCTCACCGCCAGGTGACGACGGGGAGGTTCCGGGGGACCGCGGCCGCGGGCCCCGCGGGATGTCCGACGACGACAGGGAGCGCGGCCACCCAGGCCGACGGGGTCCCCAGTTCGCGCTTGACCTCGGCGCGGTTGAGCAACGGCGTGGCCAGCCCGATGGGGCAGGTGCCGAGGCCGCGCTCCCAGGCGGCGAGCATGAGGTTCTGCGCGGCGAGGAAGCAGTCCGGCACACCGTCGGCGCTCGTGGCGTAGATCACCACCAGCGCCGGTGCGCCGTGGAAGAGGACGTAGCCGGGATCGGCGACCATCCGCCGGAGCCGGTCCAGATCGGGCAACCCGCTGGTCGCGACCTCCGGCGGCGGCGGTTCGGCCAGCAGGAGGTCCTTCGCCTCACGGGCGAAGCGATCGAGGAGTGTCGGGTCCTGGACGACCACGAACCGCCACGGCTGGACGTTGCCGGCGCTCGGAGCCTGCACGGCCGCCTCGATCAGCGCCGCGATGTCCCCCCGGGAGACCGCCTCGTCGCGATAGGCCCGCACGGCCCTGCGCCCGTAGATGGCGTCGACAACGCTGGCCACCGGCCCATCGTCCGGGCCCTCGGCGCGTGCGGGCAGAGGCGAAGGTCATCGGGTCGCCGCCGGCGCCGCAGGGACGCCGATCGAGGTCCTATCCTCGGGCGGAGCACACCGAGCACACGTGCACGCCGGGCGGGCGAGAGGCCGTGGGCAACGAGGGGACTGTGGGCAACACGGTGATCGGCGAGTGGGGTCTACGGCGGGTGCCGCCATCGCTCGCCCGGCGCTACGTCGAGGAGCGTCTCTGGCGGGACGACACCCTGGGAGCCTTGCTCGCCGGCGCCGTCGAGGAGCGGCCCGGGCTCACCGTCAAGATCCGCTCGTCGGTGCGTCCGTGGTCCGGCACGTTCGGCGACGTCCTCGACGCGGCGAGGCGGTTGGCCGGCGCCCTCCAGGCGCGGGGCATCGGGCCCGGCGACGTGGTGGCCTTCCAGCTGCCCAACTGGGTGGAGGCGGCGATCAGCTTCTGGGCCGCCGCGCTGCTGGGTGCGGTGGTCACGCCCATCGTCCACTTCTACGGGCCCAAGGAGGTCGCCTACATCCTCCGCCGGACCGGCGTGCGGGCGCTGATCACCGCGGAGCGCTTCGGGCACCTCGACTACCTGGCGTCCTTGGAGGGGCTTCGCAAGGACGCGCCCGCCCTCGAGCTGGTGTCCGTGGCGGGCGACGGCCCCGTGCCGCCCTGGGCGGTTCCCTTCGACCGCCTGCTGGCCGGCGATCCCCTGACCGCGCCGATCGCCGTCGACCCGGCATCGCCCGCCCTGGTGGCCTACACCTCGGGCACGACGTCCAACCCGAAGGGCGTCGTGCACTCGCACCGCACCATCGGCTTCGAGATCCGACAGCTGGGGTCCATGCAGACGGGCAACCCACCGCTGCTCGTCGGCGCCCCCGTGGGCCATGGCATCGGCATGCTGAGCGGCCTGCTGCTCCCGGTGTGGAAGGGGGAGCCGATCAACCTGATCGACGTGTGGGACCCGGCCACCGTGCTCGCCGCCATGCTCGAGGACCGCCTGGCCTCGGGCAGCGGGGCGACCTACTTCCTGACCAGCCTCCTCGACCACCCCGACTGCGGGCCGGAGCACCGCGAGCTCATGAGCCGCATCGGGCTCGGCGGCTCGGCCGTGCCGGTGGCGGTGACCGAGCGCATGGCGTCGCTGGGGATCTCGGCGGTCCGGTCCTACGGGTCGACCGAGCACCCCTCGACGACGGGGAGCCGGCACGAGGAGCCCGCGGTCAAGCGCCACCACACCGACGGCCATCCGCTCCTCGGCGTCGAGCTCCGCCTGGTGGACGACGACGGCAAGGACGTGGGCATCGGAGCGCGCGGGGAGATCCTCAGCCGCGGTCCCGACTGCTGCATCGGCTACACCGATCCGCCGCTGACCGAGGCGACCTTCGACGCGGAGGGCTGGTACGCCACCGGGGACGTCGGTGTGCTGGACGAGGACGGCTACCTGACCATCGTGGACCGCAAGAAGGACATCATCATCAGAGGGGGCGAGAACCTCAGCGCCCTCGAGATCGAGGAGGTGCTGATGCGCATCCCCGGTGTCGCCGAGGCGGCCGTGGTGGCCGCGCCCGACGCCCGGCTCGGCGAGCACGCCTGCGCCTTCATCCGCCCCACCGAGGGATCGCCGCCGATCGACCTGCCCGCGGTCAAGGCGCATTTCGAGGGTGCCGGCCTGGCCCGCCAGAAGTGGCCCGAGGAGCTGCGGACGGTGACCGAGCTCCCCCGGACCCCCTCGGGGAAGGTGAAGAAGTACGTGCTCCGCCGGCAGCTGCAGGCCGAGCTGTCCGGACCTTGACGCGGGGACCGCGGGGCGGAATCCTCAGCGGGTGACGTCGATCGACCCGTCTGCGGCCGACTTCGAGGTTCCCCGCATACCGGCATCGGCCAGCGCGCTGATCTTCGACTCGGCAGGACGCCTGCTCGTCTTGAAACCGACGTACAAGGGAGGCTGGACGCTCCCCGGGGGACAGATGGAGGCCGATGGCGAGACTCCTTGGGAGGCCTGTCGGCGTGAGGTGCTGGAGGAGACGGGCCTCGTCCTCGGGTCGGGCCGGCTGGTGTGCGTCGACTTCCTCAGGCCCCGTCCGGGAAAGCCGGGCGGCATGCGCTTCCTCTTCGACTGCGGCGAGCTCGGCGACGACGTCCTCGGGACCGTCCGCCTCCAGGAGGAGGAGCTCTCCGAACACCGTCTCGAGCCCGTCGATCAGGCGCTCGAGCTCCTCAGCGGTCCGGTACGCCGGCGGGTCCGCCAGGCCACCGGGGCCACGGGAACGGTGTACCTGGAAGACGGCCGCCCGGTCGCTGGCTAGACCTCGAACGAGGCCGCTGGCGTGTCCCTGCCGAACTCGAGCCCGGTCGCCGGCGGGTGGTGGTGTGCCACACTTTCGCCGGCGCCGCGCCGACAGGAATGGGGGATGGCCATGGCACCGATCCGGTACGCAGCCCGACGACCCGAGCAGGTACGCAACCGCGAGGTCGAGGCCACCAAGGCGGCGATCTGGTCGCGGGCGCTCACCGTGGTCTTCGAGACCGATCCCGAGCTGATCGCCTCGGTCCTCCCCAGACCCCTGGAGCCTTCCGAGCCGACGGCACGGCTGCGGATCGCCGTGGTCGACATGGGCACGGGCCTCGAGCCCTTCGGGGCCGGCTGGTTCGGCGTGCGGGCCCGCCACGGCGACGTCGAGGGCGAGTACGCACTGTTCATGCCCATGACGACGGAGCAATCGACCACCGGTGGGCGCGAGACCTACGGCGAGCCCAAGAAGATCGGCGAGGTCGGGCTGGCACTCGACGGCGACCACGTGCACGGGCGCATCGCCCGCATGGGCTCGACGGTCGCCGAGCTCACCGGCACCCTCGGGCCGGAGCAGCCCGGCTACGACAAGGACAAGGTGGACTTCTACTTCAAGGCCTTCCCCGACCCGAGCGGCAACGGGCTGGAGGCCGACCCGGCCTTCGTCTACTGCCGCCGCCACGAGGTCGCGCGGGTGGTCCGGCCGGTGACGGGCGAGTGCAAGCTCCTCGACGCCCCGCTCGACCCCGTCGGGGAATTCCCGGTGCGGGAGGTCGTCTCGTTCGAGTACGCCGAGATCACCACCAGCCAGAGCGGCGAGATCGTCGAGCGGGTCCCCGCGGACTGGGTCCTCCCCTTCCTGCACCAGCGCTACGACGACCTCTCCGTCCTCGGAGCCCGGTCGTGAGCCGCGTCCCGGCGTCCGGCTCGGACCGCTACATCGTCGTGTCGGCCGACGGCCACGCGGGATTGGCCTGCGAGGAATACCGCCGGTACCTCGACGCCAGGTACCACCCTGCGTTCGAGGAATTCCTCGCCGAGCGCAGGGCGCACCGCGAGGACGCGCTCCGGTTCAACTACGACTACATCATGGGGTGGGAGACCGACAACGAGCAGGGCCTCAAGGGCGCGTACGACCCCGGGGTGAGGGACAAGGAGCTCGACACCGACGGGGTGGCGGCCGACGTGCTCTTCGCCGACGCGGACGCCGTGACCGGCAATGCCTCGCCGCCGTTCGGAGCGGGCCTCTTCGCCGGCGCCATCGAGGACCCCGAGCTGGCCTTCGCGGGGGCGAGGGCCCACAACCGGTTCCTGGCCGACATGTGCTCGCAGTCGCCGCACCGCCGGGGCGGCATCGCCCTGGTGCCGATCACCCACGACGTCGATCGGGCCGTGGAGGAGATCGAGTGGGTGGCCGCCCAACCGGGGATCCGCGGGATCATGATCCCCACGATGTGGCACCACCGGGCACCGTACAACGACGCCGTGTACGACCCGGTGTGGGCGGCGTGCGCCGAGGCAGGACTACCCGTGCACACGCATTCGGGCGAGGCCCCGATGGAGGAGTACGGCGAGCACACGGGCGCGTACCTGGCCGAGGTGGTGTGGTGGGCGGCCCGTCCCGCATGGCACCTCCTCTTCGGCGGCGCCTTCGAGCGGTTCCCGAGCCTCAAGTTCGTCGTCACCGAGGCCGCCGCCTACTGGGCCCCCGACATGATGTGGAAGTGGGACCAGTACATGGGGGGCGGGCACACCACCAAGAAGCTGGCCGCCATGTTGAAGGGCAAGATCTCCAAGCTGCCCTCGGACTACTTCGGCACGAACATCTTCATCGGCGCCTCCACCATGTCGAAGGAGGAGATCCGCCGCCGCTACGTGATCGGCACCGACGTCGTCATGTGGGGCACCGACTACCCCCACCCCGAAGGCACCTGGCCGCATACGGCCGAACGCCTGCGCCGTGACTTCCCCGAGGTGCCCGTCGACGACACTGCGGAGCTCCTCGGGCTGACCGCGGCCAGGGTCTACGGGTTCGACCTCGACGCGCTGGCCCCCGTGGCGGCGCGCATCGGCCCGTCACCGGACTCGCTCGGCCAGGACCCCGCCCTGCGCAGCGACCCGCAGGCGAGGGCGTCGGCCCGGTGGTGGAAGGCCGAGTACGGCCTCCAGCCCGGCTGACCCTCCAGCCCGGCGAGTCGCAGCTCACCAGGAGCGCAGCACCTGGTGGCGGTCGAAGGCGTTGCAGGTCGAGTCCGTCGGGTAGTCCTCGACCTCGAGCGGCGTGGACAGCTCGGCCACCGTCGGCCCGATCTCGTCGCCGATCTGCCGGAGCGCCTGGAGATCGAAGCCGTAGAGGTCCGCGGCGTTGGTCTCGAGCATCTTGACCACCTCGGCAGGGTCGCAGCCGCCGAAGGCGGCCCGCAGGGCCAAGGTGCTGTAGGGGTAGCTGCCCTCGGAATGGGGGTAGTCCGCGCCCCACATGATCCGCTCGACGCCGACGTCGTCCCGCAAGACGGACTCGCTGGCGCGCAGGAAGCTGGCACCGACGTGGAAGTTGCGGGCGAAGTACTCGCTGGGCGTCAGCGACATGCCCTTCGCCGCCGCGCCGAAGAAGTTCGACTCCGCCGCGCCGCCGTGGATCATGCGGCCGTAGAACCAGTCGAGGGTCTCCAGCCCCCGGGGGATCCAGGCCATGCCCTGCTCGGTGAGGACGATTCGCAGGCTGGGGTGGCGCTCGAGGACGCCGCCGAAGATGAGGTGCCACATGGCCCGGTGCGAGAACCAGGGCAGCTCGACGAGCATGACGGCCCGGGCCACCTCGTGCTCCCCGTAGTCGGGGATGCCGCCCCCGCCGTGGACGTTGATCACGACGCCGAGCTCCTCGCACAGCGCCCACAGCGGGTCGTAGACGGGCTCCCAGTAGGGGGCGAGGCCGGAGCCCGGTGGGACGGAGGGGAGGAGGATCCCGGCGAAGGGCGAGATCGCGTCCGCCGCCCATCGGATCTCGGCCAACGCGTCCTCCACCTTGTTGACGAACACCTGGGCCACGCCGGCCCGTCGTCCCGGGGCCTTGGCGCAGAAGTCGGCCAGCCAGCGGTTGTGGGCCTGGAGCCCGGCCCATCGCCGCGCGTAGGTGTCGCGAGTGGGTGGCAGCGCCACCAGGCTGCCCTCCTCGAAGAACGGCGGGACCGCGTTGGGGAAGAGGACTTCGGCGGCGATGCCGTCGGCCTCGTTCTCGGCCAGCCGCCGCTCCGAGTCCCAGTTGCGGTACGCGGTGGGGGCGAGCAGGTCGGCGAAGGGGTTGACGTAGGTGGCGGACCACGCGTCGAACTCGCCGTGCCACGCCCGTGCCAGGTATGGCCGGTAGTCGAGGATGTCGGCCCCGGCGTGGGCGTCGGCCGAGACGATGGTGTAGCGGCGGTCGGGCGCGAGCACGGCGGTCATGGCGTCGTCTCCCGGTGATCGGAGGTCTCGGTGCCGGTCACGTGAGCCCCTGCAGCGCAGAGGGGGGCAGCCGGCCGGCGGCGATGGCGTCGGCCCGGGCATGGAGGAGGCGGCCCGCGTCGGCCAGGTTGTGGCCGATCACGAAGCGGCCCTCCTTCACCCCCTGCACAGCGAACCGGCCGAGCTCGGCGAGGTCCATGGTCCCGGTCGGCCGCCCGGCCGCGGCGAGCGCCGCCTTGAACTCGGCGAAGGTCGTCCCCGGTGCGGGCGGCCGGGGCTTGACCCGGGCGAGCGCCGACGGCCGGTTGCGCTGCGCCTCCCACAGCCCTGTCTCGAGCAGTCCCCCCGAGGGGTAGAAGATCGACGCACGCAGGTTGGTCTTCTGGGCGGCGAACTGGTGGGCCAGCGCCTCGGTGAAGCAGCTGACGGCCGCCTTCGACGAGGCGTACACCGAGGCATACGGGACCGGCGCGATGCCGCCGTCGCCCGACGACGTGGTCACGACCACCCCCGGCTCGCCCGACTCGACCATCCGGGGGACGAAGGCCAGCACGCCGTTGGCCGTGCCGAAGACGTTGACGCCGAAGCACCACTTCCAGTCGTTGGGCTCCTGGTCCCACGGGTTGCCGCCCCCGCCCGAGGTCACCCCGGCGTTGTTCCACAGCACGTGGCAGGCGCCGTAGTCGCCGAAGACCGTGTCGGCCAGTGCCTCCATGGAGGCCGCGTCGGACACGTCGGTGACCACGCCGCGCACCTCCCCTCGCCCGGCGAGCTCGCCGACGGCACGCTCGAGCACGGGCTGCTCGATGTCGGCGATGACCACCGTCGACCCCTCCTCGAGCAGCGCCTCGACGATGCCCCGGCCGATGCCGGCGGCGCCGCCGGTCACCACCGCCACTGCCCCTCGAAGGTCGTCCATCCCCGTCCCCATGCCGTGGCGGGCGGCGTCGGGCCCGCGTCGGCCCTCATGGTGGCACGACCGGGCCGGGCCACGCCCGGCCGGCCGGCCCGCCGCCGGCGGCGCGGGGATCTTCGGGCCGAATTGCCCTGGCGCCATCGGGACGCGGACGCGACGAAGAGAGAGGAGGCATGGGTTCGTCACGGTGTGCACCCGGTGCACACCAAACGGAGGGGACGATGGATCCGATCAGCCCCTTGGTGAACGCGATCTCGAGGCGCATCGCCCAGGAGCGGGATGAGCCCACCTTCCAGCGCGACCCCGAATTCCTGCGCCGGCACCTGGCGACGACCACCCGCCTCGTCAACCTGTTCTCGCCCGAGGTGCGCGGCAGCGAGAACATCCCGGCGACGGGGCCGGCCCTGGTGGTGGGCAACCACTCCGGCCTCTTCTGGATGCCCGACGTGTGGGCCGTGTCCCTGGAGATCGTCCGCCGTCGGGGCCTGGAGCAGCCGGCCTACGCCATGATCTACGACCTGCTGCTGGCCATCCCCGGTGTCGGCCCGTACCTGCGCCACATCGGCGCACTGCCGGCGAGCGGATCGGAGGCGCAGGCCGCGCTGGACGACGGCGCCCTGGTCCTCGACTACCCCGGCGGTGACTGGGAGGCGTGCCGCCCCTGGACCCAGCGAAACAGGATCGACCTCGGTGGTCACCGGGGGTTCGTCCGCCTGGCACTGCAGGCGGGCGTGCCGGTGGTGCCGGTGGTGACCCATGGGTCCCACCAGACCGTGGTCGTCGTGTCCCGTGGAGAGCGCCTGTCGCGCCTCATGGGACTGGGCCGCCTACGGATCCACGTCTTCCCCTTCGTCCTGGGCCCGCCCTTCGGGGTGATGCCGCTCCTCACCCCGCCCATGCCCTCGGCCATCACCGTCCAGTTCCTGCCTGCGCTCGACTGGGCCCGGTTCGGGCCCGCGACGGCCGACGACGCGAGGGTGGTCGACCGCTGCTACGCCGAGATCACGTCCACCATGCAGGCGGCGCTGGACCGCTTGGCCCACGAGCTGCCGCACCCGGTGGTCCGTGGTGTGACGAACATGGTGCGCCACGGGCCCAGGCGGATCGCCGTGCCCACGCCATAGGGCGTCGGACGGAGTCGACGTCACGGGCCGAAGGTCGTCGCTTCGTCGGTGCAACCGTTGCACGGCGATCCGAGGGGCGCAGCCCTGTCGGATCGGGCCGGAGGGGAAGTACGATCCCAGTTCGAGAAGGACCGGCGGCGAGGGGGGCCTGACATGCGACGCGACGACAGGGGACGTGCGTCTCGATCGAGGTCCGGGGGCTCCGGGCGGCGGCGACCGCGCCGCCTGGTCCTGGCGGCGACCGCAGCCGGTGCGCTGACGGTGGCCCTCGTACCCGCCGCCGGCGCGTTCGCCCCGGCCGCGGCGGCAGCGGCGGCGCCGGGCGCCGGCGCGTTCCCGGTTCCGAGCGGCCCCGGGTACCACGAGCACCAGGGTCCCGGCGGCGAGCGCGACGTCAACGTCTGCTCGACCGCAGTGGCGCCCGACGTCGCCCACTGCTTCGCCCGCGTGCGCACCGACCCCGGGGCCACCGGCGCCTCCCCCTGGCGCCACGCCACGGTTCCGGGCGCCACCCAGGGCAACGGTGGCTTCTACGACCCGAGCTTCCTGCAGTCCGCCTACGACGTGGCCTCGCTGGCGGCGACCAACGGCGTGGGCCAGACGGTCGCCGTCGTCGACGCCTACGACGACCCCAATGCCGCCGCCGACATGGGTGCGTACCGCAGCGCCTTCGGTCTCCCCTCCTGCGGGACCGGGTGCTTCACGAAGGTGGACGAGTACGGCAGCACCTCGTCCACGCCCTCGCCCGACAGCGGATGGGCCCTCGAGATCTCCCTCGACCTCGACATGGTGAGCGCCATCTGCCCGAATTGCCACATCCTCCTCGTCGAGGCCTACTCGGCCACCTACGCCGACCTGGGCACGGCGGTGGACACCGCGGTGTCGATGGGCGCGAGCGTGGTCTCCAACAGCTACGGGGGCAGCGAGTTCTCCACCGAGACGAGCTACGACACCTACTACGACCACCCCGGCCGGGCCATCGTGGTCGCCTCCGGCGACAACAGCTACGGGGTCGAGTATCCGGCCGCCTCCAGCGACGTCACCTCCGTGGGCGGGACCTCGCTGCACCAGGCCACCAACACCGGCACCCGCACGCCGGGCAGCGGCACCGAGACGGCGTGGAGCGGCGCCGGCAGCGGCTGCAGCGCGTACGAGCCCAAGCCCAGCTGGCAGCACGACGCCGGCTGCGCCCGCCGCACCGTGGCCGACGTCTCGGCCGTGGCCGACCCCAACACCGGCGTGTGGGTGTACGACACCTACGGCTACTCCGGCATGGTCGGCGGCGTCGGTGGCACCAGCGTGGCCACGCCCATCGTCGGCGCCATCTACGCCCTCGCAGGCAACCCGACGAGCTCGTCCACGACGCTGGCCTCACTGCCCTACGCGGATCCGGCCGCGCTCAACGACGTGGTCTCCGGCTCCAACGGCAGCTGCGGCGGCTCGTACCTGTGCACCGCCGGCCCCGGCTACGACGGACCGACCGGCCTCGGGACGCCCAACGGCACCGCCGCGTTCTCCGGCTGCAGCTCGACGACCGGCCCGTGCGCGCCGAGCGGGCTGACTGCCACCGCCGGCAACAACTCCGTGAGCCTGTCGTGGACCGCCCCCGCTCCCAACAGCTTCACGGTGACCGGCTACGACGTCTACCGGGCCACGAGCCCGGGCGCGGAGGGGACATCCCCCTATGCCACGCTCGGCACCACGGCCACGACATACACCGACACCGGGGCCGCCGACGGGACCACCTGGTACTACACGGTGACGGCGGTGTCCGGCGCCACCCAGGGACCGCCGTCGAACGAGGCGTCGGCCACCCCGATGGCCGTGCCCGGCGCCCCGACCGGGCTGAGCGCGGCCGCCGGCAACGGCCGGGTCACCCTGAGCTGGAGCGCGCCGTCGGGGGGAACGGCGGCCACCGGCTACAAGGTCTACCGGTCCACGAGCACCGGGACCGAGACCTACCTGGCCACGGTGGGCACACCGACGACGGGCTACGTGGACTCGGCGGTGACCAACGGCACCACCTACTACTACAAGGTCACCGCGCTGGCCGGCAGCGTCGAGGGCCCGGCCTCCAACGAGGCCTCGGCCAAGCCCGTGGGCCCGCCCGGCGCCCCGGGCAAGCTGCGCGCGTCCACCTCGTCCCGGCACCACGGCGTGACCCTGTCGTGGAACGCGCCTTCCTCCAACGGCGGCTCGACGATCACCGGCTACCAGCTGTGGCGGGGCACGTCCTCGGGCGGCGAGTCGGCCCTCGTCAACGTGAGCTGCAGCTCGTCGAGCTGCTCGTACTCGGACACGACCACCACCTCCGGCCAGCGCTACTACTACGAGGTGCTGGCCACCAACGTCGTCGGTCCGGGCCCCTTGTCCAACGAGGTGTCGGCCACCGCCCGCTGAGCGCGGCCAGGGCGCAGGGCCGACGGGCCGCCTGCCGCGCCGACACCGCTCAGGTGTCCGAACGGTCGGCGCGCGCCTGCACCATCCGGGCCATGCCCTCGCGCCAGGGCACCTCCGTGCGGCCCAGCACCTGGTGCATGAAGGTCACGTCGGGCCACAGCGGCCACGGCGCGCGCTCGTCGTAGCGGATCCGCACGTCGCGCCCCACGAGCTCACCCAGGTAGGCGCAGTAGTCCTCGGCGCTGACCGTCTCGCTCCCCGCCCAGTTGACCGTGAGCGCCGGCACCTCCGCCACCTCCATGGCCCGGATGCCGAGCCGGACGTAGTCGTCCTCGTAGATCGGGTTGTAGCGATTGGGCGCGTCCGGATGGAGGACGATCTCCTTGCCCCGCACGATCCGCTCCAGGCGGTCGGCGGGGGCCCCGCCCAGGGGCCCGTAGGTCGAGAACACCCGGATGACGGTCGTGGGCACCTGGTGGTCGACACAGGCGAAGCGGGCGACCGCCTCCCCTGCGATCTTGGACAGGCTGTAGATGCCCAGGTGCACGCCCGGTGGGTCGTCCTCCCGCAGCGGCCGTGGCCCCTGGTACTCGTAGGCCGACCCCGTGGAGCAGAAGACGAACGCGGCGGACGGTCGGCAGGCCGCCATGAGCCGGCCCGTCGTGTGGGCGTTCACCTCGAAGGTCGTGCGCCAGTCGGTGACCGCCTCGCGCCCCAGCCGGGCAGCGGCATGGAAGACGTGCGTCAGGCCCCGGGGCAGCATGGCCAGGTCGAGCGACGCGACGTCGCCCACGATGGGGGTGATCCCCGCCTGCCGCAGGCGCTGCGCGTCGCCGGGCCGCCGGCAGCGGGCAAGGCCGTAGACAGTGCTCTGGCGCGCCAGCGCGCGGGCGACGGGGAACCCGATCCGACCGGTGGCGCCGGTCACCAGCACCCGCCAGTCGCGCCGCCCGTCCCCGCTCATGCCGGCCCCCTCCGTTCCCGGACGCATCGCGTCGGCCGTCAGCGTAGGACGGTCCCGGACCCGTGTCCCCGTCCTGTACGACCCCTAACATCACCCCGGTGAGCGACGCCGACCAGGAGCGACTCGACAAGGCGTGGCGGGCCTGGATCGACGCCCAGGAGGCGGCCGTCGACACGGTGCGGACCGCGCACGGCGTCCCCCGGACCGACCAGGACGTGGCCGAGGGCTATCGCTGGGTCACCCGGCTGGTGTCGCTGGCCCAGGAATGGTTCGTCGAGAAGTCCGACCCGCTGCACCCCGTGCTGTTCCAGCTGCAGGACGAGTTCCGCAAGCTGCTGGTGGACAACCCCGACACGCGCTATGGGCTCTGCATCCTCGACGACACCCGCACCTACCGGCTCACCGGCACCCGGGGACAGGCGGCGTACGTCGGTCTCACCTTCGGCACGCCCCTCGGCCAGGGCGGAGGCGGCAGCAGCACGGGCACCACCCTCCAGACCCATCTCGACGCCTTCGAGCTCGGCGAGGGCGGCCAGGTCGACATCCTGATCGCGCCCGAAGCGGCGCTGCCCGACCCGGCACCGCCCAATACCGTCGTCCTCCCGCCCGGCACCGGGCAGCTGGCGGTGCGCGAGACGTTCTTCGACCGCCGCCACGAGTCGCCGGCCGACCTGCGCGTCGAGTTGGTGGGCCCCGAGCCCGCGCCGGTGGTCCGGGCCGACGACCTCGCCGCCAAGATCGAGTTCGCCGCGCTGTTCGTGCAGTTCGTGGCGGCCACGGCCGTCACCATGTGGCACGACACCGCCGGCAGCGTGAACCGCCTGGGCGGGACCTCGGGGGCCGAGCACGTGGCCGCCCAGGACGACGAGGTGCGGACCCACTCCAACGCCGAGATGACCTACCACGGCGGGCGCTGGGTGCTCGGCGAGGACGAGGCCCTGGTGGTCACGGTGCACGACCCCCGGCCCTTCCTCTACTGGGGGCTGACCACGGCCACGGCCTGGATGGAGAGCCTCGACTACCGCTACCGCACCACCAGCCTGAACAACGCCAGCGCGTTGCGCTCCCCCGACGGGAGCTGGCAGCTCGTCATCGCTCCCCGCGACCCCGGGGTGCCCAATTGGATCGACACGGGCGGGCGGCGGGAGGGCTACATGATCGTGCGCTGGGTCCTGGCGGACGACCCGCCGCATCCCACCTGCGCGCTCGTGCCACTGGCCGAGCTGCGCGCCAGGGGTCCCTCCGCCTAGACCTCGGAGGGCACGTCGAAGCGGGCCTGGTAGTCGGCCACCAGGGCCCGGTGCTCGGCCAGCTCCAGCCCGGTGTCCTCGAAGCGGTAGCGGTGCTCGCCGGCCCCCCGCCCGGTGTGGCGGGCGGCGAGATAGGCCTCCATGGCCGCCCCGGCCTCGGCCGACAGAGCCAGGTCCCATCCGGCGTACAGGCGGCGGACGACGGCCATGGGGTCGGCGACGAGGTCGCGGTAGCGAACGTCGGCGATCTGCTCACCGGGGAGCGAGCCCCCGTCGCGCTCCTTGGTGACCTCGTTCATCTGGATCTCCACCCCCATGCACAGGAACTCGATCAGCGTGTCATAGGCCACACGATCGGAGTGCATCCAGTGCAGCGTCGCCATGGTGTCGGCCAGCGAGCCCACCACCCGCAATGGGTCCCGGTGGTTGATCACCACCCGGGCGTCGGGGTAGGTGGCGAACACCAGCGACAGGGCGGACAGGTGCGACGGGGCCTTCACCACCCAGCGCTCGGTCGGCGTGGCCCACTGCAGGGTCTGGAGCATCCGCCGGTGCCAGTCGTAGATGGGGGCCTGGTCGACCCCGCTGCGCCAGATGGTGTAGCCGGGCACGTTGTAGAGCCCCGTGAACTGGTCGCTCGAGAATTGGTGGGCGAAGGCGAAGATGCACTCCGTGGGCAGGTGACCGCCGTTCTCGTGCATGGCCGTGAAGGCGGGGATCATGGCGTCCATCAGGGTGATCTCGCCGTGGGTCACCCCGGCCCAGTCCACCTCCCCCGACCGGCGCCGGCCGGCGGCGCCGGGGGTGCCGGTGGTGCCCGCGGTGTCGGTCCTCGCCGCCGCGCCGGGCACCGTGTGCACAAGCTCCCACAGCAGCGGCGGCCGGTTGGCCGGGTCACAGGACAGCAGCTCGTGGAGGAAGGTGGTGCCCGAGCGGCCCAGGCCGGTGACGATGATCGGCCCGGCCACGACCTCCCGCCCGATGGCCGGCTCCGCCGCCCACAGGTCCACCAACCGGAGCCGGTTCTGGAGGATGACCTGCAGCTCGGCGCGCGCCCGGACGCGGCCGGCCAGGTGCAGCCCGGCTTCGTCGTCGAGTGCGGTGCACAGGCGCGCCATGGGCTCGCGGAACCAGTCGTCGCCGGCGTCGTGGAGACCGGTGGCGGAGCGGGCCGCGTCGAGCAGGTCTTCGGCCCGCAGCGAGACCAGCGAACGTCCGTCGTCACCCAGCCCGCGCCCGTAGGCGTTGAGGCGGTCGACCCAGCGCTCGCGCTCGGGAGGGGTCCAGGGCATCGGCCGCCCAGGCTAGAACGATGGACAGCCGGCGCGTCGGTCCCTGCGCACGCCGAGGGATCAGGTGGCGGCGGGCCCGTCGCCGCTCGCCCCGGCGGGCGCCGGCGCCCCCTGGTCGAGGGAGTACACCTCGACCGGCCGGTCGAAGCCCTTCAGGAGGCGGTGCCCTGCGGGGCGGAAGGCGAAGCCGTGGGCCCCCGCCGCCGCGGTGGCGGCGTCGACGAGAACCTCCCCCGGGATGGCGAGCTCGGCCAGGCGCGACGCAAGGTTGACCACGGGGCCGTAGTAGTCGCCGTGCCGCGTGATGACGTCGCCGAACACGACGCCGCCGCGGGGCTCGATGCCCTCGGCGTGCGCCGTGGTGAGGTCGTGGGCGATGGCGCAGCCGGCATCCGCGTCCAGGGCCACGAACATGACCTCGTCGCCGATGTGCTTGATGATGCGCCCGCCGTGCGCCGACGCCACCTCGAAGGCGCGGGCTTCGAACCCGCCGATGAGCGCCAGGAGCTGCGACGGCTCCGCATGCTGGGACAAGGGGGTGAACCCGACCAGGTCCACGAACCCGACCGCCAACCGGAAGAGGGTGGGGTCCGCGACCTCTGCCTGCGCCCGGCGCTGGCGATCGATGGCGTCGCGCAGGTGGTGGGCGAAGATCGTGCCCATGGCGTCGCCCATCTGAAGCGCCTTGGCCGCGGTGTGGGCCACGTGCTCGGCCCACGTGACCTCGTCGACGTCGGGTGCGTCCATCGCCGGCTCGATGGTCTGGACGTAGAGGGCGACGGCCGCCTCGGCCACACGGGCCAGGGAGCTCCCCAGGATGCGGAAGAGCTCCCGGTTCGAGATGCCGATGTCGGTGAACTGCAGGGCCAGCTCGCTGACCTCGGCGTCGCGTTCGGAGAACATGGCGGCGTCCGCGTCCGGGACGGCCACCCCGAGTGTCCGCCACAAGGCCACGACGTCCTCGGCGGACCACCCCGTGCGCCGGGCGATGGCCGCGGCGCTGAGCGAGGCGTCGCGGGCGAGGACCAGGTCGGTGGCGAGCTGGACCAGGGTGCAGTCCCGTTGCGCCTGTTCGATCTGCCCGTCGGCGGCGCCCAGGGAGCGAAGGAACTCGACCAGGCCCGCGCTGGCCACGATCTCGGGCATGCCCCGGAGGCTACCGCCCGCCGACCGCCGCCCGTCCATCTGCCCTTCGGCTCGAGCGGCATCGTTCCCCCACCGCCCCTGGGCCGAGCCGTCTACGGGGTCCCCCAGACGGTGTCGGCCTGCGTGCCGAGACAGCGCCCGAGCTCCTGGTAGGCATCGAAGCGACCGACGTCGAACCACTGGTCAGCGGTCCCGTCGTTCGGGAACCCGGGATCGGCCTGGGTGAAGTCCAGGAGCTCATAGGGCAGATCGGGCGTGAGGTTGGCCTGGGCCACGACGAGGTCGCCTTGGACGCCGGTCGGGTAGCGGATCTTGCCGGCGACCACCGCACTCTTGGACAGGACCCCGTTCAGTTTGGACAGGCTCGGAGCCGATCCGATCGCACGGCCCGTGCCGGAGACCAGGTCGTAGGGATCGGTCAGGGTGATGTCGACGCCGAGCTCCTCGCGCGCCAGGGTGATGGCCCCCGACAGGGCGTCGGCCAATGGCCGGCTCGCGCCGCTGGCGTCGATGCAGATCACCGTGGTGCATTCACGGCGCAAGAGCTCGACCAGGCCGAGGTTGTCGTAGTGACCACCGTCGGTGCACAGCACCAGCCGGCTCATGGGACTGTGCATGCCGAAGATCTCCCGGAAGTAGTAGGTGAGAGACCGAATGCGAGGCAGGCCGGGGACGGTCCAGTCGCCGGCGTGTGCCGCCTTCAGGGCGACGAAGTAGGGGTTCGGGAGCCACGCCCCCAATCGCGCGTTGGTCAACGCCAAGAAGACCTCGTAGAAGCGGGTCTGGGACCCCATCGCCGATGCGAAGGCCGCTCCCGACACGGCCATGGCCGCGGTCACGGTCAGGTCGTGGCGCAGGACCCGGCTCGCCAGCTCCTCCAGGCATTCGGTGCGGATCCAGCCGACCTGCGGCCCCCCGACGTACTCGGCGTTGAGGGCGTAGGCGACGACTCGGCGCCCCGGTGGCGTCCGGCCTTGGCCCGTGAGGTTCGCCGACGTGGCAAAGGTGTTCAGCGGGAAGTGCGGTTCCTTCGCCCCGTACGTGCTCAGCCGCGTCTCCTCCAGCTCCGGATAGGGAGCCGCGACGCTGATGCCGTCGACTTCCGCCCGGCGGACGGCGAACGCGCTTGCCAGTCTCCGCCGATAGAAGGGGTGCAGGCTCATCGCCGTCTGGTCGAGGAAGAGCCAGCACAGGGCCAGCACCCCGACGAACACGAGAGACCACCACGAATCGTCGAGCCCGCTCGTCGCCACCCAGCTGCTGGCCAGGATCCCGATGACGACGAGCAGCACGAGTGCGACCCACATGACGAGCATCTGGATCATGCTGTTGGGGAGAACGCCCGAGACCGTCTTCTCGGCCTTGCCCACGTCCGTGGCCGCGGTGCTGACATAGCGCTTCTTCCGCCACAGGGTCGCCGCCAGAAGGCCGATGTAGGAGGCGATGGCCGACACGGTGCCCGTTGCGACGGCGGGCCTCGCCGAGAGCCCCAGGTGCCACGTCACCCACGAGCTGCACCACACGATCGCCGGGATGCCCACACCGATCAGGGCCACGAACAGCGTGACACCGACGGCGATCGCGCCGAGCGTCCCCAACCACGGCAGGCGATGCCCGACGACGCCTCGCCAGACCACGATCAGCACGTACGCGAGGACGGCGAGCGCGGCGACGATCGACACGCCCAGTGTGACGCCCCACGGGAACCCGGGGAAGGCCGGGGCGGCGGCGCCCTGCGTCGCCAGCCAGATCGGCGGAAAGGTTTGCACGCCGCGCCCGACGACCGGGACCTCCCGGTAGAAGCGGCCCATCGCCAACCCGAGCACCACGGCGGTGAGGCCCAGGATCACCAGGGCGGCGAGAAGGTTGCGCAGCAGCACGCCCAGAGCGACGATCCACTGGCCAGGGCCGTCACAGAGATAGCTGCTGTGCCGCCGCAGATGGTCCTCCTCGGGAGATCCGGGGGCAAAGGCGTCGGCCGGCGCCGCACCGTTCGGTTCTTGCAGGGCGAGGCGGAACCCGCCGGCCATGAATCCGCCCCCGGAGACCGACACCAGGTGACGCACCGAGGCGAACATCTCGGATCGACGTTCCCGCAGACGTTGCAGCGCCCCCAGGACCACGGTGGCCGAACGAATACCACCACCGGAGACACAGATGCCCGTGCCCTGCGACGCTTCGTCGCCCGGCACCGCTCGGTCCTGGACGAAGTGGGTCGGAGGCTCGTCCCTCCCCTCCGAGCTCCACCAGCCCCGGTCGATGGCCCAATCGAGCTGCCGCGGCCGGTTCGATCCGCTCGGTGCCCGCCACTCGTTGGGCGGCGGAGGAACGACGACCGGCGGGCGGTCCCGGTCCCGGCCACTGCACACCCGTTCCCAGCGCTCTTTCGTGCGCCGGTGGGACACCAGGCGAACGCACGTGGTGCCCAAGGCAAAGGCGGCGATCGTCACCGCGGGGACCAGCGCTGCGAACTTCAAGAACGACATAGCCGCCGCGAATCGGAAGACCCAGGTGCCTCGCAAGGTATGCAGGCCGATCAGCAGGAGCACGTCCTGGGCAACCTCGAGGGCGGCAGCGGCGGCCGTGGCGCCGAACCCGGCCCAGGCCAGCCGGTACGTGGTGGGCGACCAGAAGACCCTGTGGCCCAGCCAGCACGCCAGGAGCAAGCCCGTGTAGGTGATCAGGAGGACGAAGTCCAGGTACACGCCCGTTCGGTAGTGCTCGACCTGCTCGCCGACGAGACGGGAGACCGACGTGGCGGACCCGCTCCACTGCAACGACACGAGGTTCGTGTGTGCCGGCAGCAGCAGCGCGAACAGCACGACGCCGAGAGCAATGAGCGCGACCGACACGACGAGGTCGGCGATTCCCCACCTGATGGACAGAGACGTGGGGGCGGCGTGACTCGCGTCGTCGACCACGTCCATCAGGAACAGCTAGGCCGAGGTGGTCTCGTCACCCTCGTTGCCATGGCCGGCCACCCAACGGGAAGCAAGGTCGAGTGACGACGCGAGGTCGGCGACCGCCTGCGGCTCGTAGGCGGCGGCGGGGGCCATGAACTTGAGGGAGTCCGTCATCCAACCCAGCAGGCGAAGAAACGACCGGCCGGGCATGTCCAGCGTGAGGGATTCTCCACCATATGTGGTGAACGTGATCGATACGACCGTTTGACCCTGAATCTGATCCTGGAAGATGTCCCGGTGGATGCTCTTCCAATCGCCCGGGAGCTCTTGCCAGATCTTGTAGGCGTCCTCCATCTCCAATGCGTAACGGTCCAGCAACGGTGCGAAGAATTTGCGGGTCGATTCCGCGTCGGCACCCAGGTCGACAACGAGGCGCCAGCGATCGTCCATCGCGACGCCGACGATCCAGCTCGCCATGTTCGCCGTCGCGGGGCCCACCGAGAGCGCGATCACGCGTTTGAGATCACCCCACGTCGAACTCGAACGATTGCCCAGCAGGAGGCGATCGAACAGCGGGAACAGCTGGGAGACATCACGGTTGAAATCGTGGAGCTCGGCTTCGACGTCGTGCGCCGCCGAGGCCAAGAGCGGCACGGATTCGTCGTCGGGACTCGCCGACATCTCGTAGAGCGTCTGCCATTGGTCTGCAGTGATCATCCTCGTGCCCTTAGGGTGTTCTATGGAGCCGCTTGTCGTCCATGGAGCTGCTTGTCCCGGGTGTTCACCGGCCATTTCCGCCAATCGCTCTGATCCCACGCGTCGAACGTCCGAGTCGCACCCGGCTCGGGCCTCGTCAGCTTCTCGGTAGTGCTCTCGGCGATCCTCTGGTCGGTGGTGTCCAGGTTCTCGGCTTGTCGGAGCAGCAATTCGGTCGCTTCGTCGAGCGTGGTGACGAATTGACCGATCGTGGTATCGACCTCGCGTTCGATGCGCGCGGCCAACCGAGCGAGGTCCGCGCAGGCGGCCCGGAGGTCGAGCCCGTTCTTCACGAGGTCCTCGCCGACCACATTGACGTCCAAGCGCATGAGCATTCGATCCAGCTCGTCGACCTTGGTATTGAATTCGTCGGTCAAGGAACGAACCGTCGTCAACGCGGGGTAGGCATCCAAGTCCCGGAGCCGCCGCCCGATGTCTTCGATGACCTGCGCGAACGCGTCGTCCGTCTTGGCGGCCATCTTCCGCAGCTCGTCGGAGCGCTCGGCGAGCGCACGGCATCTGGGCAACCCGCCATGGTGTTCGCGCAGCTGGATCGTGCTCTGACGAACCCTCTGCAGGTCCTCCAACATCACGACCACCGCACGTCGAACCGAGGGCCCCTCACGAGGTACGCGTTGGGAGTCGTTCGCCTGTTCCTTCAGGTCGGGCTCACCCGTGGCGTGCGCGCTCGCGTTGGTGGCCAGATCCGTCATGAGGACAGCTGTTCGAGCGCGGCGAGGATCCCCTTGAACAAGGTGTTCCTGACGATGTCGTCCGCGTCACGGAGGCCCTGGATCATCGTCGCCAACCCGTCGTCGAGCCGGGCGATACTCCGGGTCTCGACCTGCTCCTGCGCGCGGGTCGATTCCGACTGGAATTGACCGAGCAGGGTCTGGACCCTGCCCCGGTCGTCCGAGTCATACCACTCTTGGCGCGCCAGCATCGTGCTGGAGACCGCACCGCGCTCTCGGACGATGTCGCCGTAGAGGGCCTCGATGACGCGCCAACTTCCGTCCCACTCGGTCCGGAGGCGATCTGCGCAATCGTCATAGTGCTCTTTGACGACGCCGTGGGTCCTCTCCGTCAGCCACAGCAGTCGTGACAGTTGCTCGTGCGTCTCCGCATACGCATCGGCCGCCCTGGCAAGGATGCCCACCTTCGTCAGCGAGCCCTGCAGGACGTCCAACTTGTCCGACAGCTCCTTCTTCACCTCGTCGTTGTGCGCTCGCATCCCGGAGCGGATTCTCTCGACGACGGGCATGACGTCGGAGGCCAGTCCCTTCAGGGCGGCAACGGCGCCGACGAGCTCGGCGATGACCGTCATGCTCGAACACGCACCTCATGAGCCATGCCCGTCAGCCCCCAACCGGCACCTCGACGGAGTGCGATCCCCGTCGAGGCGGAGCGTAACCGATGGGAACCCCGGACGCATCCGGCTCGCCGACCCGCGTCACCCCCGACGCTCGGGTGGGCCCGCCAGGTTCTGCAGCCGCAAGTGTCCCCGGGCCACGACCTTCCCGTCGGACACCCGCTCGATCTCGACGAGCCACAGCTGCTGCGTCCGGCCGGCGTGGACACGGGTACCGGTGGCCTGCACGCGGCCGGCGCGATGCGGGCGCAGGAAATCGGTGGCGTTCGAGACCCCGACGACCGCCAGCTCGCCGGTGATCTCCCGGGCGGCGAGGGCCGCGCCGTGGCTGCCCACCGTCTCGACGACCGAAGCCCACACGCCGCCGTGGACGATGCCGTAGGGCTGCAGGTGCCGATCCTCGATGTCGACGTGGGCCACGACCCGCGTCGAGGTCAGCTCGTCGATCTCGATCCCCAGCACGCCGTCCCACCCCTGTTGCGATCTCATCCGTCTCCTCCGCCGGTGCCGCTCGTCGGCCCCATGGTACGGAGTGGACCACCCTCACCCCGCGGGCAGCACCTCGGGGTTGAGCTCGACGGCCACGTCGCGGGCCGATGCCCGGGCCCGGCCCGAGGTCCCGGCCACGCCGAGGACCAGCACGGCCACCCCGCACGCGGCGAGCACCCACCAGGCGCCGTGGCTGGCAGCCGACAAGCCCGCGTGCACGGACCCGTGGATCTGGGACGTCAGCAGCGCCCCGGCCACAGCCACGCCCAGGGTGGCGCCGACTTGCCGTGACGTCGACGCGATCGCCGAGGCCACGCCCGCCTGGGCCCGGGGCATCCCCGAGATGGCGGCGTTGGTGATGGGGGCGTTGACGAGCCCGAACCCGATCCCGAACACGACGTAGGCGGCGAACAACCACGGGAACGGGGTCGACGGGTCGACGAAGGCCAGCGTGGTGGAGGCGACCGTCAGCGCCGCACCGGAGATCACCAAGGGCAGCCGCGGTCCCCGGGTGCCGACGATGCGGCCGGAGATCGGCGAGGCGACCATCGTCATCACGGCCATGGGCAGCGTGTCGAGGCCGGCGCGCAGGGGAGAGAGGCCGCGCACCACCTGCAGGTACAAGGTGTTGAGGAAGAGGAACCCGCCGAAGGCGGCGAACGCCGCCACCGCTGTGGCCGTCGCCGCCGAGAAGGGGATCGACCGGAAGAACCTGATGTCGACGAGCGGGTCCTGCCGGCGGGGCTCGTAGAGGAGGATGCCCGCGAGGGCGGCCGCTGCGGCGGCGAAGGCGAGGACGATCACCGGCGACCCGAGGCCCTGGCGCGGGGCCTCGATGATCCCGTAGGTCAGGGAGGCGAACAGCACGATCATGAGGACCTGGCCCCCGGGGTCGAAGCGCCGGGCCCGAGGCGCCTTCGACTCGGGGATGAACCACAGTGTGAGCACGATGGCCGCCAGCCCCACCGGCAGGTTGATCCAGAAGACCG
This sequence comes from Acidimicrobiales bacterium, assembly GCA_035623275.1. Lineage (GTDB taxonomy): Bacteria > Actinomycetota > Acidimicrobiia > Acidimicrobiales > UBA8190 > DASPTT01. Next base: position 58,355 of record DASPTT010000133.1, read on the forward strand.
CCCGCCAGCCGGCCGCCGACACGAGCAGACCGCCGAGCGCGGGGCCGAGGGCCATGGAGACGCCGACGACGGCGCCCCACACCCCCACCGCCTGGGCGCGCTCGCGCGGATCGGTGAACGTGTTGGTGATGATCGACATGGCCACCGGGTTCAGCATCGAGCCGCCGACCGCCTGCACCATTCGGAAGACGACGAGCAGCCCGATGCCGGGGGCCAGGCTGCACAGGAGGGAGCCGCAGGAGAACACCGACAGGCCGATGACGAACGTCCGTCGCCGACCGAGACGATCGGCGGTGGAGCCGGACAGCATGAGCAGGCTGGCCAGCACGAGCGTGTAGGCGTCGACGGTCCACTGGAGCCCGGACACCGAGGCGTCGAGGTCCCGGCCGATCGACGGCAGGGCAACGTTCACGATCGTCACGTCGAGGCCGACGATCAGCAGGCTCATCGAGCAGATGAGCAGGATGCCGATCCGGCGGCGGCGGTTCAGCTCGTCGATGGCGGGGGCACCGGGACGGCCCTCGACGCCGGGTTCTCGTGTCGTCATCACTACGACAGAGATTGCCAGCTCCCGTGGACCAGGTGCGCCGCCGCGCCGAGGTTCTCGGCCAGCTGCCATGCGGGTCGGTGGATGGGACCCCCATGGGCACGCGCGTCACCCCCACGGGGACACGGCCGGCGCTGCGAACCCGAAGAACCGCATGGCATTCACCGCACAGAGCTCGCGCACGACCTCCGACAGCCACGCCAGGTCGCCGGGGAGCAGCCCCCGGTCCACGTCGCCGCCCACGACGTCACACAGGATCCGGCGGAACAGCTCGTGGCGGGTCATCGACAGCGGCGAGCGTGCGTCGGTGACCATGCCCACGAAGCCGGCGAGCTGGCCCACCTGTGCCAGCTCCTCGAGCTGGCGCCGGATGCCGCTCTCGTGGTCGTTGAACCACCAGGGCGGTCCCCATTGCACGGGGGAGGGCACCCCGGGGAGGGAGAAGGCGCCGGCCATGGCGCCGAACAGGGTGTTGTCGCGGGGATTGGCGTTGTAGAGGACCACCCTCGGCAGGCGGCCCTCCGCCTCCAGCTGGCCGAGGAATCGGGCCAGGCCCGGCGCCTGCGGGTCGTCGCCGATGGCGTCTGCGCCGGCATCATGACCGAGCGCGGCGCGCACGCGCGGCGAGACGTCGCGCAAGGCGCCGAGGTGCAGCTGCAGCACGCAGTCGTGCTCGTGCGCCAGGTCGCCGGCCAGGTGCAGGACCTCTGTCGTGAGGGCGCACCGTCCCTCGGCGCTCGCCGGCGCCCCACGGCGAACGCCACGGACCGCGGCGTCGGCTGCGTCGGCGTGACGGGCCGCGTCGGGGACGGAATCCAGGCCGTGGTCGCTGGCGCGTCCCCCGAGCTCGACGAAGCGTCGATAGGACCGCCGGAGCGCCTCGGCCAGCGACTGGAGGTCCTCGACCCCCACCCCGACGCAGGCGCCGAGCCGATCGGCCCAGGCGTTCCACGCGGTGGGCTCGCCCAGCAGCCGGTGGGCGGGGTCCGGTCGCCACGTCGGCACCACAAGGCCGTGCGCCCCACCCGACTCGTGGGCGATGCGACGATGGGAGGCCAGGTCGTCACCGGGATCGTCCGTGGTGGCGAGCACGGACACCGAGAAGCGCGCCAGCAGTCGACGTGCCGTGACAGTGGGCAGCTGGCGGTTGGCCTCGTCCCAGACCTCGCGAGCCGTGGCCGGCGAGAGCGGCAGGTCGATGCCGAAGACGCGGCGCAACTCGAGGTGCGTCCACACGTACAGGGGATTGTGCACCAGCCTGGGGACCGTCTGCGCCCAGGCCGCGAACCTGTCCCAAGGGTCGGCGTCGCCGCTGATGAGCCGCTCCTCGACACCCGCGAGGCGCATGGCCCGCCACTTGTAGTGATCGTCCTCGAGCCAGACCTCGGTCAGCGTGCCGTACGCCCGGTCCCGGGCGATGTCCGCCCCTGACAGATGCGTATGGAAGTCGACGATCGGCGCACCCGCGGCCGCCTCGTGGAAGAGCCGGCGGGCCGATTCGCCGGTGAGCAGGAAGTCGTCGTCGAGGAACCGATCCGCCATGTCCGCGCCTAGATGGTCATCGCGCCGAACCCGCCGTCCACCAGGATCTCCGCGCCGGCCTCACGACCGGAAGCGCTGCGCGTCCTCGGCTCCACCCGTTGCGTTGCCGGCGCTGTAGGAGTGGGCGCCGGTGCCGGCCAATCGGCCACCCTCGACGATCAGGTACTCGTCCCGGATCGGCCTGTTCTCCAACCAGCACTCCAGGATCTCCCGGGTGCCGGCCGCGTAGCGGGCCTGCGCGGACAGCGAGGACCCCGAGATGTGCGGGGTCATGCCGTGATGGGGCATGGAGCGCCACGGGTGGTCGTCGGGTGGAGGCTGAGGGAACCAGACGTCGCCGGCGTACCCGGCGAGTTGGCCGTTCTCGAGGGCTTCGACCACCGCGTCCCGGTCGCAGATCTTGCCCCGGGCCGTGTTCACCAGATAGGCGCCGCGCTTCATCGTGGCGATCAGCGCCCGGTCGAAGAGGCCCTCGGTCTCGGGGTGGAGCGGGGCGTTGATGGTCACGACGTCGCAGTGCGGGACGAGGTCCCGGGCCGACGGGTGGTACGTGAGGCCGAGCGCCGCCTCGACCTCCGCCGGCAGGCGGTGACGGTCCGTGTAGTGCAGCGACACGTCGAAGGGCTCCAGGCGCCGCAGGACGGCGGCGCCGATCCTTCCTGCGCCGACCGTGCCGACCACCATTCCCTCCACGTCGTACGACCGGGCCACGCAGTCGGCGATGTTCCAGCCACCTCGGGTCACCCACTGGTGGGAGGGGATGTAATTGCGCACGAGCGACAGGATCATCATGACGACGTGCTCCGCCACACTGATGCTGTTGCAGTAGGTGACCTCGGCCACGGTGATGCCGGCGTCGATGGCAGCCTGCAGGTCGACGTGATCGGACCCGATCCCTGCGGTGATCGCCAGCTTCAACCGCGGCGCGCGGGCGATGCGCTGCGCGGTCAGGTAGGCGGGCCAGAAGGGCTGGGAGATGACGACGTCGGCATCTGGTAGCTCGCGGTCGAAGACGGAATCGGGACGGTCCTTGTCCGAAGTGACGACGAGCGTGTGACCCGCCCGCTCCAGGAACGGCCGCAGGCCGAGCTCGCCGGACACGCTCCCCAGCAACGCTCCCGGGGTGAAGTCGATCGCCTCGGGACTGGGCATCGTCTGACCGTCCGGATAGGCACTCAGCACGGGCAGCCCCGCGCGCGGGTAGGACGTGGGGTACCCGTCGACGGGGTCGTCGTAGAGCACGCACACGATCTTGGCCATGGTCCCCTCCCGGTAATCCGCGATGGCTCTCGCAACCTCACAGCACCACGACGGAGCGAAGCACCTCGCCCCGCTCCATGCGGCCGAACGCCCCCTCCACCTGGTCCAGCGCGATGGTCTCGGACACGAACCGGTCGAGGTCCAGGCGGCCGCGCCGGTAGAGGTCGACGAGCACGGGGAAGTCGCGAGACGGAAGGCAGTCTCCGTACCAGCTGGGGCGGAGACTGCCGCCGCGGCCGAAGAAGTCGATCATGGGCAGGTCGATGCGCATCGCGGGGGTCGGCACTCCCACCTGCACCAGCGTCCCCGCCAGGTCCCGGGCATAGAAGGCCTGCTCCATCACCTTGGCGTTCCCCACCGCCTCGATGCAGACGTCGGCGCCGTTTCCGTCGGTGAGACCCCGGATGGCCTCCACCGGGTCGGTCTCCGACGCCAGGACGGTGTCGGTGGCCCCGAACTCGGTGGCCAGGGCGAGCTTGCGCGGGTCGAGGTCGACGCCGATGATGCGCCGGGCACCGGCCAACACGGCGCCGGCGATGGCCGCGCACCCCACCCCGCCGCACCCGAACACGGCGACGACGTCCCCTGGGCCGACCTCCCCGGTGAAGAGGGCGGAGCCGAGCCCGGCCATCACGCCGCATCCGAGCAGTCCCACGGCCTCGGGCCGGGCACCGGGGTCCACCTTGGTGCACTGGCCGGCCGCCACGAGCGTCTTCTCGGCGAAGGCGCCGATGCCGAGCGCGGGCGACAGGGCAGTGCCGTCGCCGAGGGTCATCTTCTGCGATGCGTTGTGGGTCGCGAAGCAGTACTGCGGCCGCCCGCGGCGGCACGATCGGCACTGACCGCACACCGCCCGCCAGTTGAGGACGACGAAGTCCCCTGGCGCCGGGACGGCCACCCCCGGCCCGACGGCCTCGACGATGCCGGCGGCCTCGTGGCCGAGCAGGAAGGGGAAGTCGTCGTTGATGCCGCCTTCCCGATAATGGAGGTCGGTGTGGCACACGCCGCAGGCCTCCACGGCGACCAGTGCCTCCCCGGGGCCGGGGTCGGGCACTGTCACGGTCTCGACCGTCACCGGTGCCCCCTTGCCCCGAGCGACGACACCGCGGACTTGGTATGGCATGGCTCCTCCCAGGGGGTCTCCCGCCAGGGCCATTCAAGCGCGTGCGAGCCCGGCCGGCACGGCCCCGGCCCGCCGTCAGGCGGGCGTGTACTCGCCCATCTTGGTGATGTCACCGACCATCGCCCAGACCTTTTTCCGGCGGGGCGTCGACGTGGAGGGTGACCGCAGCTCGCATGCCGGCAGACGCTACCGGAGGCAGGTGCTCGTCGGCCGCTGCGCTCGGTCCCGCACCACGGTAGGGTCCGCACATGCGGATCCTCGTGCTGGGGGCGGGGTTCGGTGGCCTCGAGCTCTCGGCCACGATCTCCGAGCAACTGGGGGGCGAGGCCGAGGTCGTGCTCGTCGACCAGTCCGAGGGCTTCGTCTTCGGGTTCTCCAAGCTCGACGTGATGTTCGGGAAGCAGCGCGCGGACGAGGTCTTGCATCCCTACGGAGAGATCACCAAGCCCGGTGTGCAGTTCGTCCAGACCGTCGTCCGCGCCATCGACCCTCGTGCCAGGCAGGTCGAGACCGACGCGGGGACCTTCGACGGCGACGTGGTCGTGGTGGCCCTGGGCGCCGAGCTCGACCCGTCGGCAACGCCTGGCCTCGTCGAGGCCGGGCACGAGTTCTACACACCAGAGGGCGCGTTCGCCCTGCGCGAGATCCTGGCCGCGTTTCCCGGCGGCGACGTCGTCGTCGGGGTGACCTCGACGCCGTTCAAGTGTCCCCCCGCGCCCAGCGAGACCGCCCTCTTGATGCACGACTACCTGACCGCGCGCGACCTGCGAGCGGACTCGACCATCTCGCTCGTCATGCCACTCGGCGTGCCGATCCCGCCGTCGCCCGCCGCTTCCGAGGCCCTGCTGGCGGCCTTCGACGAGCGGGGGATCTCCTGGTGCCCCGATCGTCTCGTCGAGCGCCTCGATCCCGAGCGCAAGGTCGCGCAATTCTCCGACGGCACCGAGCTGCCCTTCGATCTCTTCCTCGGCGTGCCGCGCCACAAGGCGCCCGACGTGGTCGAGGCCTCCGGCATGACCGTGGACGGATGGGTGCCGGTGGACCCCCTGACCCTCGAGACCCGGTTCCCCGGCGTCTATGCCGTCGGCGACGTCACCAGCGTCGGGACGCCGAAGGCCGGCGTCTTCGCGGAGGGCCAGGCCTCGATCGTGGCGGCACAGCTCATCGCCCGTCACCGGGGCACACCGGCCGGCTCGTCCTATGACGGTCGCGGCATCTGCTATCTGGAGTTCGGCCACGGAGAGGTGGGGAAGGTGGACGTCACCTTCTTGAGCGGGCAGGCGCCCGTCGGCGCCCTGCACGGGCCGTCGCAGGCCATCGGCGCCGAGAAGGCGGACTTCGGGTCCAGCCGGATCCGACGGTGGTTCGATCGAAGCTGGTCCACCGATCGGGGTTGAGAGCAACCGAGTCGGGATTGGACCGTCGATCCCCGACGCGGACAGGCTTTCCCGATCACACCACCAGGGACTCGATGAAGATCGCAATCGTCGGAACCGGCGCCATGGGCTCGGTCTATGCCGGCTTCCTCGGCAGAGCGGGACACGAGGTCTGGGCCATCGACACATGGCAGGACCACATCGAGGCCATCGCCGGCTCCGGGCTCACCGTCTCGGGAGCCAGCGGCAACTACGTCGTCGACGATCTCCACGTCGGTCACGCGCCCGACGACGCCGGGCCCTGTGATGTCTGGGTCATCGCCACCAAGGCGTGGGCCGTCGAAGAGGTGGCGGCGGCGATCGCACCGCTGCTTCAGCCCGACACCGTGGTCATGGCGTTCCAGAACGGCCTCGGCGCCGGCGAGCGGGTGGCCCGCCATATCCCTGAGCGCCACATCCTGCTGGGGATCGCCGAGGGGTTCGGGTCGTCGGTCCCGCAACCTGGGCACGTGCACCACGAGGGCATGCGCCTGATCCGCATCGGGGAGATGCGCGGCGGCATGACGGACAGGGTTCGGCGCATCGAGCGGGCGTGGCGTGACGCGGGCTTCAACGTCAGAGCATTTGCCGACGTGAACCTCATGATCTGGGAGAAGTTCCTCTGCAACGTCACCCTGAGCGCCCCCTGTGCGGTCTTCGACGTCACCGTCGGCGACCTCATGGCGGATCCCGACGCCTGGAAGGTCGCGTTGGGCTGCACGTCCGAGGCCTATCGGCTCGGCATGGCCAAGGGGATCCCCTTCGCCTTCGACGACCCGTTGCGCTACGTGACCGAGTTCGCCGCGACGATCCCCAACGCGAGCCCCTCGATGCGCCTCGACCATCTCGCCCGTCGGCGCGCGGAGATCGACGCCATCAACGGACAGGTCGTCGAGTTGAGCCGGGAGCTCGGGTTCGAGGCGCCCTACAACGAGACCCTCTGCGCCATCCTGCGCCGTCGCGAGCGGCTGTTCTGACACCGCGGCCGCCCCAGGACCCCGGATCTCGCGCTCAGGTGAAGAACTGGCTGCTCATGATGTCCTGCGCGGCCGGCACCAACACATCCCCGCGGAACGACGTGTGCGCTGGGTGCGCCCGATAGGCAGCGAAGTCCTCGATGGAATCGAACGTGGCCACGAGCACGACCCCGAACGGGTTGGGGCTCAGACCTGCATCACGCCCGAAATCGTAGGTCCGGATCTGGGGAATGGCGGCCGGAAGGGCAGCGAACCCCTGGAGCACGGCGTCGACCTGCGCGTCGGTGACGTCCTCTTTGAACGTGACGAGGACGACATGGTGCAGCATGCCGGCCACGCTAACGCCGCCGGGCACCGCCGGCAGAGGGTCAGCCCAGGGGCGCGGGGGCCCTCGGCACCAGGTCGACGTGACGGAGCGTGGCGCAGCGGAGCCGGACGAGCAGGCGGATGCACCACCATCCCGGGTCGAACTCGCCTTTGGCAAGGCTCAGCCGGCTGGACGTCGCCGCGGCGTGGTGATTGTTGTGCAGTCCTTCGCCCACGACGAGCCAGGCCAGCCATTGGTTGTTGGTGGCCAGATTGTCGAAGGGCCGTCGTCCCCAGCGATGGCCCACGGCGTTGATCGCCCCTCCGCCGAGCAGGTAGTAGGCGGCATGGACCCCTGCCGCCACCAGGGCGAGCTGCCAGCCGAAGAGCAGCACCAGGGCGCCGATCCCCAGGCCGAGGCCCACGAACGCGTGGTCGAAGAGCCATCGGTCCCAGCGGTCGGCGGGGAGGTCACGGGCGTAGCGCGCGACCGTGCTCGGATCACGTGCCACCTTCCGGTAGAGCACGGCATTGGCGAGCTGTACCTTGGCGAACCCCAGGACGACAGGCGAGTGCGGGTCGCGCTCGGTGTCGGTGAAGGCATGGTGCTTCCGGTGGACCGCCACCCACTGGCGCGGCCGCATGCCCGTGAGCATCCACGTCAGCACACGACACACCGCCAGCGCACCCGGCGTGAGCCGGAGGGCGCGGTGACTCAGGCACCGATGGAGGTAGACCGTCGTCACCATCAGGGCGACCTGTGCGATGACGAGCCCCGCAAGGACGGCGCCGGCCACGGACAACATGGCGGGGCAGGCTAGACGGCCGTCGATTCGCCCTGCCAGTCGGTCGGTCGACGTCAACGCCCGGTGCACGCGCCGTTCACGCGTCCGAAACGTCGGACGTCGCGCGCGAGCCGAAGCCGGTCGCCGGCGCCATCCGGTCCAGACGGGAGCGCAAAGGCCCGCGACGAGGACCGCGTCAGCGGTGCAACATGTGCGACCGGGCGTAGGCCAACAGTCGCCGCCCCTCGCGCAGGGTGGAGCGGCCCATGAGCTCGAGGTGCAACCGGTGCTGTCCCCGTCCACCGCGGCCCGTGCGGGCATCGCTGTCGCGCCCCCAGAATTCCTCTTCGACCCGGCGGCTGTGCCCCACGACCGCTCTGGTGGCCGGCGCACCGGTGTCACCCGCCCGCCGGTACTCGACGACCTGATGGCACTGCGGGCAGCGCGGGAATTCCATGCCCGGCCGCATCTGGACCATCCAGTGCCCACAATCGGCGCTGTAGTCGCCGGACTCCCTGGCCAGTTCTCCACTTTTCATCGGGTCACCTCGCTGCCACTCTCCGTGGAGCTGACGGTACCACGGAGAGTGGGGACCCGACGGGAGGATTGTGCGCCCGTTGTCAGCTCCACGCCGCCGCCGACGAGCGATCTCGCCGATAAAGGCGGCGATCAGGAGGAGGTTGACGAATTCGCCCACTTCTCGATCATCGACACGGCCCGTGGCCAACTGGAGGTTCGGGGGAGCGAAGGTGCGCCGGAGACCTTCGACCCTGGGCCCGGCAGGCGCAGCGTGCCACCCTCGTCGTGTGTGTCGGTGGGAGCACGTCCCCGCCGACGCACCAGCCCGGACGATCGTGCAATGACCCTTCCCATCGGGACCGACGAGATCGAGGATCGGGTGCTGGAGGTGGCGCGCTCGCTCGTGGGCGAGCTCCACCCGACCTCCAGGGCGGCGCCCGTCAGGCTGGAGAGCCGCGTCGATGCCGACCTGGGGCTCGACAGCCTGGCATTGGTGGAGTTGCGCTCCAGGGTCGAGCAGGAGCTCGGCGTGGTGCTCCCCGACGGTGTGTTCGAGGCGCCCACCCTCCAGGGCTGGGTCAGCTCCGCGCGCGGCGCCCGGACCCGGGGCGAGCCCGCTCCGCACCCATCCGCCCGGCACAGGAGGAAGCGGCCGGCGCCGCCCGCGCCCATGTGCGACTGGCCGCAAGACGCGAGCACGCTGCTGGACGTCCTCGACTTCCATGCCCGAGCCCACGCCGAACGCGTCCACGTTCGGCTGCTCCACACCTCGGAGGATGAATCGGCCTCCGAAGAGCTCACCTACGGTGCGCTGTCGACGAGGGCGGCAGCTGTCGCCAACGGACTCCAGCGCAGGGGGCTGCGTCCCGGCGATTCCGTGGCCATCATGCTGCCGACCGGGCCGGACTACTTCGCGGTGTTCCAGGGGATCCTGGGGGCGGGCGGCGTGCCCGTGCCGATCTACCCCCCGGCGCGGCCGGCCGGCCTCGAGGACCACCTGCACCGCCAGGTGCACATCCTCGACAACGCGCAGGCGGCCTTCCTCGTCACCGTACCGGCGGCGCGACTGGTGGGCCGGCTGGTGCGACCGCAGGTGGCCTCGTTGCAGGAGATCCTCGCGGCCGAGGATCTGCTGGCCCTGCCGGCGGCCGTGCCGATGCGCCCCATCGTGTCGGCCGACGACACCGCGCTGATCCAGTACACCTCGGGCAGCACCGGCAGTCCCAAGGGCGTCGTCCTCGCCCACCGCCACGTGCTGGCCAACATCCGGGCCATGGGCGCCGCGGCAGAGGTCACTCCCGCCGACGCGTTGGTGAGCTGGTTGCCGCTCTACCACGACATGGGGCTCGTCGCCGCCTGGCTGGCCAGCCTGTACTTCGGCTTCGAACTGATCGTCATGCCGCCGACGGCCTTTCTCGTCCGGCCGGTGCGGTGGCTGCGCGCCATCCATGCCTATGGCGGCACATTGAGCGCCTCGCCGAACTTCGGCTACGAGCTCTGCCTCCGCCATGTCGGCGATCACGAGGTCGCCGGTCTCGACCTCTCCAGCTGGCGGGTGGCCTTCAACGGCGCCGAACCGGTCAGTCCCGACACGATCCGGCGCTTCGCCGAGCGGTTCGCTCCCCGTGGATTTCGCCCCGAGGTCATGACGCCGGTGTTCGGCCTGGCCGAGGCGGGCGTCGGGCTGACATTCCCCCCGTTGCACCGGGGCCCAGTCGTCGACGTCGTCGACCGCCAACGCCTGATCGGGGCCGGACGCGCCGAACCGGCGGCGGGCGACGACGCCACGGCCCTGCGCTTCGTGGCCTGCGGGCGACCCCTCCCGGGCTACCAGGTCCGGGTCCTCGGCCCCTCGGGGAGGGAGCTGGCGGAACGCCACGAAGGGCGGATCGAATTCACGGGTCCCTCCGCCACTCCCGGCTACTTCCGCAACGAGGAGGCGACGCGGGTCCTTCGGCGCGGCGCATGGCTCGACACGGGCGACCTCGGGTACATGGCCGGGGGCGACCTCTACCTGACCGGTCGGGTGAAGGACATCGTCATCCGCGCCGGCAGGAACCTGCACCCCGAGGAGCTCGAGGAGGCCGTCGGCAACCTGTCCGGCATCCGCAAGGGCTGCGTGGCGGCGTTCGCGTCCAGCGATGCCCCCGGGGGCACCGAGCGGCTCGTCGTCCTGGCCGAGACGCGGCTGACCGACCCCGAGGCCGGCGCCCGATTGCGCCGCCAGATCACCACCCTCACGGTCGACCTGTTGGGCACGCCACCGGACGACGTCGTGCTGGCGCCGCCCGGCACGGTGCTCAAGACCTCGAGCGGCAAGATCCGACGCGCCGCCTGCCGCCAGCGCTACGAGGAGGGGTCCATCGACCGCCCGGCCCGCGGGGCCCGATGGCAGCTGGCACGCTTCGCCTGGCGCGGTGCGGGGCCGCAAGTCCGCCGAACGACGCATGCGACGACGGATCTCCTGTACGCCGTGTACGCGTGGGCCGTCGTCATCGCCATCGGCGTGCCCGTCTGGCTCCTCGTCCTGGCGCTCCCGACCCTGGGTGCCCGCTGGCGCGTGCTCCGTGCGGGCGGCCACCTGGTGTGTCGCCTCTGCGGCATCACGATGGACGTGACCGGGGACGTGTCCGCGGCGGGGCCCTTCGTGGTGGTGGCCAACCACGCCAGCTTCGTCGACGGGCTGGTCCTCGTCCTCTGCCTGCCCGAACCGGTGGCGTTCGTGGCCGGTGGCGAATTCGCCACCCGGCGCATCGCCGGACCGTTCCTCCGGCGACTCGGCAGCGAATTCGTGGACCGGGACCACCCGGAACAAGTCCAGCGGGACGCCGACAGGATCACGACGCGCCTGCGCAGCGGGCGGTCGGCGGCCTTCTTCCCCGAGGGGTCGGTGCACCGGGCGGTCGGGCTGCGACCGTTCCACCTGGGCGCCTTCGCCGCCGCCTGCGACAGCGGCGTGCCCGTCCTGCCGGTGGGGATCAGGGGCAGCCGCGACGTCGTCCGCCCGGGAGGCCGCTTCCCGCGCCGTGGGGCCGTTTCGGCCGCCATCGGCGACCCGATCGTCCCCGACGGCACCGGTTGGTCGGCCACGCTGGCGTTGCGCGATGCGGTCAGGACCGCCGTCCTCGCCTTGTCGGGAGAGCCCGAGCTGGAACGCTGACTTCTGGCAGGATGTGGTCCAGATCGGAGCTCGCTCCATCGGTCGGGAGCCGTGCAGATGAACGACGAGGACAGGGCCGCGGCGCCTCACTCCGAGCCCGAGCGGCTCCGCCGCGAGCTCGAGCAATGGCGCCGACGGGCGGAGACGGCCGAAGCCCGCTTCGACGGCGTCGTCGAGCGCTTGCGGTACGGCGTGCTGGTCTTCGGGGAGGACGGGGCCCTCGTCTTCGCCAACGGGGCGGCGCGCGCCGCGCTGCAGCGCACGTCCGAAGGCCCGCTCGCGGGGCGACCCGCCCTGACGATCCCCGCGACCGGCGATGAACGCCGCATCGAGCTCAGTGCCGTCCCCACGGTGTGGGACGGCCGACCGGGATCGCTGGTCATCCTGTCCGACCTTTCTCCTCGGCCCGGATCCCGTGCCGGCTCGGGGGACACGGCCACCACGCCGGTCGGGGAACCGGTCGCCGAGGCCGGGTCGCCGCTCCCCGACGTCCCAGCCATCCGATGCGTCGTCGAGGAGCTCCCGGCCCTCCGATCGGCCTTCGGCTCCGAGGTGTCCGAGTCGGTCGCCACGGAGATCCTCGACCGTCTCCGGGCCTTCCTCGGCGGGTCCGGTACCGTGCGCCGGGAAGGCAACGAGTTCCTCGTCGCCCGCCCCGGGATCGCGGGTGCGGAGGCGGCCCAGCTCGCCGAGATGATCAGAGCGGTGGCCGAGGATCCGGTCACGATCGGTGGCATCCGGGTCACGATGTCCGCACGTGTCGATCTCCGGTCCGCCGGCGGTGAACCAGCAGGCGGACGCGGCCATCTCGAGGCCACGGCCGGACCGACGGACAAGCGGAACCGGGTCCGTGGCGTGCTCTTCAGCGGCACCGCTCGGGACGGCTGAGGTCGGGACACCGCCCCCGGAATCCCACGTCGCGTCAAGACGCAACCTTAGGATGTGGGCGTGGCACGCCTGGTGGCGGTGGCCAACCAGAAGGGTGGGGTCGCCAAGACGACCACCGTCCATGCGCTCGGATACGCGCTGGCCGCGATCGGCCGGCGGGTCCTGATGGTCGACCTCGATCCCCAGGCCGATCTCACCTTCTCGACCGGGATCGACAGCACGTCGCTCAAGTGCTCGATGTACGACGTGATGGGGGGCCACGTCGACGCAGCGGACGCATGCGTGGCGCTGGAGGGGCCCGAGGGCCTGGACGTGTTGCCGGCGACGTTCGACCTCTTCGTCACCGAGGTCGACCTGGCGCCACGGACCGGGCGAGAATACGCGCTCGCCCGAGCCCTGGCTCCTGTTCACGGCTCCTACGACGTGGTGCTGGTCGACTGCCCGCCGTCACTCGGCCTCCTCACCGTCAACGCCCTCACCGCGGCCGAGGAGGTCGTCATACCGTGCCAGTGCGAGACCCTGAGCGACCGCGGTGTCGGCCAGTTGCTCGAGCTGATCGCGGACGTCCGGATGTTCACGAACCCGGGATTGGACGTCCGAGGTGTGATCCCGACGATGTTCGACCGCCATACGACGCACAACCGCTCGATCCTGGTCGACATCGAGGACCGCCATGGCGTACCGGTGCTGCATCCGCCGGTGCGCAAGTCCATCCGATTCGCCGAGGCCTCTCGCAGCGGGAAGTCCATCCTCGAATACGCGCCCGACCTGCCCGCCGCCGGCGCCTATCGGCAGCTCGCGCAGCTCCTCGACACTTCGGCACCGCAGCGATCCCGGGTCTTGGCCGTCGGCTGCCCCGTCGCGGTTCGTGACCGGTATCAGGGCAATTGGGCCCAGGGCTTCGACATCGCCGGCCGGCGAGGAGCTGAGTACGTCGTCCGCCGGCTGTCGGACGATTCGGTCCTCCCGGGCACGTTCGGTGCAGAGGACGTGCGGGCCGTCACGGCCGGCAAGGCCGCCGCGCAGTGGTGAACGAGCCCGCGGGCCCGGTTCAGGCCGGCGGCTGGACCTGCGGCACACCGCCGACGACGGCGAGAGGCCGGAGGTACAGCAGGCGCGGATTCGGGTACCCGATGGCGTCCGGTTGCCAGGCGTGGAACGCGATCCACGGCCGACCCTGGGCGTCGAGGAACACCGATTCCCCACCAGGGCCGACGAACCCCGACTGCGACGCGTAGAGCGGCCCGTCGAGCGGCCTCGCGCAGGGACCGAGCGGGCCCTGGCAGGTGGCCACGCCGATGGCGTACGACCCGGAGTTCCAGTCGCTCCCCGAGTAGAAGAGGTAATAGGTCCCGCCCGACAACCACATGAAGGGGCCCTCGACGACCGATCGTTCCCACGACTGGGCCGGCACGAGCATGGCCGTGGGCGCCGTCCCGGGTGCCATCGCCATTCCCGACGGCGTCATCGGCTGGGCCCAGATCGTCGCCGGGTGGCCGCCGGCCGCGTTCTGCTTCCAGGTCAGGTAGAGCTGGCCGGCCCCGTCCGTATAGGGCGCGGGGTCGATCGATCCTCCCGCCTGGCACACGAGCGGTCCGGTCGACGAGTCGACGAACGGGCCTGTGGGCGTGCTCGCGGTGGCGACGGAGATGCATTGGCCCGTGGCATAGAAGAGAAGGAACCGACCGGCGGTCTCGAGGACCCCTGGTGCCCAGGTGGTGCCCGTCGTGGCCCAGGCGGGCAGGGACGGGAGCGCGTCGCCGACCGTCGTCCAGGTCGACAGGTCCGTCGACTCGATGATCTGGATGTTCCCTCCCGCGGAGTTGGTGGCATAGCCGTAGTAGGTGCCGGCCACGTCGATGAGGTCGGGGTCCGGGAAGTCGAAGGGATAGACCGGGCCACCGGGGGTGCCGGCCTGCAGCTTCTGGCAGGTCGCGGCCACTGCCGCGAGCTGGGTGATGGCGGATTGCTGGCGCCCGGCCTCCAGGTCGCCCACGGCGATCTGCAGGCCGGCCACACAGGCGTTGACCGTGTCGAGGTTCACGTCCTGGAGCGTGAGTGCCTGCTCGTTGCTCTGGAGCTCCTGCTCGGTCGACGTGAGCTCGGTCGTCGACCTCGCCAGCTGCGTGGTGTCGGCCTGGTCGGCGCTCAGTGCGGCGCTGAGCTCGGCGTCGACGACGGCCACCTGACCGACCAGTGAGCGGACCTGGTCGCGCGCCAGCTGCACGGCGACGTCGGCGTGGTGCAGCCGCGTCTGGGTGCTGAGGTCGTCGACCAGGCCGGCGACCAGCAGCGCCCCCGCGAGGATCACGAGGCCGGCCCGCAGCGACCACCGGGCCCGCAGGCGCTCATCCATTGCCGGGCCTCGCGGCATTGCAACTCGACGACACGGCCGACAGGGACGACAGCGCACCACTCGGCTGGCCGACGGCCAGCTGGTCGAGCGCCCGGTTGGCACCGGCCAGACACGTCTCGAGGGCGCCGATGTCATAGTCGGCGGCGGCCAGCGCCGCGGCGGTCGCCGTATTGGCCGCACCGGTGGTAGCGAGCGAGGCGCGGACCTTGGCCAGGGACGCCTGGTGGGACCAGTCCTGCGTCGACACCACCCACGTGCGCGCCCGGGCCTCGACGAGCAACGCGGCTTCCGACGCTTCGAGGCGCCTCAGGGAGACCGCGTCGGCCGTCGTGTCCCTGACCTCGGACCGTCCGCGCGTGTCGGTGACCACGATGACCGCGCCCACCGACAGGAGCACTGCCACCAGCGCCGCGGCCCGCGCCCGTCCTGCGGTCCGCCACGGGCGCGCTGCCCATGAGACGCTCGGCGGCGGTCCCACGGGCGCCAGCCTAGGCACGCTCCCGCGACCGATCACATCCCCGGAAATCCCGTGGTCGAGAGCGGAGTTGAAACCTCCACAGGCGCGTAGCAACAATCGTGTCCCGAGGTCGAGGAGCTCGATGACCACTGCAGAGAGTCAACCGTCGGCGACTCCGGGGGCGCCGTCCGACCGCCTCAGTCCGGAGGTGCGCCGGGTCAGTGTCGTGGTGGTGCTGGGCACCATCATGGCCATTCTCGACACGACCATCGTGGCCGTCGCCCTCGCCACGCTCGCTCGCGACTTCCACACCAGCATCAGCACCATCCAATGGGTCACCACCGGGTACCTGCTGGCGCTCGCCGTGGTGATCCCGCTGAGCGGCTGGGCGGTGCACCGCTTCGGCGCCAAGCCCGTCTACATCATGTCGCTGCTGCTGTTCGTCGCCGGTTCGGCCCTGTGCGGCGTGGCCTGGTCGGCCGGCGCCCTGATCGTCTTCCGCGTGCTGCAGGGCCTCGGTGGCGGCATGATCATGCCGGTCGGACAGACGATCATGGTCCGCACCGCCGGCCCCGACAAGATGAACAAGGTCATGGCGCTCATCGGGGTGCCGACGTTGCTGGGACCGATCCTCGGACCTGTCATCGGCGGGCTGATCATCTCCAACGTCTCGTGGCGCTGGATCTTCTTCGTCAACGTCCCGATCGGCATCGTGGCGCTGATCCTCTGCTTCCGCTTCCTGACCACCACACCACGCGACCGCTCGCACCGGTTCGACGTCACAGGATTCCTGCTGCTGGCGCCGGGCCTGGCCCTTGCCGTCTACGGCCTCTCCGAGGTGGGGAGCGAGGGCGGGTTCTCCTCCCGTGGCGTCCAGGTCAGTCTGCTGGTGTCCGTCGTGCTCATCGTCGGGTTCGTCGTGCGCTCGCTCCGGGCCCCCGAACCCCTGCTCGACCTGCGCCTCTTCACGCGCTTCAACTTCTCCGTGGCCACGGCCTGCATCTTCCTGATCGGCGCCACCCTCTACGGCACGATGTTCCTGCTGCCGCTCTACTACCAGATCGTGCGCGGCGAGTCCCCCTTGACGGCCGGCCTGCTCATGGCACCCCAGGGGATCGGTGCGGCGCTGGTCATGCGGCCGTCGGCCCAGCTGGCCGACCGCTACGGCACCCGGCGGACGGTGCCCGTCGGCATGGCCGTGCTGGCACTGGGCACCTTGGCCTACACCCAGGTCTCCGGGTCCACATCCTTTGCGTTCCTGGCCTGCGCGCTGCTCGTGCGGGGCATCGGTCTGGGCTTCGCCATGATGCCGGTGTTCGCGGCGGCGTACCGGGGGCTGTCGCACGAGCAGGTCCCCCGCGCCAGCACCGCCACCAACATCATCCGCCAGGTCGGCGGCTCGCTCGGCGTGGCCGTGTTCGCAGTGGTGCTGCAGACCGCCATCGCCCACCAGTTCCCCGGCCATGCCGCGGGCCTGGGCATGCTGCAGGTCCATCCGCTCCCCCTCACCGTGGCCGACCGCCTGGCCGACGCCTTCGCCACCTCCTTCTGGTGGTCGTTCGGTGTGTGCGCGTTGGCCATCCTTCCGGCGGTCTTCCTGCCGGGTCCCCTCACGTCGGCCGCGGGCGTGTGGGAGGAGCTCGAGGAGGCCGAAGTGGCCAATCTCGACGAGGTGGCGGAGGTCATCCCCGAATAGCGGCGCGCGTCCTCACGGCCCGGGGTCGGGGGTGCCGGCCGCGGCCGCCGCCCTGGCCCAGCGGTAGTCGGCTTTGCCGGCGACCGACCGTTTGACGGCGGCGACGACGGCGATGGTCTTAGGGACCTTGTAGCCCGCCAACCGGGCACGGCAGAAGGCCCGGAGCGACTCCGGCTCCACGTCGGCCCCCGGACGGGACTGGACGACGGCGCTCACGCGTTCGCCGTAGTAGTCGTCGGGGACGCCGACGACGAGCGCGTCCTCCACGTCGCCGTGCTCCTTGAGGACGGCCTCCACCTCCTCGGGGAACACCTTCTCCCCTCCGGTGTTGATGCACAGTGAGCCTCTGCCCAACACGGTGATGGTGCCGTCGGCACCGACGGTGGCCACGTCGCCGGAGAGTGCCCACCGTGCGCCTCCCGCTTCGACGAAGGTCTGGGCCGTCTTCGCCTCGTCGCCGAGATAGCCGATCGGGATGTGGCCGCTGCGCGCCAGGTGGCCATGGGCCCCGGAGCCGGCGACGACCGGTCGCAGATCGGCATCGAGCACGTCGGTGCGCTCGTCCACCCGGAGCTGCGGGGGACCGAGCGGGTCGTCCTCGGGCGCCGATCCACCGAGTTGTCCGGTCTCCGACGAGCCGAACGCATCGGCGACGACCCTCCCCGGGAGCAACCGGGCGATACGGCGCTTGGTCGACGGCGACAGGGCCGCTCCCCCCGATCCGATGGCCAGCAACGACGACACGTCGCAACGCTGGCCGTGGGTCTCGAGCCAGTCGAGGAGCGGACGGGCGATGGCATCGCCCACGACGACGAGGACGTTGACCGATTCGGCCGCCATGAGGTGCCACAGTGCCGCGGGGTCCAGGTGCCGGCCCGGGACGAGGACCACCTTGCCGCCGCCCAAGAGCATGGAGAACGCCAACCAGTGGGCCGCCGCGTGCACCAGGGGGGACGCGGGGAGCGACGCCAGGCCGCCGCCCTTCACACGATCCGCCAGCTCCTCGGGCGAGCTGATCACGTTGCCCAGCGACATGGGATCGCCACCGCCCATGGCAGCGAAGAAGATGTCCTCATGGCGCCAGAGCACGCCCTTGGGCATCCCGGTGGTCCCACCGGTGTAGACGCAGTACAGGTCGTCGGCCGAACGTCTCGCGAATCCGCGGACATCGGGGACGCCCGCGAGCGCGGACTCGAGGTCGACGCCGAGCCCGGAGGCCGCCGCGTCGTCACGGACCTCGAGGAGCAGCGGGCGGACCGGGATCGATCTGATCGCGTCGGCGACCGCGGGGGCGAAGCTGCTGTGGAAGGCCAACCCTGACAGGCGGGCATCCCGGTAGAGATGCTCCAGCTCCGATGCGACGTACCGGTAGTTGATGTTGACCGGCACAGCCCGAATCTTGAAGCAGGCAAGCATCGTCTCCAGGTACTCGGCCCCGTTGGCGAGCTGCACGCCGACGAAGTCGCCGGCGGCGATGCCGGCGTCGGCGAGGCAATGGGCCAGGCGATTCGCCCGACCGTCGAGCTCCGCGTAGGTGAGGCGGCGGTCGCCGGCGACCAGGGCCACCCGGTCCCCGACCGTGTCCACCACGCTCTCGAACAGGTCTGCCAGGTTGAACTCCACGGGCTTCTCCGATGCGCCCCGTCCTCCACCCGCCGCTGGCGCGCCGGGCGGGGCGCTGTCATGACGCGCTAGACGTAGTATGGCGTCGGCTGTCGCGGTTCACGGACGGGGATGGGCCGCCGGGGGGTTTCGAGGGGTCATGGGGGACGCTGCTCCCGTTCCGGGCGCTGTGGCGGACGAAGCGACGCACGGTGGCGAGCACGGGCCGTGCCACGCCGGTCCCGAGGCGCCCCCCGTCCGTTCGCTCCCGCTCGTCGACAGGGTCACCGGGACCTACCGCGCCGTCCTGCGGTTCCTGGAACGGCGGTCGTTGGCCCGGGCATCGAGAGCCATCCCCCGCACGGTGCGCTTCCTCACGTCCTCCAAGCTGACCGGCAGCGTGGCCGAGGCCGTTCCCGTCCCGGCACTGTCGCTGGGCTTCGCAGGCGGCGTGGCCATGGACGAAGCGCTCTTGTCCATGGCAATGGCACCGAACCGGTTCCCCCGCCGGGCGGACTACACGCGGGTCGGCGAAGAGCTGACCCAGGCACACGAGATGTTCTCCCGCCGCGGGTGGCTCGCCCGACCGACCGCCTACCACCGCACGCCCCCACCCCTCGCCGAGCGCGACGTCACCGTGGCCCGCGGGTGGGCGATGGGGTTGGGCTACGAGCAGCTGGCCTACGCCAGCGAGTTCGTCCCGCGCCCCGCCGAGCCCGGCGGGCAGCGGTGGTCTTCCTACGGTCCCAACCATCGGGCCCTGGCCACCGTGCTCCGGCATCGCGGGGGGCCGCGCCCGTGGGCCGTCTGCGTCCACGGGTTCTGCATGGGCTACCCGTTCATGGATTTCGTCGGGCTCCACACCGCCAAGCTCCACCGGGAGCTCGGCTACAACGTCGCCCTGCCCGTCCTGCCGCTGCACGGTCCCCGCAAGGTGACGCGTGTCAGCGGCGAGCCCTTCCTGTCGTTCGACCTGATGAACACCGTCCATGGCGTGGCCCAGGCCGTGTGGGACGTCCGCCGGTTGCTGTCGTGGATCCGTGCGCAGGGGCCGACGGCGATCGTCCTCTACGGCGTCTCCCTCGGCGGGTACGTCGTGTCCCTGGTGGTGGGGATCGAAGACGACATCGACGCCGTCGTGGCCGGCATCCCGGTCGTGGACTTCCCGAGCCTGTTCCACGCCCACAGCCCCGTGCACATCCGCGCCAGGTCGATCGAGCACCGCATCCTGGGCGGCACGGCCGAGAGCGTGTTCAGCGTCGTGTCCCCCTTGCACGTCACTCCCAAGGTGCCGAGGGAGCGCCGCTACCTCTACGCCGGTTCCGGCGACAGACTGGCATTGCCCGACCAGGCCCGCAGGCTCTGGGAGCACTGGGACGAGCCCACCACCTGCTGGTACGCGGGCAACCACGTCGGCTACCTGTGGTCCCGTCAGGTGGGCTCGTTCGTCGGCTCCTCCCTGACCGAGGTCCGGGGCGACGACCGCGTGCCCGGTGCGCGGGGCTGAGCCATGGAGCAGATGCGCGGGCTCGACGCCAAGTTCCTCTACTCGGAGACGCCTGCCGCGCACATGCACACCTTGAAGGTGGCCGTGTTCGACATGTCCGGGCTCGCCGGGCGCAATTCGTACGGCGACATGGTGGCGATGCTCGCCCGCCGCCTCGACCGGCTCCCCCCGTTCCGCCGGCGCGCCGTGCCCGTGCCCTACGGGCTCGGACATCCGCTGTGGGTCGAGGACCCGGCGTTCGACGTCCGGCAACACGTCAGCCGGCGACGGGTCGAGCCGCCCGGGGAGGATCGGCAACTGGCCGCCGTGGTCGCCGAGGTCGCCGGCCGGCCGCTGCCCCGGGACCGCCCCCTGTGGGAGCTCGTCGTCGTGGACGGGCTCGCCCGCGACCGGGTGGCCGTCGTGGCCAAGGTGCACCACGCGGTGGCCGACGGGGCCACGACGGTCCACCTGCTGCTGCGGGCCATGGAGCCACGACCCCCCGGGTCGCCCGCCTGGGAGCCCGAGGCGATCCCCGACCGTCACGAGCTGCTGCGCTGGGCCCGGCGCGAGCACCGCCAGCGGCTCCCGACGCTGCCGGACCTGGCCGTCCGCTCCGTCAAGGGCCTGCGCGAGGCCCAGCGACTTCGCCGGCGCTCGCCGGTCAAGGCGCCCATGCCGTTCCAGGGCCCCCGGACCTCGTTCAACGTGTCGCTCACCCCCGAGCGCACCTTCGCCATGACCACGCTCGACTTCGAAGACGTGCGGGCGATCCGGCGGGCACTGGGCGTCACCGTCAACGACGTCTTCCTGGCCGTGTGCGGTGGCGCGGTGCAGGCGTACCTCGGGCACCGAGGCGAGCTCCCGGGCCGGCCGCTGGTGGCAAGTGTGCCGCTGTCCACCGGCGCGCCCGAAGGAACCCTGGCGGGCAACCACGTGGACAACCTCTACGTATCGATCGGGACGGACATCGCCGACCCCGTTGCCCGCGTCCGGCACATCGCCGACGTGGCGGCGGCTGCCAAGGCCGCCCGGGCCGCGCTGGGCAACGAGCTCTTCGAGGAACGCGCCGAGATCGTGCCGCCACAGCTCTTCGCCTTCGCGGTCCGGAGCTGGGGCCGCACGCACCTCGCCAACCACCTCCGGCCCCCGCTCAACCTCGTGGTCTCGAACGTGGCCGGCCCGGCTTCGCGCCTCGAGGTCGGGGGCGCCGTCCTCGAATCGCTCTACTCGGTGGGGCCGATCCTCGAGGGCATCGGCCTCAACATCACGGCGTGGAGCTACGCCGGCAAGCTGTACGTCTCCGTCCTCGGCTGCCCCGCCAGCCTTCCCGACCCCTGGCCCCTGGCCGACGCGCTCGGCGACTCGCTCGCCGTGCTGCGAGACGCGATCGGGCTCCGGGCCGACGAGGGCGAGCGGGCACGGCCGGCGGCCAACGCATAGTGGACCAGACGCCGACGGCGGACGGTGCAGGTGCCGCCCGGGACCCCGCGTTCCTGCGGTCCGTCCGTCCGGTGCTCGAGCGCTACGCCTCGTACTTCCGCCCGGAGGTGCGCGGCTTCGACCGGCTCCCGGACAAGGGCCCGTTCCTGGTGGTCGGCAACCACTCCGGGGGCCAGCTCCCCCCGGACCTGCCCGTCCTGCTCACCGCATGGTGGCGCGAGCGGGGTGAGGACGAACCCGTCTACGCGCTGTTCCACTCGTTCCTCCTGGCCCTGCCGGGCGTGGGGCCGCTCATGAGCCGCGCCGGGGCGGTCGAAGCCGGGCCGGCGGCGGCCGAGGCGGTGCTTCGCGCCGGCGGCATCCTCATCGACTACCCGGGCGGCGACTACGAGGTGTTCCGGCCCTGGCGCGAGCGCAACCGGATCGAGTTCGGCGACCGGCTCGGCTTCGTCCGCCTCGCTCTGCGGACCCAGGTGCCCGTGGTCCCCGCGGTGTCCGTCGGCGCCCACGAGACCCTGGTGGTGCTGGCACGCGGCACCCGGGTGGCCAGGTTCCTCCACGTGGACCGGCTCTTCCGCATCAAGGTGATGCCCCTCGTGCTCGGGCCGCCGCTGGGCGTCGTCCCCGGTGGCATCCCGACATGGCCGCTGCCGGCCAAGATCACCGTCGAGCTGTGCGATCCCATCGACTGGTCGTCGCGCCACGGACCCGATGCCGCCGACGACGCCGAGGTGGTCCGGGCCTGCTACGAGGAGCTCACCGGTGTCATGCAGCGCGTGCTGACCCGCCTGGCCGCGGGGCGCCGCTTCCCCGTGCTCGGGTAGCCGCGCCAGGACCCGGGAACCTACGCCGTCTCGGCCGGCGCGGGTGCCTGACCCTCGGGTGCGGAGCCCGGCCCGGAGCGGCCGGAGTCCCAGATCCCGAGCAGCGTGGTGAAGATCTCCTCCGCGATCCCCAGTCCACCGAGGTGGCTCTCGCCCGACATGATCTGAAGCGTCGCCCGGGGAAGCCGAGTGACCATGTGGACGCCGTGGGCGAACGGGATGATGTGGTCGTGGTCTCCGTGCCACCACACGACCGGAACCCGGACATCGGCGGCCAGAAACCCCCAGTCCTTCGTGAAGGCTATGACGTCGGCGATGGGGCCCTGGAACTGGCGTCGGCTCCCGTTGAACAGATCGTCGAGGAACATCGCCTTCAACTCGGGCCGGCCGAGGAGCCGGCGGTCCCCCTCCGGCGACACCCGCGCGAAGAGGTCGAGCGCCGGGGAGCCGAGCGGCCGGATCGCGCGCAGGAGTGCCCCCAGCGTCATGCCCAGCGGAACCCTTCCCCAGCGCAGCGCCCAGGACACGCGGACGCCGAACGCGACCAGACCCCCGTCGATGGCGTCGGGGCCGACCGTCGGCGCCACGCCACCGAGCACCCCGATCGCCCGGACCCTGTCGCCGAGCGTCGCACCGACGGCGAGGGCATAGGGCCCACCGCCGGAGAGCCCGATGATGGCCATCTCCTCGACACCGAGCGCCTCGGCGACCGCGTCCAAGTCCTCGGCGAAGGAGCTGATGCGCGTGTACACGTGCGGACTCGACGAGCCGATACCGGGGCGGTCGATGCCGACGAGCCTCACCTGGTTCTCCAGGGCGAAGGCGCGCGCCTCGTGCGGGATCTGGCGGCGGGCACCTGGCGTGCCGTGGAGCCAGATCACCGTTCGGCCGCGCACGTCTCCGAACTCGGCGAAGCCCATGCGGCGCCCGTCCCGCAGTCCGACGCTGCCCTCCAGACGCGGCTTGATCAACTCGGGAATGGGACACCCTAGGGGAACCGGATTCACACCCGCCATCGCTCGGCCTCTGTGGACTCCCGGGGTCCCGTCGGGTCACATCCGAGCTCCAGGAGCCGACGGCGAAGGACCTTGCCGGTGGGGTTTCGGGGAATCCGGTCGACGAACGTCACGTCTCGGGGCACCTTGAACCGCGCCAGACGAGACCGGACGAACGCCTTGATCTCGAACGTGGTCGGGGTCGATCCGGGCGCAGGGACCACGAACGCGGCCAACCGTTGGCCCATCTCCTCGTCGTCGACACCAACCACTGCCGCGTCGGCCACGGCGGCATGGCTCCGGAGGAGGTTCTCGACCTCCTCGGGGAAGACGTTCTCGCCGCCCGAGACGATCATGTCGTCGGCGCGGCCATGGACGAAGAGCCGACCCTCTCCGTCGAGATGGCCGATGTCGCCGGTGCTCATCAGGCCGTCGACGACCTCCTTGCCGCCACCACCGGTGTATCCGTCGAACGCCATCGCGCTGCCGACGAAGATCCGTCCGCTCTTGCCCGTGGGCAGCCGACGGCCACGGCCATCGAGGATGGCGATCCTGGTGCCCATCGGGGGACGGCCCACCGTGCCGGGGGCAGCGCGCAGGTCGGAGGGCTGTGCCATGGCGACCCAGCCCACCTCCGTGGAGCCGTAGAAGTTGTAGAGGATGTCGCCGAAGGCGTCCGCGCTCGCAAGCGCGAGCTCCGCACCGAGGGTGGAGCCGCTGCACAGGATGACGCGCAAGGACGAGGTGTCGTGGCGCAGGCGAGTCGTCGCCGGCAGGGCAAGGATCCGCCGGAGCATCACCGGTACCACCACCAGCGTCGCTGCACGCTCCCGGGCAACGGCAGCCAGCACGGCTTCCGGGTCGAATGTCCGCCGGAGGACCAAGGTCCCCTGTAGCAGCAGCGCAAGCCCGAAGAAGCCGAAGCCGAGCAAATGGAACAGTGGCGGTGCCACCACCACGGGCTCCCGCACCCGGAGCGGCAGCTTGGTCAGCGCGTCCATCACGATGTTGGTGGGGGGCGCGAGGGTGTTGCGCTGTGCCCCTTTCGGGGTACCCGTCGTGCCGGAGGTCATGAACACGATCCGCCCGGGCCGTCGCGGAGGCTCCGGTGGCATGCGCGCGGCACACAGGCCGGCACGCCGCACATCGAGATGGTCGACGCGCGGCCCTTGGAACCCGACCTCGTCGAAGGCACGGGCGAATTCGCCGTCGAAGATGGCCGCAGCGATGCTCTCGCGCTGGAGGACGCCGCCGAGCTGGGCGGGGGCGAACTCGGTGTTGAGGAGGACGAGGTCGCCACCCACCTTCGACACGGCCAGGGCCGCCACCACGAAGTACCGGTCGTTGCGGCACATGAGGGCCACGTTGGACCCCGCACGGACCCCACGCTGCACGAGCAGGCCGGCCACCGCATTGGCGGCGATGTCGAGCTCGTGCCACGACAACCCGCCCTCGTCGTCGACGACCGCCATCTGGTGCGGGGCCCGCAGGGCTGCGACGGCCGCCGCCGTGGCGAGGCTCGCCCCCCATCGACGGAACGTCTGCACCATGCGGACGAGCTCCACCGGCCCGGGTGGGCGCAGCAGTCCGGTCCGGCCGATCGCGTACGCAACGGGCAACACCTGGCGGGGGTTCACGACGGTGCTCTCAGGTGGCCGAGACGCCGCAAGGTGGACCGTACGAGGGCGGGGACCTCGACGTCGTCGCCCGCCTCGCCTCGCGCCGCGGCAGAGTCCGTCGACCACCGGTAGGTGAGGCCGAGGACGCGGTCGAAGGGACCGGGTGCGATGTCGGACAGCGTGCGACCCACGTACCCCGATATGGGCCCGACGCGCCGCGGACGGCGGGCGATCGCCCGGCAGATCCGTTCGGCGGCCTCGTCGGCCGTCAGGCCGGGAAGCAGCCGGTACACGCGTGTGGCCTCGACCATCGGGGTGTGGACCAGGGGCATGTAGATGTCGGTGATGGCGACGCCGTCGGGGCGGACCTCGGGGGCGATGCAGCGCAGGAAGGTCTCGAACGCCGACTTGGAGCCGAGGTAGGCGGAGAACCGGGGGGCACCGAAGAGCACGCCGAGCGACGACACGTTGACGATGTGGCCCCGCCGGCGTGCACGCATCCCGGGCAGGAAGCCGAGCACCAGGCCCACGGGCCCGAGGTAGTTGACGTCGATGGTGCGCTCGAAGTCGTGGACGCGTCCGTAGGAGAGCTCGATCGACCGCCGGATGGAATGCCCCGCGTTGTTGACGAGGATGTCGACCCCTCCGTGGCACCGATCGACCTCCTCCACGAGCCGGGCGACACAGCCTGCGTCGGAGAGGTCGGCAGGGTGCGCACAGGCGCTGCCGCCCGCCTCCTGGATGCGCTCCCGCATCTCCTCGAGGCGGTCGGCGGACCGGGCCACGAGGACGGTCTCGCCACCGGCCCTCCCCAGAGCCCAGGCGGCGGCCGCACCGATGCCGGACGAGGCGCCCGTCACCAGGACCGTCGCCCCGTCGACGGCGCTCACGAGCTCGGCGTCCGGATGGCGACGACCAACCACGGGCTTGCCCCCCTTCACCCACGGCTACCTTCCCCCGCCGGTGCCGGTGCGCCCAGGGTCAAGAGTCACCATCGTCGGTCGCTCCGCCGGGGGCTCGGGGCGGGCGTCGTCCCGGTGGCCGGGGCTCGCAACCGTCAGCCGACATAGGGCGCGGACATCGGCCCCTCGGGCAGCACGCACACCCGGGCGCCGTCGCCCCGGGCTCGGAGCGCCGCCGCCACGGTCGCCGAGATGTCGGCGGTCTGGCGGAGATGCACCCGCTCGAGGTCGTCGTCCGACAGGTAGTCCGTGTGCATCACGACATCGGCGCGGGTCTGGACCTGCGCCTGGATCTGCACCTGCCACTGGTCGGCGACGGTCTCGCGGCGCCCGGCGATCGCCGCGAGCAGGTCGCCGGGCGAGCGCTCCGACTCGAGCAGCGCGCGGTAGTTGCCGTGATCGGGGAACCCGTCGCGACACTCGGCCGCACACACGATGAGACCGCCCCGGGCCACGACCTGGGCCGCGGCCGACATCCCCTTGACGCTCTGGTACAGGTTCTGGTCCAGCGGATACCCGCCGTTGCTGGTCACGACCACCGGATACCGCGTCGGGACCGGGACCATCGCCACCGCAGCGGAGGCTCGGCAGGCAGCCGCATGTGCGGCGAACAGCTCGCCACCGAACGCCGCCATCACCTGGTGCTCGTCGTTCAACACGACGTCGAGGTCGAAGCTCACACCGGTCGCCGCGGCGATCGCCCGGATGTCGTCGTGCACCGGATTGCCGTCGGTGATGCCCCAGGTGGCGCGTGGGTCGTCGATGCGCGCCGCATCGTGCAGCGTCAGCACGGTTCCCAGGCCGGCGAGACCGGGGGCGACCATCTTCGGGCCGCCGCTGAACCCGGCGAAGAAGTGCGGCTCGACGAACCCGGTGGTGACCCGGACGTCCGCCTCGACCCAGCGCCGGTTGAGCCAGACCGGCACCCGATGGCCCAGGGTGCCGCACCAGGCGAGTTGGGAGGGGTCGCGGGCGTCGTGGTTCACGACCCGGACCCGCCCCATCACCGCCGGCCCCAACATGCGTTCGAGCTCCTCGGTGCTGTTGGGACGATGGGTTCCGGTGGCCACCAGGACGACCACGTCGTCGAGATCGATCGAACGTTGCAGCTGGTCGAGGATCAAGGGCACGACCAGCTGACGCGGCTGTGGGCGCGTGATGTCGCACACGGAGATGGCCACCCGCTGCCCAGGTGACACCACGTCGCCCAGGGCCGGGCCGGCCACCGGCGCGTCGAGCGCGGCGCGCACCACACCCAGTTGATCGCGAGCTGCCGTGACATGGAGCGGGGCGACGACGTCGGTCCGACCATCGGGCAGGTCGACCAGCAGCCCGTGGTCCCCATAAGCGAGGCGAACCTCCATCAGGCCGTCCCGGAACGGGGGGACCGGGCCCCGGTGGTGCGGGCGGCCTCCGCCCCGGCGCGCAGCGTGCCGATCTCCTGCGACGCGGCCTGCGCCAGGACGCCGACGTCGGGTGCCGTCTCGGCGTCGCCCGTCACCCCGAAGAAGAGACGTCCGTTGTACGACAGGATGGCCGTGCTCACCCGGACACCGTGGCTGATGGGGACGAAGGGACGGTACTCGAGCATTTCGCGACCGAGGCAGTAGAGCGGGACCTGCGGTCCCGGCACGTTGGTCGTCACCGTGTTGACCGAACGCTGCGGGAGCCGATGGACGGCGCGGATGATCATCCGGCTCATCGGGCCGATGACCATCGGTGGTGCGAGATCGCCCAGGGTCGTGACGACTTCACCGGCTTCCGCCATGTGCGACGCCTTCAGTTCGGCCATCTGCTCCCGGACGAGCGCCAGTCGCTCCACCCCGTCGGCGACGTGGACGGGCAGGTCGTAGAGCAGGGTCGAGACCCGGTTGTCGAGACGGCCGTGCCCGTCCTGGCGTCGCATCGACACCGGGACCAGGGAGCGGACCCGGGCATGATCGGCGTCTTCACCCCGTGAGAGCAGCAGCGCCCGATAGCCGCCGCTGACCGCGGCCAGCACGACGTCGTTGACGGTCCCCCCGAGGCCGTCGCGGATCGTGCGGACATCGTGCAGGTCGGCCGAGGAATGCGCCCAGCTGCGGTGGGGACCGATGCTGCCCTCGATCGACAGCGGAGGCGTCGCCCGGAGCTCGCCGGCGAAGCGGGCAAGACCCTTCGCCGTCTCCGCCGCAGCGCGCGCGACGGCGCGGGGATGCGTCGCCGCCCAAGGAAGGCGGCCGGTGAGCGAGCCGAGCCCGGAAACGAGGCCGCCCCACGCGTCCAGGACCTTGGCGGCGCCCGAGGGTTCGGGACGGGGCTCCCAGGGCACCGGGTCCCCGATCGTGGTGGTGGGTTCGGGGTCCAGGACCACACTGAGCAGCTCGACACCGGCGATGCCGTCGACCATGCAGTGGTGGAGCTTGAACACGAACGCCCACTGCCCGTCGGCGAGACCCTCGACCAACCAGTTCTCCCACAGGGGCCGATCGCGATCGAGCGGCCGGGACATGATCCGCCCCACCAGCCGGCACAACGCAGCGTCGTCGCCGGGCGGGGGCAGGGTGACGCGTCGGAGGTGGTCGGTGAGGCGGAAGTGGGGATCGTCGGCCCACACCGGGCGGCCGAGCTCCAGTGGGACCGAGCGCACTCGCTGGCGGTAGCGCGGGATGAGGTGGAGCTTGGCGGCGATCATGGCGGCGACGTCGTCGAACGACGGGCTCGGGCCGGCGAAGACGGACGCGGCCCCGATGTGCAGGTGCCCGATCCCGTCCTCCAGGTGGAGGAACTCGGCGTCGAGCGTGCTCAAGCGTTCCATCGTCACACACCACCAGCGATGACGACTTTCTTGTAGCACGCTCAGCCCCGCGGCCATAGGGCCCGAGGGCCCTTCGCCGCCACGACCTCGCCTCACCCGCGGGCGCTCCATGCCCGACGATGCCGCGGGCAGGCGATCGCGAACGGTCTCCCCCGGTGGCATGGTGGAGACGAGCCCTCGGAGGAGCACCGGCATGAAGATCACCGGGATCGAGGTCATCCCCTTCGGCGTGACCGTCGATCGTCATGGGCTCGGGGAGCCCCTGCCCGGCCATCGGATCGTGCAGACGCTCACCAGGGTCGTCACGGACGAATCGGCGGAGGGCTACTGCTTCGGCGGTCACTTCCACGGTGATCAGGACGGCCTGTTGGCGGGCGAGCAAGCCCTCGTGGCGAAGTTCATCGGTCCCCTCCTGGCCGGTCAGGACCCCTTCGACCGGGAGTACATCTGGCAGGAGCTCTGGGCCGGGAAGCTGCCGGAGAACGTCGTCAGCGTCGTGGACATGGCCCTCTGGGACCTGGCCGGACGCGTGACGGGCCTGCCGGTCCACAAACTCCTCGGCGGCGCTCGCAGCCGGGTGAAGGCCTATGCCAGCGGCGCCAACAGCCTGGGCCAGCCCGGCGAGTACGCGGCCCACGCCCTGGAGTGCAAGCGCCAGGGTCACCGCGCCTACAAGATCCACAACGCGATCTACTGGGACCCTGGAACGCGACAGTTCGCCCCTCCCCGTCCGTCGCACGTCGATTGGGACATCGAGACCTGTCGCGCCGTCCGTGAGGCCGTCGGCACCGACTTCACGCTCATGTACGACCCGTGGGGGACCTACAACTTCGACGATGCGCTCAAGGTGGGGCGGGAGCTGGAGCGACTCGGGTTCTACTGGTACGAGCAGCCGATGCCGGAACACCTCGTGAGCTCGTACGTGCGGCTGGCTCAGGAGCTGTCCATCCCGATCTGCTCCCCCGAGATCCTCGAGGGCGGTCCGTACACCCGGGCGGAGTGGATCACGCGTCGGGCTTCGGACATCAGCCGGATCGACGTCCTTCGGGGCGGGATCACGGGTGCGATGAAGACCGTCGCCCTGTGCGAGGCGTTCGGGATGCGCTGCGAGCTCCACATGAGCGGCTTCGGCAACCTGCAGGTGCTCGGCGCTACCAGCGAGGACGTCTGCGAGTACTACGAACGAGGCCTGTTGGCCCCGGGGGTCGACTACGACGCCACGCCTCCGTATCTCATCGCACCCTGCGACCCCTTGGGACCTGACGGATTCGTCTCCGTCCCGACGGCCCCGGGGCTGGGGTACCAGATCGACTGGGCGTACATCGAAGAACACCGGCTCCCCGAGGCGGAGGTCGAGCCCGTCGCTCCTCTGCATCCCCGGTAGCCGACCGCAGTCGATCGTCGGTCCAGCCGAACGTAGTCTTGCGGCGCGGCTTCGAGCACGGGCTTCGAGTGTGCCGGCGCGACCGGGCTTCGGGCGCGACGAGCGGGCATGGGGGGCGATGACGACGATCCGAACCGGGGGCCGACGCCGAGGCCTGTCGGTCCTGCTGGTGTCGGCCGTCCTCGTCGGCACCGCCGCCTGCGGCCAGTCGGCGAGTCAGGGCACCACGGCACCCCTCCTGCCGCCGCCGGCGGGCGCGGCCGCCTCGGACGGGCCGGTCGGCCCGTTGCGCGCGCCGGGCGGGCCGTACCTGCTCGACCGCTACGGCCGGACGGTGATCCTGCACGGGGTGAACCTCGTGTACAAGGTGCCCCCCTACGAGGTCGTCGTGGGCGGCACCGGGGTGAACACGCTGACGGTCCCGGAGGTCCAGGCCATGGCGGCCGCGGGGTTCGACCTCGTGCGGCTCGGCATCATCTGGAAGGGCCTCGAGCCCGGCACGGCGCCGATGAACGATCCGTCGATCTGCGCACCCGGCACGCCCCGCGCATCGGGTCCCGGCCAGTTCGACGCTGCGGTGTTCGAGGGATACCTGAAGCAGGTCGACGCCACCGTTGCCCTGTTGGGCCGCTACGGGATCATGTCGCTGATCGACATGCACCAGGACGTCTACAGCGACGCCTTCGGCGGCGAAGGGGCGCCCGATTGGGCCGTCTGCACCAACGGCGTCACCCCCGAGCCCGTGCTCGACGTGCCGGACTGGAGCGTGAACCTGCGCGGACCCGGCGTCGTCACCGCGTACGAGCACTTCTGGAGGAACGACGTCGTCGGGAACCTCCAAGGGGAGTTCGATTCGATCTGGTCCCGGGTCGCGGGACACTTCCGGGACAACCCATGGGTGATCGGCTACGACCCGTCGAACGAACCCTACGGCGCCGGTGTGCCCCCGACCGGGCTCGGCAAGGCGTTCGACGCCGAACTGCAGTGCTTCTATGCCGGGCGCTCCGCGCCGGGGACCAGCCAATCGGGATCGCCGGTCTCCTGCCCGCCCGACGACCCCGATCGGGGCGTCATCGCGCGGATCGAGGATGCGGATCCCAACCATCTCGTCTTCTACGAAGGGAACTTCGCCACCGATTCGGGCCCGGCCAACCACATCGGCCCGATGCCCTTCCCCCGGCTCGTCCTCAACTTCCACGACTACTGCTTCCTGCACGTGCCCAACGGCGGCGAGCCGGCGGACTTCGGTGCCATCTGCGGTCCGCTCGAGGACGTCGTCTTCACCCAGCACGCCACCCAGGCCGTGCGCGACGCGACGTCGGCGCAGCCCGGCGGTGTCCCCACGTTCCTGACGGAGTTCGGGGCGACGACGGACACCGCCGATCTGGCCAGGATCACGGGCGACGCCGATGCCCACCTGGTGGGGTGGACGTACTGGCAGTGGCTCCTCTACGACGACCCCACCGGGTCCCACACGTCGGGCCTGTGGCCGCCGAGCGCTCCCACACCGGGCATGCTCGCCATCCTGTCCCGTGCCTATCCGGCGGCGATCGCCGGCACCCCGTTGGCCGTGTCGTTCGATCCCACGTCGGGCGCGTTCGCGTTCCGGTACCGGAACGACCCGAAC
Source organism: Acidimicrobiales bacterium (assembly GCA_035623275.1). Classification (GTDB taxonomy): domain Bacteria; phylum Actinomycetota; class Acidimicrobiia; order Acidimicrobiales; family UBA8190; genus DASPTT01. Next base: position 90,125 of record DASPTT010000133.1, read on the forward strand.
GTGACGGCACCGACCGTCGTCGTCGTGCCGGTGGCCGCCCACTACCCGGGCGGCTACTGCGCGGCGGTGTCCGGTGCACGCGTGACATCGGCACCGGGTGCACCGGTCATCGACCTCCAGGGCGGGCCCAGGGCCGACGTGGTCAGCCTGCACATCGCGCCCGGAAGTTGTCCGACCTCGTCCAACTCGTCCGTGGGCCTCCGGCACCCCGCCTAGCGCACGACGGCGGCCGCCTGCTCCCCGACCTGGTCGACCACCGCCCTCTCCACCTCCGCCCCGGCGGGCACGTGAGGGCCACCGCGGCGGTGCGCGGTGTACACAGCGCTGAGGAACCGTTCGGCCGCCTCGACAACGGCATTGGCACGGATCGACGCGAAGGTCTCAAAGGCGTGCTGGGCGCCTCTGAGCTCGAGGTAGTACACGGGCTGGTCCGACACCTCACGGAGCCGACGCACGAAGTCGCGAGCATCCTCGACCGGGGCCAGGACGTCGAGTTCGCCGTGGATGACGAAGAACGGTGGTGCGCCGGCGCGCACCTGGTCGAGCGGCGACGCGGCTGCGTAGCGCTCGGGCGCCTCGTCGGGGTCGCACTTCATCACCACGGGAGCCAGGAAGAGGGGCACAACCTCCTTGGGCCAGGACCCGTTGCGATTGGTGAAGTCGTACACTCCGTAGAAGGGGACCGCCGCCTGCACCGACGTGTCGGCCTCTTCGAAACCTGGCTGGTACTGGGGCTCGTTCCCGGTGAGGGCCGTGAGCGCCGCCAGGTGGCCCCCGGCTGATCCGCCGGTGACGGCGACGAAGTCCGGGTCGACACCGTATTCGTCGGCGTGATCGCGCACCCAGGCGATCGCCCGCTTCACGTCGACGAGGTGGTCGGGAAACGTCGCCATCGGGCTGAGGCGGTAGTCGACGTTGAAGCACACCCAGCCACGCTGGGCGAGGCGCTTCATGAGCAGCTGACCTTGACGGTCCTTGAAGCCGATCACCCAGCCACCGCCATGCACCTGGATGAGCGCGGGGCGCCGGTCCCCGGGCACCGGCGGTGAGGCCGGCTCGTGGACGTCGAGCCGAAGTGCTCGACCACCGGCCCGCCCGAAGACGATGTTGCGCCGCACCCGGACCGGGGCAAGCTCGCGCTCGGTCGCCTCGTGGGACAGGTCGCGCAGGGCGTCGCGGATCTCGTGGCGGGCGCCGTAGCTTCTGCGGATCGACACGGCCAGCCCCGCCCACGACGCAAGGGTGACGGCCAGGCCGATCCGGCCCGGCTTCGTCCGTAGGGCGCCTCGCGAGGCGAACAGGGCGGTGGCGACGACCTGCCACAGCAGGTGATAGGGCGCCAGCTCGATGGTCACCCAGGAGGCGAAGAAGCTCCACCCATAGAGCATCCTGCTCCGCTTCGGAGGACGAAAAGCGGTGAGTGTGTAGAGCGCACCATTGATACTGACGGCGAGGTAGATCCAGCCCATCGGGCTACTGTTGCTCGCCGCGGCCGGCCGGTCAATGGGCCCACAAGCTCAGACCCCGAGCCGGACACTCATCCGGACGACTTCCCGAACTGACCGACGTCCACCGCGATGAAGAGCGCCTCCGCCGTGGCGACGAGCTCGTCGCCGGCCCGGCAATCGGCGGTGACATGCAGTTTCCTGCCCTGTCGGCTGTCGATCCTGGTCCGGAACTCCAAGGGGGTCTCGATGGGCACAGGCCGCCTGTACCGGATGGTGAGCTCGCCTGTGTACGCGGGGGTACCGGCGAGCGGCAAGAGGAACCCCGTGATGTCGTCGAACAGGGCGGCGACCATCCCACCGTGGGCCCGCCCCGGTGCTCCTTCGTAGGCAGCGCCGAGCGTGGTCCGGACCACGACTTCGTCATCGGCATACTCGAATTCCAGTTCGGCAGAGGTTGGGTTGGTCTCTCCGCCAACAGCGCGATCGGTCATGAAATTGACCGCGCTTGGCTGCGTCTCGTCGGCCGGATCGACCCTGAACAGCCGCCCGACGTTGGCAGCCAGCAACGGGGCCAGATCTCGTCGCTCGGCGAACCGCAACCGGGCCGCTGCGTCCTGAGCGAAGGCAGCGATGTGCTCGAGCAGTTCGGGATCGGCCTCGTGGGCGACAAATGCGTTGTTCAGTGCTCGCAACGCAGATGCGGCCGCACGTCGGGGTTCACTGGTCATCACGAACACCTATTTGACATGGACACTGCAGGGTCGGGGACACCGAATCGTATTCCCACGTCGCCATCGAGCACACCGATAGGCAGAGGGTTAGGCTGCGTCATTCGTCAGGTCCGCCTCGTTCACCTGGAGATCCTCTATGGCCGAGCTTCCCGTCATCGTCGAGCGCGGCGATCACATGCTGGTGGTCACGCTCAACCGGCCGGAGAAGCGCAACGCTATCAACAGCGAGATGATGTGCCGTCTCTGCGATGCATGGAACCTGCTCGATGAGGACGACGAGCTGCACGTCGCCATTCTCACCGGCAACGGCTCCACCTTCTGCGCCGGAATGGACCTGACCGAGATCGCCGTGCTCTCAGGTGGCGGGGCGTCGAACGATTGGATGGACCGAGTCCGCAACGAGCCCGGCCTGGTCTACCGTGCCTGGCTCAAGACCGACCTGCCCACCAAGCCAATCGTCCTCGCGGTCGAAGGCGTCGCACGTGCCGGTGGCACCGAAATACTTCAGGGGACCGATATCCGGGTCGCCGGGGAGAGCTCGCTCTTCGGCATCACCGAGGTGCAACGGGGCCTGTTCCCGATGGCGGGATCGGCGGTCCGGCTTCGCCGTCAGATCGGGTATGCGGTGGCAGCCGAGATGCTCCTGTGCGGCGAGGACATCACCGCGCAACGTGCCCTTGAGGTGGGGCTCGTCAACTACGTCGTGCCCGACGGCCACGCACTCGTCAAAGCCAGGGAGATCGCCTCCAGGATCGCCAAGAACGGCCCCTTGGCGGTGAAGGCGCTGGTGGCCACGCTGCACGAGACCGAGTCGCTGCGCGAGGAGGCCGCCTACGAGATCGAGCAACGCCACGGTCTTGCCGTGATGGCCTCGGAGGACGCCCGGGAGGGGCCTCGGGCATTTCTCGAGAAGCGTGACCCGGTGTTCAAGGGTCGGTAGCGTCCCGTCGCCGTCCTCATCCGTCGTCGTCGGGCGCCCCGGCGCCGGCCTGGACCTGCTGTGGATCCGGGGTGCCCGTCAGCGTGGTCTGCGGGTGGACAGGCAGGAGCACGGGCGGACGCGGGCTCTGGTCGAAGTCGAAGTCCGCGACCAGATTGCCCAGGATCGGCTCGTTCTCCCGCACGTCGGGCCGCGGGTCGGGACGGCCGTCGGTGGCGGGGTCGAGCCGCTCTCCATGCAGGAAGTCGTCCTCGATGAACTTGTCGTACGCGTCGAAGCTGAGGATCTGATGGTCGACGTAGCCGCTCTTGGCATAGGGGCTGATGACGATGCCCGGGACGCGAAGCCCATACCCGTTCTGGTCGACGACGGGGGGCACGACGTGGTCGTAGAACCCGCCCCAGTCGTCCCATGAGAGGAAGATCGCCGTGGAGTCCCACTCCGGGCTCGTCATGACGGCGTTGACGAGGCTCGTGACGTAGCTCTGGCCGAAGCTCACCGGAGCATCCGGGTGCTCGCTGACCTCGCCCGAGGGCACGACCCACGACACCGCGGGCAGGTCGCCGGCCTTGGCCGCCGCATAGAAGCGGTCGACGGACTGGATGTTGCCCAGCTGCCCGTCCGCCTTGACGGTGTCGAAGTACGGCAGGGGGTTCCAGATGCCTGGCGTGTTGGCATTCTGTTGCACCGGCGCACACGACAGCGCAGCGTCGTTCTCGCAGTCGGGCTCGCTACCCGTGACGACGTAGTAGCCCCAGGACACGCCGTTGTGGTGCAGCAGGTACGTGAGGTCGGTCCAGGCGTAGATGGGCGGGGTCGACCCCGACCCCGTGATCGGACCCCCGGAGAAGTCGGGCGGCAGGCCCGGGAGGCCGGAGGCGTTCACGCAGCTCGAGGGCCGGTGGTTCGGGCAGTACGCGGACCACTCGGAGACCTCGAAGAGGTGGGCGGGAAGGCTCCACGAGGCGGTCGGCTCGAACATGTGGTCCTGGAGGACGAAGTCCTTGGCGTACGTCCAGTAGTTGGGTATGTCCGACCCGACGTGGTACCCCATGACGTCGGGGACGGAGTTGGGGACGCAGACCGGGTCCGTCGGGTCGTTGCAGCCCCGCATGGCCCCCTCGGCCTGCGCGACGAACCCGTTCATCTTCCCGCCGTTGACGTCCGCGCTGGAGTTGAACCACGCATGGGGCCCGCCGCCGTTGACGTCGGCGTGGTCGACGTAGGGCCGCTGGCACTGCTTGGTGCGGGGGTCGGGGACGCAGACCGCAGGCTGGCCGTTGCGCATCGGGATGCCGTCGGCACCCGGGTACGTGCCGAAGTACGAGTCGAACGAGCGGTTCTCCTGCATGATCACGATCACGTGCTTGATCTTGGAGATGCCCTGCAGGTTGACGGAGCTGGACGAGGCGGGGCGCGCGCAGCCGGCGAGGACGAGGGGAAGCGAGAGGACCAACGCCGCGACCGCTCTCCGGAACCTCGCGCCTCGCATCGTGACCGATCTCCTGGGCAGGACCACGGATCCGATCATGGCGGGAGCCGGCGGACCTCGCCAGGGTCTTTGGCACCGGACGAGCCCGCGATCGTCGCCCCCGGGGGCCGTCGCGAGCCGCACCGACCCGGTGGACCTGGGAGTTCATCGCCCTCGGAGACTCGGCCCCAACCTCTGACCCGTGGGAGGCCGCCACCCTCAGGAGCAGGGCCGTTCTGCTCCCGTGTCGAGCCGTGCGTGGCCTAGGGGTGATCCCGGATTGCCAAGACCGGACCGATTCGTGACCATTGACCGATGAGCGCCACCACCTTCTCCGATCCCTCCCCCGGTCGAGCGGCAGGGCGCGAGTGGGCCGTGGAGACCCATGGGCTCAGCAAGCGGTTCGGTGAGAACGTCGCCGTCGACGACGTGGAGCTCCTCGTTCCCCGGGGGTGCGCGTTCGGCTATCTCGGGCCCAACGGGGCGGGCAAGACCACCCTCATCCGGGTCCTGCTGGGGCTGACGCACGCGGACGCCGGCACCATGTCCCTGCTCGGCTACCCGGTCCCCCACGAGCGGGACAAGGCTCTGGCCAGGGTCGGCGCCATCGTGGACGAGCCCCGCTTCCACACCCATCTGACCGGCAGGGAGAACCTCGAGATGCTGGCCAGCTCGAGGGAGCACGCGGCGGCCAAACGCATCGGTCCCGCGCTCGACCGGGTGGGGCTGCGCCAGCGGGCCGGCGACCGGGTGGCCAAGTACTCGATGGGGATGCGTCAGCGCCTCGGGGTGGCCGCGTGCCTGCTCGGGGATCCCGAGCTCCTCATCCTCGACGAGCCGATGAACGGGCTCGACCCGGCCGGTATGCACGACATGCGCGAGATGATCAGGGCCCTCGTGGACGAGGGACGCACGGTCGTGCTCTCCTCGCACCTCCTCGACGAGGTGCAGCGGACCTGTGACACCGTCGCCATCGTGGACCGTGGGGCCGTCATCCGTCAGGGACCGATCGCCGAGCTGCTGGCGGGGACCACCGTCGTCATCCAGGTGGAGTGCTCCGAACCGGAGCGAGGCAGGGAGCTCGTGGAGCAGTCGGGGGTGCAGGCGCAAGTGGAGGCCGGCGCCGTTGGGCTCGAGATCACCCTGCCGTCGGGGACCGGGCGGGCAGCGCTCGCCGAGATCAGCCGCGTCCTGGTCGAAGGCGGCATCGCCCTCTACCGGTTCCAGCCCGTGCAGACGACGCTCGAGTCGTGGTTCCTGCAGGTCACGAGCCGGTTCGGAGAGCCCGAATGACGACGACGACAGACGCGCCGGCACCGATCGAGCCCTCGAATCGCGTCGCGATCCCTCGGGATCACCGGGGATCATGGCTCCCCACCGGCGCCATGATCGCGGCGAAGTTCAAGGACTTGCGCAAGCGGCGCGCACTCATGATCGCCCTTTCGGTGGTGACAGTCGGCATCCCGACGACCTACTTTGCGATCCGATTGCTCCAGCACGCCGTCGACCCACACACATATGGGCCTGCCGGCGGCTACAACCAATATGTCGGCGTCGTCGTCGGCGTGCTGTACGTCTTCGGCTTCATCGTCGCCGCGACGCTCGGGGCGACAGCGGGATCGGCAGACCTCACGGAAGGGATGTTCCGGCACCACGTCATCACGGGCCGGTCCCGCATCGCGCTCTATCTGGCGCGTATCCCCGCCGGCTTGGCCATCATCCTGCCCTTGGTGGCGATCGGGTTCACCGTCGTGTGTGCCGTGTGCGTCTTCGCCGCGCCGACCACGCTCAGCTACCAAGGTGTGAACGTGCCCGTGAACCTGTCGAGCGCCGGCCTCCAGAGCTGGGCCGCGGAACATGCCGACGAGGTCATCTGCAACTTCAGCGTCAACCTCCAGAACACGCCGAACGGTACGACGATCGCCGCCGTGATCAACAGCGTCCCGTGCGGCAACGGCCCCGGTGGCGGCCCTCGATTCGTGGCTCCCGGGTCCCAAGCCCAACCGCAGGCCTCACCGGCCCAGATCAGTGATGCGGCCAAGCTGATCGCCCGCCAGGACTATGCCGACTACACCCGGCAGTTTCTCTACCCGTCGACCTCGCTCATGGTCAAGACGGGGTTGTGGATCGAGCTCGAGGCGGTCATCGGATTCACCGTTGGCCTGGGGCTGGCATCCCTGCTGGGCCAGCGGACCGTCGCCGTCGTCTTGTTGATCGTTCTCGAACTGATCATCACGCCGATCGCGGCGAGAGCCAGACTGCCCCACCTGTCCAACCTCCAGCGGGGAGTCGTCGGCCTGGCAACGACCCACCTCGAACCGGGTTGGCTCCCGGCACCGTTCGGCGGTGGGCCCAGCGATCGCGCGCAGCTTCTCCACGAATCGACCACGGTTGCCGTCTGTGTCATCGTCGCTTGGATCGTCGTGTGGACCGCCCTGGGGGCGTGGCGGATGATGACGAGAGACGCCTGATCGATCCGGGCCCCAGCCGAGTGCGCAGCTCCGCTTCGAACTCACGCACCGCCGCGCCGGCATGCTGCTCCTTGAGCCTCGTCAGGGTCGGATAGCCGGCATCGCGCTCGGCGTCCCACTCGTCGGCGAACCGGCCGCTCTCGATATCCTCGGTCAGCTTTCGCATCGTCGTCAGCAGATCGAGATCGTCATAGCAGCCCCGCCGGCTCAGTTGACCGTATTGGCTCGTCGGTGAATGGAACTCGGATTGGACGGCGTAGCCGACCTCGCGCAAGAGCCGATAGGTCCGCTCGACCTCTCCCGAGAGCACGAGCTCTACGATCACCGCCTCGAGCGGTATCCCGCGTTCGGTCATCGCCTGGACGAATGCACTGTTCACCGCCGTCAGCGCCGGTGACAGCACCTGCTCGACGCCGAGGTCGAGGACAGCCTCCTGGAGCGGCGTCAATTCGATGCCTCCCTGGCGCAATCCGCCGATGGCAAGCGCGATCGCCAGTGTGCGAGCCAGGGCGCTGGCGGTGACGTCTCGTTGCACACCGACCGCCGAGATGAATCCCGTGCCTTCCTCGTAGCAGCGGCGCACCTCGGGGCCCAGCATGCGAGGGGCAACCATGCCGGCGTCGCCAGGTGGCGAGAGGCGGCCGAAGGCGAGGTTGTAGCCCGAGGCGACGATGACGCAGGAGCGCGGGCCCGGAGCCAATCCCAGCAGCGGCACGACGTCGTCAGGAACCAGAAGGCAGATGACGTCTGCCGTGTTGGCGGCGACGATGTCACAGGTGTCGAAACCGTCGGCCCTCGCTCGTTCCCGGGTCGCGTCGGGTCGCACGCACACGATTGGTTCAATCCCGCTATCGCGGAGGTTGAGGGCCCAGGAGCGCCCCTGGTTGCCGTAGCCCACGACCGCCACCGTCTCCCCGTGCAGCGCGGCAAGATCGGCATCGCTCTCGTAGTAGATCGTGGTCATACCGTCATTGTGCAAGATCGTGCCAAGGCCCGCCTGCCACTCGTGCGCGATGCTCCGACCGGGCCCCAGAGCACACGGATCGATGTGGTGGAAGACTGGCGCCCGTTCCGGGGGTCGGACGGGGGGTGGCGGATGCCCATTCACCCGAGGTTGATGACAGCGGCGGTTGCGGCGGCAACGACGGCGACGGCCATCGGGCTGGCGGCCGGGCCAGGGGCCTCGGTGGCCGCCCCCACCGACTGGACTCAGGCGAACCGGCTGGTGACCGGGCCTCCCTCCAACGCCTACGAGGTCGTCGACGGCACGCCCACGCTGACCCCTGCGCCCGACGCACCGCCCCAGGCGACCCTGCAGGCCATGACGGTGAGCGGCTCAGCGGGCAACTACCGCGTCCACGTGTTCTTCGCCCAGCCCTTCGGCCCCCTGGGTGATATCAACGGTGAGACCGCGTCCCAGACGCTCTTCCTCCGCTTCGGTGCCCAGGACGGGCTGTCGTCGGTGCTGGTCACGATGAACCCCGACAACTCGACGTCGGTGACCAAGGCCACAGGGTCGGGGACGAGCACCTTGCCATCGGTCACGCCGACCATCGACGGGAACGAGGTCACCGTCCCCGCCCCGGCCGGCGCCGGCATCGGGTCGGATTGGACGGTGGCGCCCCGATACGTCATCAACCTGTCGCCGAACCGCGACGGCTTCGCCTCGCAACTCCCCCCAGGACCTCTGGGATCGCTCACCGGCGAGGGCCCCGCCGCCCACGCCCTGGTGCCGTCGATGCGCGGCTACCCGGTTGGGGCGTCAGGCCCGCACTACTTCAACGACGCCCCGGTCCCCGACGCCACCCGCATGACGGGCGTGCAGCTCCAGTTCTCGGGCACCCAGGTCGACGCGCTGGTCACCATGGCCGGGCCTCCCGGCCCAGTGACCCTGAACGGCGCGACGGTCCAGAGCCAGGTCAACGATTTCGTCTTCGGGAGGACGGCACAGGCGACAAGCGGTATGACGGTGTCCTGGAACGTCGCCGCCGGGACGGCGCTGGCCTATTACGCGGGGCCGACCACGACCCAGCCGATCACGCTGGGCACCGTGCCGGTCAGCGTGACTGGCAACGTCGCCCACCTCGACCTGACCAACCTCCCCTTCGGCGCCTCGCATCCGCAGGGCGTGCGAGTCTCGAAGCAGCTGACCATCGGGCCCATCACGGGGGACTGGTTCATGGGCGCCGAAGGGTTCTTCGGCAATCCCTCCGCCGGTGTCCGCTACGGCGGCCCGGACACGAAAGTCTCGATCGTCACCACGTCAAACGGCACCCCCGGGGCGGGGTCCGCTTCGACCGGGTCAACCCCGAGCGGGGTGGGTTCGACCCAGTCCGGGAATTCGAAGTCGGGAGGGGGCTTCCCGTGGTGGGTCGTGATCGTGCTGGGTGGTCTGGTGGTCCTGGTGGGCATCGTCCTGGCTGTGGCCAAGCGCGGCCGCGGCCCCGGGGCTCCGGCGGTGATGTACCCAGACTTCGGACCTCTCGTGACACCGCCGCCGGAAGATTGCGGTGAGCTGCGCAAGAGGTGCGAGGAGCTGCGCGCCGCCGCGGCCGCCGCCGCGGCCAAGGCGGCCGCCGCCAAGGCCGATGCCGATCTGGCCCAGCAGGACTGCGCCAAGGCCGGGGACAACGTTCGAGCGGCCCAGGCCGCGCTCGACCGGGCCAACGCCGCCCAGCAGCGGCCCGGTGACTCGTCCTACGTCCAGGACGTCGCCACCGGCGAGACGGTCACGGTCAGCGACACACAGGACATCCAGGCCGCCGAGCAGGCGGCCATGCAGCAGTACTACTCGGGCCAGATCTCCAAGGACGAGCTCGAGGCGACGTTGAACGAGCTGGGCACCCCGGCGGGACGCCAGCGCATCCGCGACCAGGGCGCCAAGTCGCGACAGGACCAGGTCGACGCCGCCCAGAAGGCCCTCGACGAGGCCAAAGCGGCGCAGGCGCGCGATTGCGCGAAGGCCGATGCGGCCAAGGAGGCGGCCGCGGCGGCGGCGCAGGCCGCAGCCACGGCGCAAGCGGCCGCCAATGCCGCGTGCGCGGCGGCCGACGAGTGCGAGAAGAAGGCGGCCGCGTCGGGCGTGACCGAAGGCGGTGGTGGCACCACCGCGCAACCCACCGGCGGCGGAGCAGCCGTGGCAGGTGGCGGTGCCGGCAGTAGCACGCCCGGCGCGTCGGGACCGAAGACGCCTGGGACATCCGGGACCGGGCCCAACGGGCCGGGTGGGCCCAACGGGCCGGGTGGGCGGACCGGGGGCCCGGCCACGACGACCAACGACACCCTCCCCGGGCCGTGCCAGGAGGGTCAGGTCAAGTACGTCAAGCTGTCCGAAAGCCAGGTGTTCTCGCTTCCGGCGGGTGACCAGCCGGTGCATGCGGAGGTCGTCGACCTCAAGGGAAATACCGTCATCGACGGCACCTACGACCTTGCCGTATTCAACGGCACCACGCCCAGGGAGTTCCGGGGCAAGGACTCGCGACCGTCGGCCGTGGGCGCCGTCAACCTCTATGGGCTCTCGATCTGGGTCGACATGGAGCACGCCAAGTACGAGTGTCTCGACCGATACGAGTGCATCGGCAATCACTGGGTGAAAACCGACCACGTCAAGCGCAGGGTCGACCCTCGCGACCGATTTCGCCTGGGGATCATCCAGAAGGAGAACCTGGACTGGGCCGGGGTGCAGGCGACGTTGCGGGCATCGTGGCCCAGCATCGAAAGGATCCTCAACGAGGACCAGGCCACCCACGCCGCCTGGTTCTGCTCGGACGCCACCTCGGAGGAGTGACCCAGTGGAGACGCCCAGCGACGTCGCCGACCTGGTCGCACGGCTAGAGGTCCAAACAGCCCTCGTCGACCGGAACCTGACAGCGCCGGCCCGGTGGCGGGGCTCGGCGCCGCCCGCCTTCGCAGCGTGCTACGACGCCCTGGTGTCCTGCCTGGCGACCACGGGCGCCCGGGCGAGCTGGCCCGAGCTGCGCGCCGCGGCCGGCGCGGCCTGGCCGGTGACACCCCACCTCGACCTCGACGCGCTGGTGGACGAGAGCGGCTCGGCGGCGGTCTCGCCGTTCCTCGGGGCGGCTCGCGCCGCCATGGCGGTGTACGGTGCGACGCGCTCGCCCCTTCTGTCCCGGCTGACCCTCAGCCGGGTGCTCCTCGGCGTCGGCATGCGTTCGACGCTCACCGCGTCGCTCGGGGACCATGCGGTCCCCCGTGACGATTCCGACGTGGCCGCCGTGCTGGCCGCCATGGTGCGCCGGAGCGACGCTGCGGCCCGTCTCCGCCGACGTGACGACGAGCTGCGCCACGCCCTCCTCGAACTCGGTGTGGCTTCCTCCCACCACGATGCCGCCATCTCGGCCTTCGACGGGCAGACGACGGACGACGAGGCGGCCGGCGGGCTCGCCGGCACCCTCGACGAGCTGTTGTCGGTCAGCGCGCCCTGGCCGCTCCTGCGCCAGGCATGGGGTGAGGTCGGCGAGCGGGCGGGTTGGCAGTGGCGGCGGCTCCATGTCGAGGAGGCGGACGACCGCAGGCGACAACGGATCCGGCCCGCGGCGCCGGCTGCGGCGCGACCCGTCGCCGGGGACGCGGTGCCCGATGTGTGCCCGCCGCGGCCGGGGGCGCCGGCGGCCAGCGTGGTGATCCCCGCCTACCGCAGCGCGTCGACCATCCGGGCCGTCCTGGACGGGCTGGCCGCCCAGGACATCGGTGAGCCCTTTGAGGTGATCGTGGTCGCCTCCGGCGGTGACGCCACTGCCGACATCGTCCGGCGGGCGCACCCTGAGGTCCGCATCTTCGCCACAGACGGGAGGCTGGCGCCCGGCGCGGGGCGCAACGTGGGCGTGGCCGCGTCCGGTGCGCCGGTGGTGGCCTTCGTGGCCGCCGACTGCGTTCCTCGGCCCGACTGGCTCCGCCGGCGGGTGGAGGCGCACCGGGCCGGGCACGCCCTGGTGGCCGGCTACATCGACGCCGCGGAGCCCTCCACCACGGCCGGGTGGGCGCAGTACTTCGCCAAGTTCTGGGGGATGCTCCGTCTCGAGGGCACATGTCGCGACGGCCGTGGCCCGCTCTTCCACCTGTCGTACCGCCGGGACTTGCTGGCCGAGCCGTTCGACGAGCGGGCCATCGCCGGTGAGGACACGGCGTACAACCATGCCCTGGTCGAAGCGGGACACCGGGTGCACTTCGACAGCGCCATTCGCGTCCTCCACCTGAACCAGCGGCGATGGGCCGAAGTGGTGGCCGGGCAGCGGGAGCAGGGCGCGGCGACCGGGGCAGTGTGCGCCGGGCACGGCCTCGGGACCTACTACGTCCCCTCGGTCCGGGGTGGGCCCTGGACGCCGCTCCTGCAGGGCGGCCGAGCGGTGCGGGAGGTGGCCCGGGTCCGCCCGAGGCTGCTTCCCCGAATCCTGCTGTGCCTGCCGATGCTGGTCGCCGCCATCTCGGTTCGCCGGCGGGCGTTCCGACGCACCTTCCGGGGGCGGGCACAGCCGCCGGCGCCGGGCCCGCCAGGAGACATCCGCGCCATCGCGCCGATGGCGATGCGCCCTCCGCTGGTCTCGGCCATCGTGCCCGCCTACAACGAGGAGGCGGTCATCGCCGACTGCCTCGACTCGCTGCTGGCCCAGTCCCTGGACGAACTGGAGATCATCGTCGCCGACGACGGGTCCACCGACGCCACCGCCTCCGTCGCCGCCAGCCGCGGCGTGCGGGTGCTCCACCTGCCCCACGGAGGGCCGGCTCGAGCCAAGAACGCAGCTGCCGCGGCCGCGACGGGAGCAGTCCTCGCCTTCATCGACGCCGATCTCAGCCTCGACCCCAAGTGCCTGGAGCGCCTGTGCGCCCCGGTACTCCAGGGCACGGCACTCGGTACCTTCACCAAGGACATCAGCGTGTCCAACCCGGACGATCCGTGGGCTGCGTGCTGGACCCTCAACCGCCGTGCCGATCCCGGTCAGCACTTTCCTCCGGGCATGCCCGACAGGTGGGCGAACTTCCGGGCCGTGTCCCGGCTCACCTTTGTCGCCGCGGGGGGCTACGACGACGTGGGCTACGGGGAGGACATGACCCTTTCGCCCAAGCTGGGCGGCGCGCTGGCCGACGCGGTCCCGGGTGCGGCCATGGCGCACCATCATCCCGACAGCCTCCGTGAGGTCTGGGGCAATGCGCGGTGGGTCGGACGAGGCGTGGCCGTTCGCCAGGTTCCCGGGGTGGCCCGCCGCTACGCACCGTGGCGATCGCTGCGCCGCGGCATACGCGGCGCGCGCCGGCTCGGGCTGGCTCGGTTCCTCCTCTTCGCCGTCGTCTACGACTTCGGGGTACTGAGCGCGTACGCGCAGGCCAGGGTCGGCTGGGGCACTCACGCCAAGTGAAGGCTCGAGCCCTTGCCTACAGTGTCATCGTTCAGCGGACGAGGGGGAGGTACGCCCGATGACCTCACTCGAGGTGCATCCAGTGGCCGGTGCGCTCGGCGCCACGGTGACCGGCATCGACCTCACCGCAGTGACCGAGAGTGACCAGCTCGAGGGCCTTCTCGGGGCCCTCGCCGACCACCTGGTGGTGTTCCTTCCCGAACAGCATCTGGACCTCGACGACCTCGAGCGGATCACCGACCTGCTCGGGGGCCGGGATATGACGCCGTTCGTGACTCCCCTCGAGGATCGTCCGTTCGTCATCCGGGTGATCAAGGAACCGTGGGACCAGCTCAACTTCGCCAATGCCTGGCACAGCGACCTGAGCTACCTGCCCGGCCCGCCGGCGTACACATTGCTCCACGCCTGGGAGGTCCCGGAATTCGGCGGAGACACGGTATGGGCGAACCAATACCAGGCCTACGAAACCTTGTCGCGCGGGTTACGGGAGACTCTCGCCGAACTCCGGGCGGTGCACTCGGCCGGCATGGCCTATGGCACCGGGGGATTCCTCGATCAGGTCAAAGACCTGACGTCGATGGACATCGCCCCATCCCCCGACGCCACCAGGGAGCACGTGCACCCCGCCATCATCGAGCATCCCGTGACCGAGCGGGCCGCCCTCTACGTGAACCCCGTCTACACCACGCGATTCGAGGGCTGGAGTCCGGTGGAATCCCAGGCACTGCTGAATCACATCTACCGCCACGCCACCAACGAGAACTTCACCTGCCGTCTGCGCTGGGCCCGACACACCCTCGCCATCTGGGACAACCGCTGTGTCATGCACAACGCGCTCAACGATTACTCGGGCGTTCGCCGCGAGATGTTCCGCACGAGCGTGAAGGGATCCCCTCCGCGGAGTGCAAGGTCCAAGACATGCAACTGAGGCCATCTGATGCGACATCAGAGAGTACGGCTCAGGGGCCTCTACGGATTGGCCTGGTCGGCTGCGGGATGATCGGCCAGATCCATGCCGACGGATTACGCAAGCTTGCCAAGGACGGCGAGGTCGTTGCCATCGGGGCGGCGGATCCGTCCTCGTCAGCGCTGGAAGCGGCCGCCGCCAACTGCCCGTTCGAGTTCATGACGCAAGACCCCGCCGAAGTCATGGCCGACCCCACCATCGAGGCCGTCCTGATCACCTCCCCCACGGCGACCCACCGGGATCTCGTCGTGGCCGCCATCGAAGCCGGCAAGGCCCTCTTGTGCGAAAAGCCCCTGGCCCCCACGTACGGGGAGGTCGAGGAACTCTGCATGGCCGTCGAGCGGTCCGGGCTCGTGGCCCAAGTGGGCTTTCACTCCCGATTCCACCCGCTCGTCAACCGGCTTCGGGACCTGGTGCTCTCCGGCGAGTTCGGACGGCCCATGGGCTACACGTTGCGTGACGACCAGTACTGGCCCACCGGCGACGTCGTTCCCGGGCACAGCTCCTGGCGGTCGCAGCGACACCACGCCGGAGGCGGAGCGCTCCTGGAGCACTCCATCCATGCGGCAGACATCGTGAACTGGCTCTTCGGTCCCGCTCGAGCCGTCCATGCGTTCGGACGGTCAATGTTCGGCTACGACGTCGAGGACGTCGCCACTCTCACGATAGAGCACGAATCGGGAGTCGTCGGCACCTTGCTGAGTGTGTTCAACGGGGTGCGTGGGCGGGAAGAGCGTCGATTCGAAGTCTTCTTCGAGCACGGGTCGGTCGAATTGACCACCGACTTCATCGTCGGCGCCCCTGAGGACAGCTTCCTCGTCCAGCGGCCCGATGAGGCGCCGGAGCGGCCCGATCTCGATGAGATGCGAGAGATCCACTTCACCCGGCTCGGCCTACACCGTCGGGACTTTCTCTTCTACACGTATCCATCCGACCGGAACTGGGTGCACTGCGTGAAAGAACAGGTGATGCCGTCACCCGGCTTTGCCGATGCGCTCGACGCCCACAGGTTGGTAGAAGCCGCATACAAGTCGATGCAGAGCCGCGCAACGGTGGAGATATCGGCGATCTGAACCCTGATGTCGCCGCAAGGGCAGCAACCATGCCACCGGGCCCAGCGCCCTCCTGCCCGTCATCGACTTCTGATCTAGCCTGAACCCGCGAACGGTTGCCGATCCGACTTGAGGTCTGAAGTGGAGGGACGGAGATGAGCGAACTGCTCCTGGCAGGTGAGAGAGAGGCTGTGGCAAGCGCGAGCCGCCACTTGGCCGAGAAGGGACTGGTCATCGGCACAGCAGGCAACATTTCCGCTCGCCAAGGAGATCTGATCGCGGTGACCCCTACGGGATCCGATCTCGGGACCGTCACGCCTGAGATGATCACGGTCATCGACATGAGCGGGCAGATCGTGGACGGTGACCTGGCCCCCACATCGGAGGTACCACTTCACACCGGTATCTACGCTGCGACGAACGCCCTTGCGATAACACACGCTCACGCCATGGCATCCACTGCAGTGTCGTGTTGCCTCGACGAATTGCCGGCACTTCACTACAGCTGTTTGGAATTGGGGGGCACGCCTCGCACCGCACCCTATGCCAGGTTCGGCTCGCAAGAGTTGGCCGACAACGTCATCGAAGCACTGCAGGGCCGGAATGCCGCCTTGATGCAGAACCACGGCTCGGTTGCCTACGGCCCAACCATGGCACAAGCCATTCATAACCTCGAACTGCTGGAATGGCTGGCCGAATTGTACTGGCGAGTCTCTTCCATGGCGACGCCCCACGGACAAAAATTGGAGCCTCCCCACGTGCTGACGGACAAGGACTTCGAAGCCATCATCGTGGCGGCCATCGAGCACGGATACGGGACCCTGAGGAAGGTCGAAAAGGGTTGACGTTCAACCGGCGGACGCCCCGTCGCTACGCGACGCGGATGGGCAACTCGCGCATGAACAGCAGGATCGGGTTGAAGATGCCCAGGCAGGTATAGGAAGGCTCCCCGGCGAGCTCGATGCTCCCTGTCCTCTCCAGCAGCACCTCGAGCAGCGTGGTGAGTTCCCGCCGCGCCAGATTCGCCCCGAGACAGAAATGCACCCCGCCGCCTCCGAAGGTGACGTGGGGATTCGGAGTACGGCCGATGTCGAACCGGAAGGGCTCCTCGAAGACATCCTCGTCGCGGTTGGCCGAGGGGAACCACATGGTCACCCGGTCCCCCTTGGCGATCGGGATGCCGCGAAGCTCCGTGTCGCGGGTGACCCGCCGGGCGAAGTAGGAAACGGGCGAGGACCACCGGAGGATCTCCTCTACCGCCAACGCGATGGCTCCCGGGTCACGCCGCAGCCGCTCGAGCTGGTCGGGATGATCGAGCAAAGCGACAAGACCCTGCGAGACGGCGTTACGCGTCGTTTCGCTCCCGGCAATGGTGAGCAACATGAAGAAGAGATCGAGCTCGGTTTGACTGAGTGCGGTGCGCTGACCATCATCGGTTTCGAGCTCGACCGTCGACAAGATGGTCCATACGTCGTCCTGGGGGTTGCTCCGCTTCTCCTTCCCCAGGTTGTGGGCGTACTCGAACATCTCGACTTGCCCCTGAAGGCGCTCTTCGACCGAGCGCGGGTTGTCGGATAGACCTGCAAGCAATGCCTCGTTCGTGAGCCTGAAGAGCCAATCACGGTCCTCGACCGGGATGCCCACGATGTCCGCGATCACATGCATCGGGAGCTTGTAGGCGATCTCCGACACGAAATCGCACTCGCCTCGATCGAGCGCTCTATCCACGATCGATTCGGCCCATTGCCGGATCTTGAGTCCGAGCTGCTTCACCATCCGGGGTGTGAAACCGGCGCTGACGAGCCGTCGCAACCGGACGTGGTCTGCGCCATCCATGCTGACGAGCATGGCTCCAGCTATCTCGGGCTGGTGGCTGAGCTGTGGACCGTCGAACGAGGAGAAGAGGTCGGGATTCCGGCTTACGGCCTGGACATCCTCGTGCTTCGAGAGGACCCAGAAGCCGCTGTCGTGGTTACCGGGGAACCCGTCCGAGAATGGCTGCCACCACACCGGCTCAGCGTGTCGCAGACCGGTGAAGATCTCGTGAGGGAAGCCGCGTGCGTAGAGGGCGCTCTCCGTGAGATCGAGGCTGCGCCGATCCCGACCGACGATCTGTGCCATGGCCCTCCCCTGACGACGTTCCTGCTCCCCATCCTCACCGTAGGTCGTACCAGGAGCGGCTGACGATGCTACTGGCCCGGCGCCCACCGATCACGTAGGTCTTCGAGCCATTCCGGCAGCGTGATCGGCGGGTCGGGCAGGGCGACCGCTCCCTGGGCCGCGAGGGTCCGTTCGAAGGACACAGGATCGTCGCCCCACCCTCGCGGATCTCCCATCATGACCTCGAAGAGCACCGCCCCTCGTGGTCCGGCGACGAAGGGGCCGAAGGCCGCACCGAGCGGGAGCTCGATGTGGGTGCCGGCAGGGCACAGACGGTCACCGCACATGAAATCCCCGTCGAGCACCATGACCACGTGGGGGCTGTTGTGCCCGTGCCGCCGCTGGATGACCCCTGGGTCCCATCTGGCGTACAGCGACAGGTACGGCGGATCCGAGGAGAAGGCCAACCACTTCTCCCATACCGAAGCCACCGTTCCATCGGCTCGGCGCACCGCTCGTACCTGTTGCCAGCGAACCTCGGGATCGTCGAGGTGCCGGAACACCGGCTCCATCCCCGGAACCTTCGGCTTCCTCGGGGGCGGAGGAAGCGGGCTCATCAGGGAGGATCCAGTTTCTCAGCAGTACGCGGGCAGCCACGCGGAGGCGCCGGACGGAGGATTGGAAGCGTGGTCAAGTTGTAGACCTTCTGATGGTCGAAGTTGTAGTTGGGAACGCTGAGCTCGGTCGCTCTCGAGGCTAGATCACGGAGTGTCGCTCTGACCGAGCGCTGATGCCCCAGGGCGAGCCGTGCACGCTTCGGGCAACTGGGCCCCCAGCAGCTTCACAAGGCCCTCGCCTGCGACGCCCCGACCTTCTAGGATCAGGTCGTGGTCGGCGGGGGCGCTGAGCGAAATCGCACCGCAGCGACATCTTCCCTGCCAGCGCGCATCGCCCTGCTCGTCGGCGGCTCGCTGCTGGCAACCCTTTGCTACGGGCTGACGATCCGGGCCGGCATCGGCCTCGGGCCGCTCTTCGTCCTTCAGGATGGCCTCTCCAAGCAATTGGGATGCTCGATCGGAAGCGCCGTGATCATCACGGGCTTCGCCTTCGTGGCCGTGGCCTTGGCGCTTCGTTCATGGCCCGGACCGGGCACGTTGGCGTTGCCAATCCTCGGCGGTGTCACCCTCAACCTCCTGCTGCCGCATTTGCCGGCGATCTCGGGCGAACCGTTGCGTCTCGTCGTGGTCGTGATCGCCACATGGTTGATGGGCCTTGGCGGGGCCATGATGATCATGGCGTCGGTCGGCGTTGCCGCGTACGACGCCGTGATGCTCGGGTTGTGCAGGTTGCTGCGTAGACCTATTGCGCCCGTTCGACTGGGCATGGAGCTTGCAGTCTTCGGCCTGGGATGGCTGCTCGGAGGATCAGTGGGCATCGGGACCGCCATCACGGCGGTGTTGATCGGGCCGAGCATGCACCTGTGGCTCCGTGCCTCGACCAGAGTGCGCACGCAGATGCCCCTGGTCGAGAGCACGTAGATCGCTCTGACGCCTTCCTCGCATGCGGCTCTGACCGCCGGAGCCCGGGACGCCGAGCACCGTCCCCGTCCCGACATCCGCCTCGGGGGAGAAGCCCCCGCCCGCGTCTGGCGAATCGGGTGCCCCGGGGTCCCCGGCGGGGCCGTTCTTTGTAGACTTGCCAGGGAAGTGCGGTGAAGGGAGCGCCCATGTGGCTGGTCGCCGGATTGCTCCTTGGCCTCGTGGTGTTCGTGGCGCTGCTCGGCTTCCACACGGGTCCCCACACCCACCTGGTAGCGGGTGTGCTCGGGGTGGCGGCGGCCATCTGGCTGGTCGTCATGGCCTTCGAGGGCCGGTCCTTGTCCATCTTGCTCGTGCTGCTCGGGACCGTCCTCGCGATATCAGTCGGCGTAGGGGTGCTGGCATGGAAGGGCCTCTCGGCTCCGCCGACTGCGAATATCGGTCTTCGGCGAAGGACGCTCGAAGGTGCCGAGGGAACGGCAGTCACCGACCTCGATCTCCATGGGGTCGTGCGGGTGCACGGCGAGAACTGGTCGGCCGAATCCCTCAACGGGACCATCAAGGCCGGGGCGCGGATCCAGGTCATCAACGCCGAGGGAGTGCATTTGGAAGTCTGGGGTGAGGAGACAGAAGAGCGGTTGAACCCCGGAAGCACAGAGAGTGGATCTGATAGGAGTCAGCCGTAATGGGTGTCATTGTCGGAGTTGCCGTCGCTGTTCTGATCCTCGTCCTCATCGGTGTAGCCCGAGCGGTGAAGATCGTGAGGGAATACCAGCGGATCGTGCTGTTCCGCCTTGGGCGCGCCATCGGCATCCGGGGACCGGGTCTGGTGTTCATCAACCCCGTCACCGATCGGACGACCTTGGTCGATCTGCGCGAACAGTTCTTGGAGATCGCCCAGCAGACGGCGATCACCAAGGACAACGCACCGATCTCCATCGACTTCATCATCTTCTACAAGGTGGCCGACCCCGCCATGACCGTCTTGCAAGTGCAGAACTTCGCTGCGGCCGCCCAGAACGTCGCGGCCACGACGCTGCGAAGTGTCGTTGGCGACATGATGCTCGATGACGTGCTCTCCAAGCGTGAGGAGATGAATGCCGCGCTCCGGGTGCGCCTGGACGAGACCACCGAGCGCTGGGGGGTGAAGGTCACCAACGTCGAGGTCCGCGAGGTGAATCCCCCGACCGGCGTGCAGGAAGCCATGACACGCCAGATGTCGGCCGAACGAACCCGCCGCGCCGCGGTGACCGAAGCCGAGGGACAAAAGCAGGCGGCGATTACGGTCGCAGAGGGCTCGAAGCAGGCGGCTATCCTCTCCGCCGAAGGCTCAAAGCAGGCGGCCATCCTTGCCGCCGAGGGTGAGCGCCAAGCGGCGGTCCTTCGGGCGGAAGGACTCGCCGCAGGTCTCGGCAAGATCCTCGTGATCGCTCGGGATTTGGATGAGACCACGATGCAACTTCAATACCTCGAGACGCTGAAGCAAGTCGGAACCTCACCCTCCTCGAAGATCGTCATACCGATGGAAGTCGGTGGCGTGCTCAAGGGGCTGAACGAATTCCTGCGCCTTGGCACGAACGGTGGTCCATCGGCATAGCTTCCCCTAGCCATAGACCCCGAAGTTCTTCTCCAAGGCTCGGCGGATCTCGCCCCTCGAGGCGGCATCGACCACCGCCCGGGCCGGCTCCCCGCCGGTCGAGGAGCCGGGTCCGCCTCCCTAACGCGCCGCGGTGACCGCGCTGAGGTCGGTGACGCTCCACGGGTGGCCGCTCGCGGGCTGGTTCACGTAGTACATGAGGTCATTGCCGGCCCCGCCGGGGCTCCAGGCGAACACGGAGATGAGCTCCTCGTGCTTGGAGGGCGCGGGGCCCTCCACCGAGCTGGCGTCTCCGATGATGCTGGCCCCACCGGCGGCACCGGCGCTCAGGTCGTAGGCGTTCCAGGGATGGCCATTGACATTGTCGTTGACGTACTCGGTGAGCTGGCCCGCGGGGGTGTCGACGTACACGTGCACCAAGCCGTCGCCGCAGTCCGCGAACACGAGGCTCGGCCTGCCCGTGACCGCGCCACCGCCACCCGCGCCGACACTCAGGTTGTAGGCGTTCCAGAGGTGACCGCCCACGCCGTCGTCCACGTACTCGACGAGCTGCCCGATCGGCGTGGCGACGTAGACGTGGATGAGATTGTCCGCTGCATCACAGGGTGTGGAGAGGGACAGGCCCACCGGCGAGCCGCCCACGGAACCACCGCCGCCGGCACCGACGCTCAGGTCGTAGGCGTTCCACAGGTGGCCGCCCACGCCGTCGTCCACGTACTCGACCAGGTCACCGCCCGCCGTGCGTGCATAGACGTGGATGAAGCCGTCCCGGGTCGTGGACTCGAACGCAGTCACGTCCCCCGCGATCGGGCCGCCACCGCCGGCCCCCACGCTCAGGTCGTAGGTGTTCCACACGTGGCCGTTCACGTTGTCGTGCACGTACTCGGTGACGTGTCCCGACGGGGTGTCGACGTACACGTGCGGGGTGTTGTCAAGATAGTCGTACGCGACCGCTGGCTTCCCGGTGATCGGGCCGCCGCCCCCAGCGGCCGCGCTGAGGTCGTAGGCATTCCACAGGTGGCCGCCGACGTTGTTGTTCACGTACTCGACGAGGTCGCCCGCAGGCGTGCGCGCGTAGACGTGGATGTAGGGATCGGTGGGGCTTGTGGGGCCATTGCAGCAGCTCCACTCCGCGACGGGGTCAGCGGCGATGGGGCCGCCGCCGGGTGCGCCGACGCTGAGGTCGTAGGCGTTCCAGGGCTGACCGCCGACGTTGTTGTTCACGAACTCGACCAGATCCCCGTTGGCGATGCGTGCGTAGTCGTGGACGAGTCCGTCGCCGCCCCAGGTCACGGTGGCGCCGTCGCTACTGGCCGCCGGGGAATAGTTCGACGCCGGGCGCCACGACGGATGGTGGGTGGTGACCTTGGCGACGCCGAGGACGACTGCCAGTGCCGTCACAACCGCCACTGCCAGTGCCGCCGCCAGCCAACGGTTCCAGCCGATCCGGTGCGTCATCGGTCCTCCTGCTTCCCCGCCGAGCCTCTCATCGGCACCGGGCCGTGCCGGAACCCTACGACGCGGATCCCGCCGCGGCAACGACCGGCTCGGATCTCCACGCCGTAGTGGCCGTCACCTGAGGAGTCGGTCCCTTCGAGCAGGTCGGAGGGCGCAAGAGCCCCCGGTTAGCTCCCCTGGCCGCGCAGGGGCGCGATCACCTGTTCCCCGAAGGCGGCCAGTGTCTCAGGCGGCGCGAAGTCGCCAAACCAGGTGTAGACGCGCTCGATGCCCCGCATGGCGAGTGCACCGAAGTGGTCGACGAGCTCGGGGCCGCCGCCCACGGCGGGACTGGTGAAACCGAAGCGCCGGTCGACCTGGGCCGTCAGTGCCTCCCGATCCCCGCCGGCGGGCACCAGCCCCACCACCTCCTGGATCGACACGCGAGCGTCGCCGACTTCGCTGCGCCGAGCATCCAGCTGGTCGAGAGCGCCGGCGTGGACGTTCCACCAGTCGGCGAACTCGCGGACCATGGCCAGAGTGCGTCGTCCCGTGCCACCGATGATGATCGGGATCCGACTCCGGGGGACCGGCACCTGACGGGCGCCGCGAAGGCTGTGATAGTGGCCGTCGAAGTCGACCACCTCGCCGGACCACAACGCCCGCAGGACCTGGAGCGTCTCACGCAGCCGCTCGGCACGCTCAGCCGGCTCCGTCGCACCGATCCCGAAGGCCTGCAGCTCGCCGGGCACCGAGCCCCACCCGATGCCCAGCTCGAATCGCCCACCCGAGGCATGCTCGAGGGAGACGGCCTGACGCGCCAGGACGGCCGGGTGGCGGAACGAGTCGCACAGCACCAGGGAGCCGACGGCCAGGCGGTCCGTGTGCGCCGCCAGCCACGTCGCCGTGACCATGGCGTCGAACATCGGCTGGTCCTCGGCCTGCGGCGGCGCCAGGTGGTCCATGCCAGCGATCCCGGTGAAGCCCGCCGCCTCGGCAGCTCGCGCCCTGCCGACGAGCTCCTCGAAGGAAATCCGCATCTGTGGAAGGTAGAGGACGAACTCCATGGCCAACTCCAGTCAGGGAGCACCTATGAGACCGACGCTAACCTTTGTTCACACCCGTGGACCTGGGTATCCCGACCTTGCGCGGGCGGGCGAGCGTGTCGCTCGGGTCGGCCTCCACCGCTGGAGCCCTGCTCGGGGACCAGTAGAGCTTGGAGGTGCGCATGCTGTTGGTCGGGACGACCCACGGTCTCTGGGACCTCGACACCGGTGACTCGTTCCTCGACGGGCAGGCCGTCACCGCCCTTGCCGCGGATGCTGACGGCTGGCATGTCCTCCTCGACGGGAGGGTCGTGGTGCGTCTCGACTCCGGTAACACCGTCGAACTGGGGGCGCTGCCCGAGCCCGACGGCCAGAGCCTCGCCGTGTTGGCCGACGGTACGGTAGTGGTGGGCCGGACCGGCGCCCGCCTGGCGGTCGTCAGCCCGGACAGCAAAGTCGTCGACGTCTCGGCATTCGAGGCCGTTCCCGGCCGGGACTCCTGGGAGAATCCGGCCAACCCGACGCCCGATACCCGCACGATGGCCGCGGGTCCGAGAAGGTGGTGGGTGAACGTCCACGTCGGCGGCGTGTGGTGGTCCGACGACGCCGGCCAGACGTGGCAGGGGGCGATCGAGCCCGAGGCCGACGTCCACGAGGTGCGTACCGATGCCGACGGGCACGTGGCGGTGGCAGCGGCGGTCGGCTTCGGCTGGAGCTCCGACGACGGCGAGTCGTGGTCCTGGACCACCGACGGCCTGCAGGTCTCGTACTTGCGGGCGGTGGCCCTCGCCGGCGACGCCGCGTTGGTGTCCGCTTCGGACGGACCGTTCACCAACAGCGGTGCTGTGTACCGTGCCCGCATCGGATCTAGCTTCGTGCGCTGCCAGGCGGGCTTGCCGGACAGGTTCGAAGGCAACGTCGATTCCGGCAACCTCGACGCGGCCGCTGGCCGAGCGGCTATCGGCTTCGATGACCGTGTCTACCTGTCCGAGGACGAAGGCCGCACGTGGCGAGTAGCCGCCGTCTTGCCGGCTCCCGTAAGCGCGGTGCGGTTCGGGCCGACCTGAGCCCTCCATGTTGGGCTGACGAGCCTCTCCTTTGGGTCGAGGAGATCGCAAAGCCCACTGAGCACCTGATCGTCGGTGAGCTTCAATTCGTGGTCAGGCGTCGCAAATCGTCGTACGACGATGCTGTAGGTCCACGGCGAGGTGCTCGCCGTCGACCACCCCACACGGCACCCAACAACGTGGCCGTAAGCGTCCCCGTCAACTAGCTCACGCTCTGGAAGTAGCCGGTAGCACCGTAAGACCTCTGCGGGATGAAGCGGATCCTCCCTCGTTGGGGGGTGCACGAGGGGCAGGGCCGGCTTGCCAGCACGAGGGGCAGGGCCGGCTTGCCATCTGGGAGGAGGCGCAAAAAGATCTCTCCCGCCCGATGAATGAAGAGACGCTCGCATTCGAGATTAGGGGAGATCTCGGCGAGACGGCGTGACAAGCTAAACGCTGCATCGATGATGGGGGACGCCGTGGCCAGGATTGAGTTCGGCGGTAGGATCGGCACGGACTGGGGGGATTCTGAACCATGGTGGCCGCCCGTGGTTCGACCGCCCGAGGGCGCACCCAACGTCGTTCTCGTCGTGCTCGACGACGTGGGCTTTGCCCAGCTCGGCTGCTACGGGTCCGACATTGACACGCCGGTGATCGACGAGATCGCGGCCCAGGGGATCCGCCTGACCAACTTTCACACGACGGCGCTGTGTTCCCCCACTCGCGCTTGCTTGCTGACCGGCAGGAACCACCACAGAAGCGGGATGGGCCGTGTCGCCGATCTCGGCTCCGGGTTTCCCGGGTACTGGGGGAAACCGCCGCGCGAGAACGGCTTCCTGTCGGAGATCCTGCGCGCCAACGGCTACGCGACCTACGCCGTCGGCAAGTGGCACCTGAGCCCACCGGACGAAACGGACATGGCCGGTTCCCGGGCCACCTGGCCCCTGGGTCGGGGTTTTGACCGTTGGTACGGGTTCCACGGCGGCGAGACGCACCAGTTCGTGCCGGCGCTCTACCACGACAACCACACGGTCAGGCCGCCTCGTTCGATCGAGGAGGGGTACCACCTGAGCGCCGACCTGGCCGATCGAGCCATCGAGTACCTCGGTGATCTCCGGGCGGTCGATGCTGAGCGGCCCTTCTTCCTCTACTTCGCCACGGGCGCCTGCCATTCCCCGCACCACGCCCCGCGCACATGGATCAACCGCTACAGCGGTCGCTTCGCCGATGGCTGGGACCAATGGCGCCAGGAAACCTTCGCCCGCCAGCTGGCACTAGGTGTTGTCCCGCCGAACACGGTGCTCTCGCCGCGCCCACCCTGGGTTCCTGCCTGGGACAGCTTGGACGAGCGGGAGCAGGTCCTTTCCGAGCGCTTCATGGAGTGCTTCGCTGCATTCTTGTCGTACACCGACGAGCAGATCGGCCGCCTGTTGAACTTCGTGGACGACGACCTGGGAGAACGCGAGCGGACCATGGTGGTCGTCGTGTCCGATAACGGCGCCAGCTCGGAGGGCGGCAAGGAAGGAACCATCAACGAAGGGCGGCTGTCCAATTTCGAAGCCTCCGGGATCAACGAGATGTACCGGCGGATCGACGAGATCGGAGGCCCCTCCAGCCACAACAACTATCCCTGGGGCTGGACCATGGCCGGCAACACGCCTTTCAAGCGCTGGAAGCGGGAGGTCCACGAGGGCGGCGTGGCCGACCCCTGTATCGTCCGGCTCCCGTCGGGCGCAGGCCGTGAGAGCGCCGGCGAGGTCAGGCGCCAGTTCGCCCATGCCATCGACATACTGCCGACTGTGCTCGACCTGGCCGGCGTGGTCCTACCCGAAGAGATCGACGACGTGCCGCAGTCGCACATCGACGGCGTGAGCTTCGCCTATGTCTTCGAGCCCGGCGGCGCCGACGCGCCCGAGCGCCACGTCACCCAGCACTTCGAGATGCTCGGCTCCCGCGCGATCTACCACCAGGGCTGGAAGGCGGTCACCTACCATCCCGTAGGCCCCGTCTACGACGACGGGTTGTCCGTCAGCGCTCCGTTCGACCAGGACGTGTGGGAGCTCTATCACGTCGCCGAGGACATCTCGGAGGTCTATGACCGGGCCGCCGAACACGTGGAGCTGCTGGACGAGATGATCCGCGTGTGGTGGGCCGAAGCCAGACGCAACGACGTACTCCCGCTCGACAATCGTGTACTCGAGATCATGGCCCACGGTCGTCCCCCGCGCTCTGAGCAAAGCACGTATCGGTACTTTCAGAACGGCGCGCCGGTCCCCGAGCATGTCTCCGTCGACGTGCGTAACCGGTCGCACGAGATCGCGGTCATCGTCGACGTGGCCGTTGGGCGCACACCGACTGGCGTCCTCCTCGCCTTGGGGTGCATCCTCGGCGGTTGGTCGCTCCACTTCGTCGACGGCCGCCTCCGCTACGTGCACAACCTGCACGGCAAGAAGGTGCAGCAGGTCGTCGCCGACTCGCCGGTCGGATCGGGCAGGCGCGAGATCGGGTTCCGGTTCGACAAGGACGAAGGACTAGGTGGCCGAGCTGAACTCCGGATCGACGGGGAACTCGCCGGCGAAGGGTTCGTCGATCGGTTCACACCCGTCGCCTTCAACGAGGTGGGCATCGGCGTCACCTGCGGGTACGAGTGGGGCCCTGCCGTCGGCAGTGACTACGCCGCGCCGTTTCCGTTCAATGGGAAGATCCTCCGAGCAGAGGTCACGACCACCGGACCCGCCGTTAGGGATCCCGTCGCCGACGTGGCGGCCATCCTGGCTTCACAGTGACCGCTTCGGCCCGCCTTCACGCCCTGATCCCCAGGTCCGTGGACCGCCTGAACGACGCTGGGGATCCGGCTCGTATACTGGATCTACTTATCAAGAGCGGACGAGGGACGTGGCCCATCGACTCCGCCGCAACCTGCTCCGGCAAGGTGCGAACGCCACGCGATGAGGAGATCCCATGGAATCCCGTAGTCCGCGCGCGCCCCTTGAAGCGTGGCTCGCCGACGTGGAAGCCCTGCTTGACGAGCTGGCCGAACCGAACAGCAAAGAGGCTCCCCCTGAACAGGACGCCACCTGAGCGTGGCCGACCTTCAGAACCCCATTCGTTTGGGGGCGATGGGCTCGTATTTTGACGAACTGATCCCCCGATGGGCTCGAGTTCTCCGGTCAAGGAACGTAGGGGCATCTGAGCCGTCCGCACAGTCCGGTTGGGTCGCGTTCTCCCTGGTCAACCGAGATGGCGTTGTCCACCTCGTCCATGCAGTTTGGCCCTCTCTGCCCGAGTAGAGGGCCAAGAAGACCTTCTGATTCGCGGGCGTCATTCCGAAACCCCGAGACCATCGACGACAGCGGTGAGTATTGGGCCCTCGACGCCAGGGCCGTGTAGCGCACGCTCGGGACGACATTCTGTGCAGCAGTGGGCATTGCAGGCAGCTACACAACTAAATGATCTTTGAAAGGCACCTCGCGACCGGAGCCGTGGCGCGGAGCTCGCCTGCCACGAGTGTCAGAGGCGTCGCAGTATCGAGCGCCCAGGCGTGGGCGGCGACGAACAAGGCGTCCTGGTCCGGGATGCCCCGAAGGTCTTGGTCCTCGACTGGCCCGACGCTCAGGATCTCGATCTTGGTGCCATCCACGAGAACTCGATGGCCGGCGCTCGGATCAGGGGACGCACTCGGCAGCCTGGGCAGCGCCTCGACCGCGTCGGGCGGCATCGTTTCGTCAACGACCGTGTCGAGATCGGCGGTCGCGCGATGTGCCTGACCGAGCCTGGTCGTGACAGCGACGCCGCCGACGATGGCGTACCTGCCAAGCCCGGCGTGTGCGAGGGCATCGACCGCTCGGACGAGGGCCACCATCGCCTCCCCGTGCAGTTCAACGAGCTCAACGCCAGACGGCATCGGGAGTGCTCCAGCTTTCGAGGACTTCTCGACCCCGGGCGCGGTCTAGTGCCAGGTCGAGCGCGACGGCGAGTTTCGGTGCCGCAGGCCAGCCTTCGACGAGTGGCAACGTGCGATCGGCGGCAACAACCGCCGACACCGGCGGGACGGCGACCGTCGCCAAGCCCTGTCCCGGCTTGGCGGCGCCGTACTCACGAACCGCTATCGAGATCTCGACTGGCCCCACGACGTACAGCTCGACCGGCTCACCTGCCGTGGCGACGATGGGCGCGCCGTA
>DASPTT010000134.1:0-17858 GCA_035623275.1 Acidimicrobiales bacterium
TCCGGCAATAGCGAGCGGCCTTCCCGCACGCCCGAGTGCTAGTAACTAAACAATGGCGCGCTTCGGATCGAGCGAGAACGAGCCCGGTGGGGGGATCGCCAGCGCCAGTACAGGGTCATCATCGACGGGACCGAAGTTGGGCAGATTGGCGATGGCGAAGAGGCCGACTTTCAAGTCGGTCCTGGTGAGCACACTCTTCAGCTCAGGATCGATTGGTCCGGTAGCCGTACGGTGCCCTTCGCCGTGGCTGAGGAGGACGTTTCGTTCACCTGCCGACCCGCTTCAGGTCTGGCCATCTTTCGCTTGTTGCAATCCATGGTCCTGAGGGACCGATGGGTGGTCTTGGAGAAGACCTAAGCCCTCCGCAACGTGCCGATGGAGTGCCCCCAGACCCGGGGCCTACCCGCTCGGTAACGACGGACCTGAGCGATTCTGAGCGTCTTCCTCCTTGTGACTTGCTCAGGATGCTCCCGGGATGACCACCACGGCTCCCGACCACGCAGGCATCGCTACATCCCCAGTAGCCGTGATGGTTGCGCCGAGTTCACTTTGGCCTTGGCGTTGGGCCATGAAGATCGTTCTTCTGCCGTGATCAGCCAGCAAGGTCGAGCACTGTTCCTGAAGGATCGGCTGGCTAAGCGTCACGTCCGTGGCGTCGCTGGTTCCCCAGGGGGGCACAAGCACGACGAGGTGGGCGCCGACACCTATGGTCACCACGGGCCTTGGCATCCTGTCGCTAAGGGTGATGGAAGGAGAACCCGGTGGCGCTGAGCACGAAGCCACCGTTGTTCTCGTGGCCGAGGTGCCGCAGCCCAACGCACTCACCCCCGAGAGGAGAACGCTCACTATCCCCGCCAACGACCGTTTCACAATCTCCAGGGTACGACCCCCGGAACGACAGTCCTGATGACGCCGAGCAGACCTACTCTGGACCAAGTGATGGGGGGAGCAATGCAACGTCAAGTGGCGACGACGCTGGCGGTGGCCGCCCTCTGCGTTCTACTCGCCCGATGCTCGGCTGGTCGGGAGGTCCAGCTCGATGTGCAGTTTCAACCGGGCACATCAGCCCAGGCGGCATCGTCTGTCCTGCACCACTGTGGTCGGAGTTCCACCGTTTGGCGGATCGACACGCCGTTCGCCAATAGCGCCGGAGGGCTGACAGGGGGAATCTTTACTCACTCCGGCTCCGTGACGGACCCAGCGATCAAGGCTCTGCTCACCTGTTTGAATAGATCGTCGTCGGTGGCATCTGTCAGGAAGAATCTGCTGAGTCTTCGCCACCCAGCCTCCGGGAACTGACCGGCCGCAACGTGCCTGATATGCGCTAAGTCAGTGGAAGACACAGAAGACATCGGCTTTCGTCGTGCTGTTGGCCTCGACAGTCACTGTGGCAGTGGAACAGCCTCCGGTGCTACCGACTTGGTACCTGCCCGGCGTCAGATTGAATCGGAAGGTCTGACCGCTGAACAAACGTTGGCTGGCGACGACCTGACCACCGCTCATGACCTTGACGATGCCAGGCTGGGGAGAGCGGCCCCCATAGGGAGAGAGGCCCCCCTCTATGGTGAGGGTGCCTGTGAGTGATCCCGTGGTGTGCCCGCAGCCAGCCAGCAGCCCGCCGAGCACGATGGAAACAACCCAGCGACCAGGCCCTCTCACTAAACCCATCTTCGTCCTCGGCCGTCTCGTAGGTCACGGCAGTAGACCCATCCTGTATGTGCCGTGGGCGCGCCCCCGGCTCTGGCCGAACCGCTCTACTCTGACGGGCTCCCCCTTGGCGATCCCGGTCGCCAATGAATGGGCGCAGCGCATCTGACCCGGTCGCCAATGAATGGGCGCAGCGCATCTGAGTAAGGGTCAGATGCGCTGCGTCAGCGTCGCCCGGCACTATTGGGGGCGATGACGGAAGGTCGAGGCACGACAGCCACGAACCGGAGTCGGCCCCGGTGACCGAGCAGGACCCAGCACCGTGACTGTCACTGTCCTCTTCGCCCTGCTGGCTGCGCTCTCCAACGCCATCCACCTGATGACCCAGCATGCGGCGAGCAGCGACATCCCGGAGCAGCGCAAGGGCTTGCGTCTCATCGCCTACCTCTTCAGCCACCCCTTGTGGCTTTTGGGCTGGGTAGCGGCCGCTGGTGGTTTCGCCTTCCAGGCGATCGCCCTCCATAACGGCGCCCTCTCCATCGTGCAGCCCCTGCTCGTCACCGAGCTGGTCTTCGCCCTGATCCTGCGGCGGTTTTGGATCCACCAGAACATCGTCCACGCCGCCTGGGTCTCTGCCTTCGTCGTGGTCGGTGCACTGGCCCTCTTCCTGACGGCGGCCAACCCCAGCGGCGGCCACCCCGTCCCCAATAAGGCCGAGTGGGCCTCGGCCCTCCTCACATTCGGCGGGATCGTTGTCGGGCTGACCATCTTGGCCACCAAGAAGGGGGCGCCGGTCCGCCGCGCCGCCCTCTACGCGGCCGCCGCCTCGATCACCTGGGCCCTGATGGCTACGTTCATCAAGGCCGCCACCCAGACCCTGGCCGACAGCGGGGTCGTTGGCATGCTGGACCACTGGCCCGTCTACGCCCTGGTCGCCTCCGGCGTCGTCGGCACGGTTCTGCAGCAGGCCGCCCTGCAAACCGGCCCGCTGAGCGTCTCGCAACCGGTCCTGATCGTCGTGGACCCCGCCGTCGCCATCGTGCTCAGCCTGTGGCTTTTCGACGACAAGTTCACCGACAGCCCGGTCCAGATCGCCCTGGCCGTGGTGTCGTTCCTGGTGATGGCCATCGGGGTCGTCGCCCTGTCGCGTGCCGCGCCCGCTGACCTCGACCCCCTGCGCCACGTCCGCCTGTAGCGGACGACCTTGGTCAGCGGCCGATCGACGCACGATGCCCTCACTTGCGAAACGGCACGAGTGAAGCTGAGTGGGGTCGTGACCGCTCGATTTTCGCGCTACTCGTATCGAAAGGGACCGGGCGAGATGTGCCTAATCCTGCTGCCCGGCCTTCGTGCCGAACTGCCCTACTCTGACGGGGCGGCGGATTCAAGCGGTGGCTGCGACAAGTCTGTTGAATCGTTCCGCTGGAGTTTCCCACTCCAGGGTCTTGCGTGGGCGCTCGTTGAGCAGGGCGGCGATGGCATCGAGTTCCTCCTGGGAGTGGACCGACAGGTCGGTGCCCTTGGGCAGGAACTGGCGGACCAGGCCGTTCCAGTTCTCGTTGCTTCCGCGCTGCCACGGCGAATGGGGGTCACAGAAGTAGACCTGGACGCCGGTGGCGACCTTGAACGTGGCGTGCGATGCCATCTCGATTCCCTGATCCCAGGTGAGGGACTTGGCCAGGTGGTCGGGTAGATGCACGATGTTGTTGGCCACTGCCGACGCGACGTGTTCGGCGGTGCGGTTCTCGAGCTTGATCAGCATGCCCATGCGGGTGGTGCGCTCCACCAACGTGGCGACGGCGCTCGCACCGTTCTCCCCGATCATCAAGTCACCCTCCCAGTGGCCCGGCACCGCCCGGTCTTCGACCTCGGCGGGGCGTTCGGAGATGTTGATCATCCCGAGCATCGGAGCTCGTACATACGAGGCTCGAGAGCGGGGACGTCGCCGAGCCCGGCCCGATCGCAGGCAGGCGGTGAGCTCTTTTCGCAGCTCGCCTTTCGCCTGGACGAAGACCGCCTGGTAGATGGCCTCGTGCGACACCCACCACTCTGGCTGCTCGGGGTGCTCCTTGCGCACGCGCTGGGCGATCTGCTCGGGCGACCACTTCTTGGTGCGCAGCAGTCCCTGGACCTCCTCCCACAGCCAGGGGCGTTCCTCGATCCAGGGTTTCTTGGGCCGGCAAGCCGCTCGTGCCGCTCGCTCCTCGGCCGCCGCCGCCCGGTAGCGCCCCCGCCCACCGTTGGCGGCGATCTCACGCCAGATGGTCGAGCGGTGCCGGCCGATGCGGGCGGCGATCGCGTCGTCGGACTCTCCGACCTCGATGCCGACCCTGATCTCCTCGCGCTCGGACGCACTCAGCGAGCCGGGGCGCCGTTTGCGTTCGTGTGTCATGGCCACACGCTCGTCGCCAGCACCCATTCTGAAGGTGGATACCTTCACCCCGTCAACGACACGCTTGGGGCCGCCCCGGGGGACGCGCTGCCGCACGAAACCCCACCGCAAGACGTAGTCCCTCACCGTCGTATGAGGGACCCCGGTCAACGCCTCGGCTGCCCTGTAGCTTGCTCCGGCGAGCACCGCCTCGACGGCCGCGTCCAGGTCCTCCTGCGAACAACGCCGCGTCATGCCCATCTGACACCTCCAGGTCAGGAGATGTCGCGGTCACCACTTGAGCCCAAGCCCAGCGTGATTCCGGTCGCCTTCGGGTCCCTTGACCTAGTCCAGCGGCCTGCCTGCCCCGAGCAGGACCCGGCAATAGCGGATGGCCGGGAGAGCCGACCCACCGCCTGTCACGTCATGCCTTCGCCCTGTCTCTCCCTGGGTGCTCGTCAGGCCGTTCTTGCCACTGGCACCGACGGTGGCGTCCATAGAACAGGGTCCAGACCCTGCCACCAGAACGCCAGTGAGAGGCACCTAGCAATGGTTTCGTCCGCCGAGGGAGCAGAGTAGAGGGGCCAAATCGTGTACCTCTCCGTCCTCGTCGACGGTGCGATCGCCGGTGCCCTCCGCCGGCACTGCCAGCACCATGAGCGGCGTGAGGCAGATCGCGACCACGATCGCCCATCCCCACCAGGGGAGAGCGGCGCTGACCCGGATGGCCATCTCCGACCCATGACGGGGGAGCAGCCCGTGGACGATGACCTCGTGACCCGGCGCGGCGCGGCGCGCAGGACCGTGCGAAGGCGTGAAATACACCGGGAGGACGCCGGTGTCCACAAGCGCGGCATATTCGGTTCGCCCGTGCCGGCCGGTGTCATAGAGGTAGCCACTGATGAACGGGCGGTAGAGCAGGATCGGGACGGCCACCAACACCACGGGCCCCAGGGCCAGGATCCACCGGCGAACTCGCGCCGAGGCGAACAGGCCAAGGCCAACCAGCGCCACGCCAGCCAGGCAGAGCCAGGTCGCGCACCGGTAGACCCAGCCGAGAGCCGGGACGATGGCGACGGGGACTCCGACGATCTGCGCCCGCGTGATCGTCCAAGGATCCTGGACCTGGTTGAGGTCTCCCCTTGTGAGAAAGCGACCATGGGGAAGGACGGCCTCGATGCGATGGACGTAGGTGGTCGATAGGCCCGGATGCGGCGCGAACACGACGATCTCGCCGAGGTGCAGGTGGGCACCGGGAGGCAGTGGCCGGGACGCGACCAGCGAACCGATCGGCGCCACGGGACCCATTGACGGCGACGCCACCCACGACAGCGACCCCCCGGCGAGGAGCCAGCCGCCCCACAGGAGTCCCAACACCACGACGGCAGCGGTCATGGCGCGCAGTCCCCAGGGCCGGCGCGCCCTGGTCCGAGGGGACGGGGTGGCGGAGCCGTCGGCCGCGTCGGGAGTGGCCGGCGCCCGTGGGGCTTCCGACGGCTCGGCGGCCGCGGCCATTGCGGTCGTCGGATCGCCGACCGCAATGGCGACGCCTACGGGATCCGACGGATGCTCGGTCGGTGACGGGGACGCCGGCGGCGGCGTGACGACGCTCACAGCGCCACGTAGCCGAGCGTGTGGGTCAGCCGTGAGGAGAATCCGCTCGCTCCGTCCGAGATCACCCAGGGAACCGACACGTGGATCCCCGTCCCGGTTGCCGGCACCGAACCCGACACGGCCGTGGTGAAGGTGAGCGTCGGCAGCGTGAGGGAAATGCCCACGGAGACCGACAGCCAGTTCGAGGGCGGCACGGCCGGGCAGGCGCCGACCTCGAGCGGGTACACGCAGGTGGCGGCGGCCTGGATCGTCATGGCGATGTAGCTGCACGCCGGTGATCCGGGGGGAGCCTTCTCGTCCAACGGCCAGAACGCATTGGACGCACCGACGCCGCCGGTGACGGCCGCCAGATAGGCCGAGGCGGTGGGCGCGCCATAGAGGGAGGACACGTTGGCGCCTGACAAGGCGGACGGGAACACGGCCATCTGGCCCAGCGACCCGCCCCAGTACGCCGACGTCGGGGGGTCAGGCCACGTACTCGTGGCGTTCGACCATCCGAGGTGCCACCATCCGCCGTAGACCTGTGCCGGGTCACTGCCGGTGATGGTTTCGTCCCCAGCCGATCCCGCCACCAGCGCGCCGTCGACGTAGAGCAGGACGGTGCCCACAGTGGCCGACACGGGCGCCACAGTGGCCACCACGAAGTGCCAGTTGCCATCGGCGTAGTTCTTGGCGGTCGTAGCCGAGCTGTTCACCTCGAAGTAGCCGTTGGGATAGACGCCGAACACGACGTGCCCAGAGGGATCGACCCACATGTGCCGGTCCCACATCGTGGGCGTACCGTTCCCCTGCAGGGTGGTGAAGCCGAGGATCGAGCCGCTGCTCGTCGTCTTGAACCAGCCGGCCAGCGAAAAGGTCTGGGGGCCGGGTGACGCATAGAACGCCGTGGGCGGACCTGTCGCCGTCTGGATCCAACCCGTCGAGCCATCGAAGGTGGTGGCGCTATCACCGATCGGCCCCGAGGCGTCGACACCCAGCGTGCCCTGTCCGGTCCCGACATTGGTGCCCGGGTTGTTGGAGGCGTCCCGGTACGTCGTGGCCGCGGCGTTGGCCGGGAGGTTGGCAATCGCCCCGGTGTATAGCGCCGAACCGGTGTCCTGCAGCGGCCAGTAGGAGGTGGGCGCGTCGGCCAGGACCTGGGTCGAGAACGCGGCCTGGGTCGTCTTCCCGTAAAGGGTGGTCACCGCCGCCGCAGACAGGGCACTGGGGAAGACGGCGACATCGGCCATGCTCCCAGCGAAGTAGTTCGTGGTCGGGAGGTTCGAGAACCCCGATCCCACAGCGCTCCCCCAACCAAGGTGCCAGTACCCATTGTAGGAAAGGGTGGACTCCGCCCCGGCGGAGGCGCTGGAGTTGTTCAGCGCACCGTTCACGTAGATGGCCATGCCGCTGCCGGTCGACTTGGTGACGACGACGAAGTACCACGTACCGGTTGTGAGCGCCGACGCTGCCGTCGCTCTCAGGGTGGTCGTGTTGTTGCCAAAGTTGAGCCGGCCGCTGGAGTCGATCCACACCATCCGGTCCGTGTTGGTCGGGGCGGTGGTGGACTGGACGTTGGTGTCGCCGATCAGGACCCCGTTGCGGGCACTCGGCTTGATCCACGCCATCAGCGTGTAGTTCGCCTGGCCTGCCAGCGACGTCAGGGTCTCCCCCCATCCCGTCGACCCGTCCAGGGTGATCGACGTCGGAGCGTCGGTGAACGCCCCCGGGCCGGTCGCGCCGTAGGTCAACCCGCCGAAGGCCAGCCCCGTGTTCGTCCCGGTTGTCGAGGTATCGACCAGCTCCTGGACCCCGCAGGCGCCTCCGGTGGCGACCGTCGCCTGAGTGGGAGCCACCGAACCCTGGTTGCCGAGCGTCGTCGTGGACGAGGAACCGATCGTCGAGGACAGCGGGTAGGTCGTGCACGAGGACTGGTTGGTCCCGATCCCGCCCACCGTATTGGGCGACGACAGGCAGTTGGTCCCGCCGATGGTGTCCGATAGGAGCTGAGTCCCCGCCTGGAAGCCGATCGTCCCGGCCAGTCCACCACTGAACTTGGCGCCCCAGACAGCGGTGATAGGCCCGAGTAAACCCATCAACGCCAGCGACCCGAGCGCGACTCCGGCCCAACAACGCTGGGCCGGAGTTCGCGGGTTCGTCGTCATGGCACGACCAGGAGCCCGAAGGCGCTGGACCAGGGAGCGACTACTGACCCAGGGTGTACGTCATGGTCGCGTTGGCAGCCAGGCCCTGATCGGCGTTCGTGGCGGAGGCGTCGAGCTGCGTGGTGATCGTCAGGCCGACGCTCGCGCCTGCCGCCAGCGAGGTGGCCAGCGCGAGCGGGCTGGCCGACGCCAGGGTCACCAGCGTGTTCGAGCTCGAGGGCGCCGGACAGGCACCGGCGGCAACCGGGTAGACGCACTTGCCGGTGGTCGTGCTGAAGATGGTGACGTCGACCTTGCCGCAGAAGCCTGCGGTGTCACTGCCCGACGACAGCGGGTTCAGAGCGGACGACCCGTATGGTGCCGCCACCGCCGAGCACGCGCCGGTGGTCAGCGTGAGGCCGCTGGCAGAGTTGATCGAGCCCTGGTTGGTGAGCGTCACGGTCGAGGTCTGGTTGACCTGAGGCACGTTCGTCGTGCCACTGCCCAGGTCGCTACCCGCGCAGGCCGCATTGATGTTCGTGGTGATGCTGCCGGCCGAGTTCGAGCTCGACAGGCAAGTGCCCGACGAGTTCGTCTTGGACAGCAGCAGGGTCCCGGTCTGGTACGAACCAGTCCCACCGGCCTGCGCACTGAAGGTCGTCACGCCGAACGACACCGCGGCCGTGAGCGCCAGCGCCGTCACGCCCAGCAGTGCGACGACAAGAACCTTGCGGTCCTTCTCTCGCTTGTTATTGTTTTGCATGATCCTCCCGCCACGCGGCTGCATCGCAAGCGCCGCACAATGCCATCGAGTCCTCATCGGACGTCCAATCGGCATCCCCGAGGGCATATCGGCCCTAAATCTTGCGGGACCTATGTCTCATCCGCGTTCTTCGTCGCGGCGGGTGAACCCATCAGGAGCGGGGGCTTCTCAAGGCCCAAAGTCCGCCGAGATCGGTGCCGCAACCGCCCGCAACGTGCCGATGCAGCGCCCCTGCCTGGCCGCCCACCCGCCCGGTAACGCCGTCCGAGCGTGATCCAGGATGGTTCCGGGCT
This sequence comes from Acidimicrobiales bacterium, assembly GCA_035623275.1. Classification (GTDB taxonomy): domain Bacteria; phylum Actinomycetota; class Acidimicrobiia; order Acidimicrobiales; family UBA8190; genus DASPTT01. The sequence goes on from DASPTT010000134.1 coordinate 8,812, forward strand.
TCACGAACTGGCCTGGGCGTGTATCCGAGGGGGCGCGCCTCCCGGCAGGGCCGAGCGGTCTGCGGAGCCAGTGAGATGCTCTGTCAATGGGGCATTGGGAGTTGTGGGAGGACCCGGATGGCAGCACCACGTTCTTCCGCTCAGACAATGCCAAGAGCCGCCGCATGGTGGAGGCCGCAGGAGCGGTCTTGATCTGGGAAACCGATGCAACTGGCGGCAACGCCGCCATGCAGGCGCTGCACGATCACCTGGGCTTGGAGCCCTATCAGCCGATGCTTCGGAAGGACGGCACCCCGTATCCCGAAGACGAGGACGACAGCCTTCTCCCACCCCGCTAGGCCATCGGGAAGTGCCGTGGTGCGCTATCCGGCCCCGTAGCCGGCCGCACCATAAAGACGGCCGGTGTGATCCAGGACGGTTCCGGGCTTCCTGACCGGCCGCGACGCCTTCCCGGGCCCCGAGCAGGTTCCGGCAGGGAGTTGTTAGCCTCCACCAGACTCCAGGCGATTCACACATGGGTGGGCCAGTTTCTGGGGACCAGGTCACGGTTAGCGCAGTAAGCAGGCCGGGCCCAAACCCCAGAACTCAGGGGCAAACTACGAGTGCCGCCCCACAAGGATGCGTTGCCGGCGGACAAGGTCCGCAAGGCCATGGCCCGCCAGATCCGCCGGCTGCCCACGGAGCTGCGCCGATCGCTCACCTTGGATCAGGGCAAGGAGTTCGCCGAGCACGCCCGATTCACCGTCGACACCGGGGTGCAGATCTACTTCTGCGACCCGAAATCACCTTGGCAGCGGGGCTCGAACGAGAACACCAACGGGCTGCTGCGCCAGTACTTCCCTAAGGGCAGCGACCTGTCGGCGCACTCCCAGGCCCAGCTCAACGCCGTGGCCAGGCGGCTCAACGGCAGGCCTCGACAAACGCTCGGCTAGAAGCCACCATCAAAGGCGTTAGCCGAGGCCGTTGCGATGACCGGTTGAGACCGCAGGCAATAGCGAGCGGCTTGCGAAAGCTCCGAAGAACAACCTCGATGAGCTACCCCCGTGCTTTGACCAGCAAGGGAGGGTGCTCGCTGCGGGTTGCCAATCAGCGAGATGGTCGCCCAGCAGAAAGCAATTCACGAAGTTTGCTAGCGGGCTGTGGCGTCGCCAAGTAGTAGCCCTGACTTGCCTGACATCCCAACTGCCGAAGCAACTGGTACTGCGCGGCCTGTTCGACGCCTTCGGCGACCGTATGGAGCCGAAGGTCACGAGCGAGCAGCAAGATCGCCCGAATCATCCGAGCACGCTCCGGGTCGACTGTGACATCGGTGACGAAGGTCCGATCGATCTTCAGGGTGTCGACCGGTATCTGATTCAAGAGACTCAGCGACGAATACCCAGTGCCGAAATCATCAATGGCAATCTGGACACCGATTTCGCGAAGTTGCGTGAGGACCCTAACAGCATGTTCGACATCCACCATGAGCATGCTTTCTGTCACCTCGAGCGTGAGGCGGCGAGCGTCCAGTTGCGCATCTCGCAGGGCGTTCTTCACGTTGTCAAACAGATCCGGATCGCTCAGTTGTCGACAGGAAAGATTCACGCTCAGGGTCAGTCCCTCGCCGCCCGGCATCCCCTCGGTCAGATCCATAAACTCATGACAGGCGTGAGAGAGTACCCAATTGCCGATCTCCACGATCGCTCCCGTGGACTCAGCCAACGCGATAAACGCGTCGGGCATGACCAAACCGCGCGAGGGGTGGTTCCAGCGGATGAGTGCCTCCACGCCGCTGATGCTCTCCGAGACCAGATCGACGATTGGTTGGTAATAGATTTCGAACTCATTGTTGTCAACGGCACGTCGCAGGTCGGACTGCACCTGCATGCGGTCGAGAATCGTTGAATGCAGCCCGCTCGTGAAGACCTCGTAGCCGCCCTTGTTCTTGATCTTTGCGGCATACATTGCGAGATCGGCATTTCGAAGAAGATCCTCGGCGCTTTCGGTCCCCGCTTCATCGAGCGCCATGCCAAGTGTCGCGGACACGGTGACGATTGCGGTGCCGATCTGGAAGGGTTGAGTAAAGGCGCTGATCAGTCGCTCCACCGCAGCCCTAGGAGATGCATCGAACGCGATTCCCTCGAAGAGGACCGCGAACTCGTCCCCGCCGAAGCGGGCGATGGCATCGGCATCGCGCAACGTCGTCCTCAGCCTTGCGGCCGCCTGCCTGAGCACCTCGTCACCAAAGGAGTGACCATGCAGGTCGTTCACCGCCTTGAAACTGTCCAGGTCCATGAAGACCACGGCTAATCCACCACCGATCCTCCCTCTTCGGCGGATGGCTTGCTCGAGATGCTCTGCAAACAATGCGCGATTGGCCAGGCCGGTGAGCGAATCGTGGAATGCCTGATGACGGAGTTGATCCTCGAGGACCTTTTGATCGGTGATGTCGCGGCTATTGAGTAAGAATCCATGCACACTCGGCTCGTTCGTTAAGTCTGTAATTACCGATTGAAGGTACCGCCATGAACCATCCGCATGTCGAACTTGCCATTCTGACGTGACTTCGTTACCTATCCCACTGGTGAAATAGCTCACAATGCTGTGCCATCGCTCCTGATCGGAGTCGTGGAGCGCCTGCAAGAAACTGGTTCCAAGCGTGCTCTCCATGTCCCAGCCGAGGATTCGTGTGATCGAAGGACTTTGGAACAAGATCGTGGCGTTCCCGTCGACAATTGTGACAAGGTCTGATGAGTTCCGAACCAGTGCGGAGAAGCGCGCTTCGCGCACTTCCAATTCCGTCGTGCTGAACTCGACCCTGTTCTCCAAGTCGACGGCAAGTGCCCGTTCTGCCTCGTAGAGACGAGCATTGGCAACCGAGATTGCGGCATGCTCGGCAAAGAGGGAAGCCGCTCGGAGATCATGCTCGCTGTAGGCATGGTTCTGGTTCCCGATGAGAATGAGGGCGCCCAGGGACAGGTCACGGTGAATGAGCGGGACACACATGACGCTCTTGTCATCGGGTTGCTTGGCTTTGGCTTCAGGAGCTTGGATTAGCAGGGGTTCCTTATATGTAACTACCCAGGTGGCGATGGCGGGTGTGAACTCTGCCAGGGTTGCCAGATCTCCGGCTTGACACGCAACTGTCATACCGTCCGGTTCAACAAGCATGATCGAGCCACGTGAGGCTTCAAGGAGCTCCAGCGCACTTGAAAGGATGAGCGTAAGTACATCATCGATCCTAAGGACCGAGTTCATTGCCTTGCCGGCATCGTAAAGGAGCGCCAATTCCTTCAAACGGTTGGATAAGGCTGCGGCGAGAACTCGTTCGTCAGTGAGGAGCTTCGCTAGGCGGCGAAGGTGACGCTCTTTCTCCATGACGTAGGCGGCGAGTCCTACAACGAGGAGAACGGTTCCGATGCGGAATCCCGCGCTGTCGGTGAACCTCAGCGGGTGGCGATGTTGGGTCGTGAGCAAGGCGACCGCCGCAGAAAGACACACCAGGCCGGCGAACGCCATTGTCCACAACTGGGATCGACGACGGTCGACTGCTTCAAGCGTGGGCGTCGAAAAGCCCTTGATCCCAACAATTCGTGCCTCGCGCTCCAGAGCGCTGGACGGGTTGGGATCCGGTGCCGAGGCCGGATGCGGACACATAGTGACTTATGTCGGCGACCGCGATGACCAGGCATTAGGGCCGAAAGGCCCATGCAGGTCAGGAGGATCCTCAAATCGGGTTCGATGTCTGACCTGGGGATCCGGAGCCGGCCTGACCAGTGATGTCAATATGGCTGGGGCTATGATGGGCCGACGCCTTGGGTGCATTTACCGACTCACAGTCCGTGAGGCCTCTGAGCGCCAACGGCTACTCGGAACTCAATCGAAAATGCCTGACCGCCAAGGAACTCCGCATGAACTCCAGCGCATGCTGCTGGCGCAAACACTGCCTCACCGTTTCCTCGGTAATGTCGCCATACCCTTCTTCGGCGAGACAGCGCATCGTGTCTCGGATCACGGCGTCGAACTGATTCTCTGATTCCGCAAGGTGTCCCTTGGGGGGTTCCAGGCTCCCAGCGTCTGAGAGGAAGTGTCTCACTGGGCCAACCTTTCGGAGCCCGGGGACGAGACCGATTCGATCGTGGGGTGACACGGACAGGCGCAGAGGGCAAGGCCGTCCTCGCATCGATCATGTTCATCCATGCGACAAACGAGTGACCGGTGATGGTCAGGCTCGGTCCTCTGCTTCTGAACGCGCACAGCAACTCCAAATCGGACCCACTGGTCCTCCCGTTTCGGCATCGGACGCACGATTCTCATCGTCAAACAATGCACGCCCAAACTGCGGGGGCGGCCGTATGGCCCGTTCTCCGTTCCCCCCCCAGCGTCAAGGACGTCGATGGCAAGCTCCAGGCGGTCCCGGAGACCCTCTTCACCAGGCGGATGCTCTGGGAGGTCGGAGGCGGCGAGCTTGCGGAGGCTCTCGGCGGCTCGGCGCATGTCCTTGGGGGACGGCATGGCACCACCGTCGCCGCCGGGGCAGGGAGCGGGGGGACTGGCGATATCGGTCGGTTCTTGGGGAGGGGCTGGTAGCGCAATCCCGGCAGAAGCGGGCGGTCCCTCCTGGTTCCAGCTATGACCGAGATCCCGCCTCCGACGCTAGGCGCGCGGCCAGTTGCCTGGAGATGCCAAGGGCTCGGCCGAGGGCACTCAGGCTCGTACCTTTGTGTTCAAGATTCTCGGCGCCCCATCGGCCACAAACCACCCTGCGTGTGAACGGGCGCTACTCGGGCTCACCAGGTTCGTAGTGGGCTTCCAGCCAATCCCGGACGTAGGTCCTGGAAAGCCTGGCACGGATCCGTGCGGCGATGTCGGGACCAGATCGAAACGCCTCGAACCGGGCCACGAGGTCGCCCCGGAAGGTGAAACGGTGGATGCCGACGCTGGGTGGGCCCAGGGACCTGCCCTCTGGATCGAAGACTTCGATTTCTGCGGCAACGACGACATGGTCGCCCTCTTCGACAAAGTCCTTCGGGACCAGTCGGGGCTTGGCGACGGACCACAGGGCCTCCCAGTACGAGCGCACCTCACGGCGTCCTTGGAGCAACGAGTCGTCCAGAAGGTTGGGCCACTCGATGTCGGGGGTCATCAAAGCCAGGAGACTGTCGACATCTCTCCGATCGAAGAGTTCGTAGGCCATCTGCAAGATGGCGATTCGATTCGACTGCTCCACACGTGCCTCGCAGCTGAACGCCTTGGTGCAAGGGTACGGCAGGGCGATCGACCAAAGGGGGATCTCGTCGGCCCGAATGGTTGGAAGCTGCCCCGATGGGGGAGGACCTAGAGACCGCTCGCAACGTGCCGCGTGCGAGTGGTCGGCCCCGGCCGCCGACCAAGCGATAATCCCGGCGGTGAGCGATCCAGGGCGCTTCCGGCCCGCTGACAGGTCTGGCCGGGTATCCCAGGGGGCGCGACCACCGGCAGGGATGATCGAAGCGGACCCTGAGACCTCGGTGTCAGGGTTGCCGGGTGGATGCTCAGGTCCGGTCTGACGCGACTTAACCGGCTGGCGCGATTGCTGCCTTGGGATTGAAGTGTCGGCCGGGCCCGAGCATCCACCCGGCACGCACCGGTCGGGCGAACCGTGACCTGGTAGGAGCCTGGTGAAGAGGCCCCATCCCTGTCTTGTCCGCCGTCCCGGCACGTGTGTTCCACCCCTCAACGCTTGGAACGAAGAAAGGGATGGCGATGACCACGATGACAGAACCGAGACGCCGGGTCACGGGCGGCGTGGACACCCACCGGGACGTGCACGTCGTCTGCGCCCTCGACGACCGCGGAGCCGAGCTCGGTGTGGCGTCCTTCCCGACGACTCCCGCCGGCTATCTCCAGGCCCAGGGCGTGGTCGTGGTCGAGATTTCCTGCCCCAACCGTCAGCGCCGGCGTTCGCACGGCAAGTCCGATCCCGTCGACGCCATTGCCGCCGCCACGGCGGTCTTCTCCGGCGATGCCACGATCGAGCCGAAGGCCAGGAGCGGGAATGTCGAGGCGATTCGGGCCCTTCGCACTGCCGACCGCTCTGCCCGACATGCCCGGATCAAGGCCCTCAACCAGATGCGGGCCTTGCTGCTCACCGGACCCGAAGGGTTGCGCGAGCAGTTCCGGGACACCACGCCCTGGCGCATGGTCCACACCGCAGCTCGCCTGCGCCCCGGTGATCCAACCTCGCCGGTCGGCTCGACGAAGTTCACCCTGCGCCTCCTCGCCCGCCGAGTCCTCGAGCTCGAGGCCGAGATGAAGGAGCTCAAGGTCGTCTTGAAGCCGCTTGTGGCCGCCACCGCTCCGGAGCTTGTCGCCCGGCACGGCCTGGGGACCGAGACCGCCGGGGCGCTCCTCGTCGCCGCCGGCGACAATCCCGACCGGCTCCGGGACGAGCGCGCCTTCGCCCACTACTGCGGCACCTCGCCCATCGACGCCTCGTCCGGAACGGTGGTCCGAAAGAGGCTCAACCGGGGCGGGAACCGTCACGCCAACGAGGCCCTCTGGCGGATCGTGATGGTCCGCCTGGTCTCAGACCCCAGGACCAGGGCCTACATGGAGCGCCGGGTCAAGGAGGGCAAGTCCAAGCAGGAGACCATCCGCTGCCTCAAGCGATACGTGGCTCGGGAGCTCTATCCCGTCCTCGCCCAAACTGCCCCTTGCAATCGATAGGAGCATCAATCCCGATCGGTTTGGACCTGGCGGTGTTGCGAAGTGAACGGAGCGCAACAGATCGGCCGTGTTGGCAGTTCACCACTTTGTGTGTGGTCGTTGGCTATTAGGGCCTTAAGGCCCAAAGACCTCGGAGTCGGCGCCGAATTGTTTATGCCATGAGACCTTGTGGTCGATGGCCATGGCATGTCGGTTACAGCCGAGGGTCTCCCAGAGATCGCCGTAGCGCCCTTGGCTCAACGAGGCACGACTGCTGGTTCTCATAGCAGGCAGCGCAGATCATCTCCGCTGACCCTGATCGGCACCGCGGCCATACTGATTGCTTCGGGGGTGCTGTTCACCGCTGCGGGGCTTCTCTTCTTCCTCCACCTGAGCGTCCAGCCGGTGCTAACCGGCAGCATGCGGCCGACGTTCGGGCCTGGGTGGGTTGTCATCAGTCGATCCATCCCGGTCAGCGCCGTCCGGCCGGGGATGGTCGTGATCTTCGTGCCCCCTGGGGAATCCGCCTCCTACGCGCACCGGGTCGTGACCGTCTCGGGGACGTCTGAGCACCCCGTGCTCACCACCAAAGGTGATGCGAACCCAGCCCCCGACATCAGGCATGCGCGACTGATCAAGCCGAGGATCCAGGAAGTCGTGGCCGCGCTGCCATGGCTCGGCAGAGCGATGACCTGGGTGAAGGGACAGGAGTTGGGCACCATCCTGCTCGTCGTTGCTGGCCTATCTATCGCCATCACCGGGGCCCGGGCGATCTCCCGCCCTCGCGGCCTCGCACCCGGTATCGGGCAGCGCCGGCTCGGCCACCACGGCCTATCTAGGAACCACCCCGCTCCACCCGTAGGCAACCCGCTCCACTCATAGGAAAGGACCAACCCCATGGCACCCCAGCACGCCCAGAAGCGGAAGCAGGGCCGCACCCGGATGCTTCTCGCCGGGCTGTTCGCTCTCGCCGTCGCGCTCTTCACCGCCTCCGCGGTCTACGCCGGCTTGACGGCGCAGGCGACCGGCACCGAGACGGTCAGCAGCGGAACCCTCAACCTGACCTTGTCCGCCGGCGACCAGGGCACGGGCTTCCCCAGCACGTTCGCCGGCGAGATGGCCCCTGGCGACGTGAACAACGTCTATGTGAACCTGAACAACACCGGTTCGCTCGCCTCCGCCGCCGGCATGACCTTGTGGGTTGCTGGTGCACCGGTCAACGCCCTCACCGATGGGACGGCAGTCGGCGAAGGCCTGGCCGTGACCATGACCCAGTGCTCGGTGGCATGGGCCGGCGGCGCGTGCTCGGGCACGACGACCTCGATCCTTGCCCAGACGATGGTCAGCACCATGAACACCTCGGGCACGGCCGTGAGCCTGTCAAACATCCCCGCGCTGGCTGCGGCGACCGGCCAGGTCGCCCACTTGCAGGTGTCCCTGACGCTGATCGGCACGGAGACGTCGGTCAATGGCGTGTCCCCATCACCCACGATCCAGGGTCTCGGTCCGGTCACGCTGACCTACACCTTCACCGAGCAGCAGCGCACCGCCGTCACGACCAACCAGTAGCGAGTCTCGGGGTCACGGACCGTGTATCGCCACCCGTGGCCCGCGCGACACAGGGCACGCGCGGCGGCCGTCACGACGGCCGCCGCGCTGCTCTCCCTCCTCGTCGCACCGGTCGGGGCGGTCGCTGCTCCCAACCGCGGCGTTGGCAGCGGCGCCGAAACCGTCAGCTCGGGGACGTGGGGGGCCTCGGCCAGCCCGGCCACCCCGACATGGACGACGGGGCAGGGTGGGCGCAAGCTCTCTACCGAGACCAACACCGGCACCCTGGCGCTGAGCGCGCTGACCTACAAGGTGACCATCTCGTCGGGGTCGGGCACGACCACCTTCACCCTGGCCGCCTGCCCCGTGGCCTGGGACGGCGGCGGCAATTGCCCGGGCGGTGGCAGCACCACCATCGGCGGCACCTACACCATCGGGTCGACCACGACCGTGTCCTCGACGGACGTACCGAACGTCGGGGGCGCCCTTTACCTCAAAGCCACCGCGTCCAACAACGTGACAAGTGCGATCACCATGACACTGCAGCTGTCGGTCACCTCACCGTCACAGCTACGGGCGCCGGTGGTCACCAACCAGTAGGAATCTCGGCGGTTTACCAAACATGCGTTCCCGATCGAGAAGTGCCGATGCAGTGCACCTGGACCAGCCGGCCACGCGCCCGCAAACATCGGACCGGCGGATTCAAGCGGTGGCTGCGACAAGTCTGTTGAATCGTTCCGCTGGAGTTTCCCACTCCAGGGTCTTGCGTGGGCGCTCGTTGAGCAGGGCGGCGATGGCATCGAGGTCCTCCTGGGAGTGGACCGACAGGTCGG
>DASPTT010000135.1:0-19344 GCA_035623275.1 Acidimicrobiales bacterium
ATGTAGGGGAGCATCCCCGGGGTGATCTCCGTTCCCGCCTTGGCGTTGGCCATCTGGGCCGCCGTCGGGAAGTAGATCTGCTGCATGGCGAGCTGGTCGTGCACGTTGCTGCTGGCGAAGCTGTAGCCCCACATGAGCAGCGCGCCGGCGGCGACGAGGGCCACCGTGAGGCCGGCACCGATCGCCGTGAGGATCAGATCGAGGGTCTTGCGTCGCATCGCTCCTCCTCTAGGAATTACCTTCTACGACGCAGTCTCTTTGCAGAGCCCCGTCGTCCCCAGAGCCGAAGGTCACGGTGGCGACAGCCAAAGGCCTTAACACGTCCAGGTGAAGGTGGCTGGGCCGCGGTCCCCCGGCCTCGAAGGGCACAGGGGACCGTGCGACGCAAGCACACCAGAGGTCACAGGGAAGCCCTCTGGTGCCGATTCCACGATGATCCGCTCCGAGCGGACGTGCACCGGTGGTTGGTCCCTACGCCCTGGGCCGTAGGACCTTTCCTCACCTTTGACGACAAGGCGCTCACCGCCTGCTGCCACGGGGCCGAGGGGCTGGACCGAAGCTGGATGGCCCGGGAGGCTAGGCTCCACGACGTGCCGCCACGACCGCGGATCGGCATCTTCCTGGTCGGCTGTGCGCTCGCCGGGGTGATGCTCGGCGCGTGCAGCAGCGGGGGAGTCTCGCTGGGCAGCCTGCCCGGTGGGTCGTCGTCCTCCCCGGGGTCCTCCGGGTCCCCCGCCAACCCGAAGGGCGCGGGCACCTGGTCCGCCCTGCAGAGCATCGACCCGGGCAACGCCCTCCAGTGGGTCTCGTGCTCGGCGGTGAACTACTGCGTGGCGGTCGACGGGCTCTCGGGCTCGAGCACCAAGGCCGGGAACGCGCTCACCTATGACGGGTCGTCGTGGTCGGCGCCGGTGTCCGTGGGCTCACCTGCCAGCCTGCTCTCGGACTCCTGCCCGACGTCGAGCTTCTGCGCGGCTGTCGACAACGGCGGGAACGCGTTCACCTACGGCGGGTCGGACTGGACCGCGGCGCAGCGGGTTGCCGCCAACCAGTTCTCCACGGTCTCCTGCGCGTCGTCGTCGTTCTGCGTGGCGGGCACCAACGTCGGTCATGCTTCGCTCTGGGACGGCACCAGCTGGTCCAAGCCGGCCAAGGTCACCGCCAACGGCCAGGGACTGACCGTCGTGTCCTGTCCGACGGCCACCTTCTGCGCTGCGGTCGACGGCACCGACGCTTACACATTCGACGGCTCCTCGTGGTCGTCGGGGCAGACGCTCGGCGCAGCCGGCAGCGGACCCGCGGACGTCTCCTGCCCGGCACCGAGCTTCTGCGCCGCCGTCGGCAACGACGGAACGGCCTACACCTACAACGGGACCTCGTGGTCGACCGGCACCAAGATCGGCGTGGTCAACGGCACCTCGATCGGCCTGCAGGCGGTCTCGTGTGCCTCGTCCTCGTTCTGCATGGCCATCAGCGAGAACAACTGGTACATGATCTTCAACGGCCACAGCTGGTCCTCACCGGCGATGGTGGGCACGGGCCAGGGCCTCGCCGCGGTCTCGTGTCCGTCCTCCACCTTCTGCATGGCCGTTGACAACGGCACCGACGCCCGCTCCTGGCACGCCTGAGGGGCCTTCGGCCCTGGCCCTCCGGCGCGGGCTGCGTGACGATGCACTGGCCCGCGGCGTCGGAAGGGGGCGGACCGTGCTGGTCGACCTGGCCGGCCCCCCGGCGAGGGGAAGGGACGGTGTAACCAGGGCTTCACGCCGCCGTCACCACCTTTGACGGCCGACGGAGGATCAACCATGACCGAAATCACGTTTACCGCCGACGACGTGCAGTCGCTCGCCGCGAAGCTCGACGCCTTTCAGCCCCAGCTCTCAGAGCGGGAACACGCACTGCTGCTGTGCGTCATCAGGCTGGCCCACGACCGGGTGGAGGAGCAGACCGAGGTGTCCGGGTTCGGCTTCGGCGCTCCCTCGTTCCGGGCGGCCTTCAACCTGGGAATGCCGTCACTCGGCGGGGCCTTCACCGGCGGTTCGGGCGGCTGGGGGCAGGACGCGCCCGGCAGTGAGCCCGGGGGGACGGCACCGGGTGGGGGAGGTTCACCGGGCGGTGGCGGTGGCCCCGCACCCACGCCAGGTCCGGGGCCCGGCCCCTCGGGCTTCCAGGTCATGTTCTGAGTGGCCCTTCATCAGGGGGGGCTGAGGTCGGTCGCCCCTGCCCTGCCACCCGACCGGTAAAGCGCCCTGGGTCAGCAGCGTCGATGTGACCTTCGGCATCGCGTGGAACGCCTTCGTTCCCTGGTCGTGGCACACGACCCTTGGAACGATCGAAAAGTTGGGACCTGCTCGATGGAGGGGGGCCGGACGTGCGTGTATGGCTGGGACGAGGCGGCGTGCTGGTCGTTGTCTTGGCCGGATTTGTCTTGGCCGGATGTGGCACATCCACGTCGACTTCCATCCCGCCGACAACCACGTCGAGCACGAGCGCAACCTCACCCACCACGACGCTACCTAGCATCGCCCCCTACCTGGCGCTGTGGCCATTCCGAACAGTTGCCGACGTTCAGTCATGGCAGCAGGCGTATTCGTCGAGTGGAACCAACGCCTGGCATCTGAACTCCTCGACCACCGCTCTCAACTTCGCCATGGACTACCTCGGATTCACCGAGATCAGTGCCGTTGTCGGGACCACCACGAACGGGACGGGAGCGCACGTCTCCGTGGGTTTCCACCCGACCTCCAGCTCGTCGGTCACCTCCGCCGTCGTGCATCTCGTGCGCTGGGGGACTGGCCCCGATGCTCCCTGGGAGGTCGTCGGCACCGACGACACCACCTTCAGTCTTACAATCCCGGCGTACGGTGCCACTGCATCGTCACCCTTGCAGGTGGGTGGGACGATCACCGGGGTAGACGAGAACATCAGCGTCAAGGTTCGCCAACCCTCGTCCTCGTCAGCAATCGGGTCGTACTGCTGTACTCCGGCAGGCGGCACAGGATCACCGTGGTCGGCGACGGTCTCCTACGCCGGGGCGACCGATCCGGTGCTGACGATCGTCGCCGCTACCGGGGGGCACATCCAGGCAGTGGAGCGCTTCACCGTGACGGGAGTTCGATTCACCGCGCCCTAGGTGGAGGCGGGAGCACCTGCTCGCAAAGCCGATACATCGGCCCCGGCCTGTCCGGCCATCTCAGCAGCGCCGGCCCCGACGCTGGGGGACCGCGGCAAGGCCCTGACGGACCTATCTTTGGGCCCTGGGCTCGGCTGTCGGTTGCCCCGCACAATCGCCCACATGGACAGAGCGGCGGATCTTCGCACCTGCGCCCACTGGCGACTGGCCGTCTGGGGGCTGCGGGTGATCTTCTTCGGGCTGGCAGTCGTCGTGGTCGGCCTCGTCACCCTCGCCTGGTCGACGGAGGCCGGGCAGGCGATCCTGGCCGTCGGCATGGGCATCTATCTCGTCGTCGGCGTGCCAAGCTGCGTCGTCGGCGTCCTGCGCGTCTACCGCGAGGTCCCGCCACCGCGGCCCAACTTCCTCGACCTGCGCTGGACCCTCATCCACGACGCGCTGCACGCCAAGCCGACGGGCGTGCAGGAGCCAGTCGAGGGCCCCGCCCAGGCACCGGAGGCGTTACGGCGCAGCACCCACTGGCGTCCCGCGGTCTGGGGTGTGCGGGCGATGGGTCCGGGTCTCGTCATGGTGATCGCCGGCTTGGTCACCCTTGCATGGAGCGGGGCCGGGATCGCACTTCTGGCGATCGGGGCGGGCATTTGGATCGTCAGCATGGCCTTCACCCTCGTCGAGCTGCACCTCGCCTACAACGAGTTGGAGTCACCGCGTCCCCTCCACTCGCGCGTGCAGCACGCGCTCGTACACGACGCCCGGCACGGTATCGGGTGACGATGTCGGCGGACATCGGCGTGGGGCCCTTTCTCGCCTTCTCGCACAGCGCAAGCGTGACCGTTGCCGAGGTGGCGTTCCTGCTCTTCATGATCGCCGGGGTCTGGATTGCGGTGGCCTGGCTCTTGTGGAATCGACCTGGCCCCAGCAAGTGGAACCACTTCCGGATGATCGTTGCAGGGACGCTGATAGCAGTTGGCGGGCTGCTCCTCATCATCGCCTCATACTGGGGACAGTTGTTCACCTAGGCGGGGCTCGACTGCAAACCCTCCTCCGACCAGAGCAGCACGAGGAGGGTCCCGGCATTTCCGCCCGACCGCTGCCACCATGGAAGAGTGCGGAAGAGCACCGCAGTTGCTGCAATTGCGGCGATCGCTGCCATCGCACCCGCCTGCTCGGGAACGCAAACGTCCACCACCAGCGCAGCGGCGATCGCCAGCGAATGTCAATCGTCGAGCTTGACCATCTCGAATGGCGATTGGGGCGGGGCAACCGGCTCGATGCTTGGCGATCTTCGCTTTACGAACAACGGGTCGAAGTCCTGCCGTCTTCGAGGCTATTTCGCCATGGCCCTCCTCGATGGCGCTGGCAACCGCATTAGGAGCAGCGTGTTCTACACGAGCCAGGCGCTTCCCAATCCTCCGTCAACCTTGCCGCCTGCGGTGATCCTCCCCCCGCACAAGAACGATTCGGCTTTTCAGACCCTGCAATGGCTCAACTGGTGCGAACAACCCACGCCATCGCAGGTGTCCGTTGAGGTCTTGCTGCCAAGCGGATGGACGAAGCCCTCCGTCATCATTGGCACGGCTCGGAGCGGGACATTCTTTCCCAGGTGCGACGATCCCAACAGGTCGACCTTCATGATCGAAGGGGCCGTCGGACCGCCGCCGCGGTAGTGCGCAGGGGATGGAGCCGTCCCGTAGGTGCCGCGGGCGGCCGCCCCGAGGCGGTCGTAGGCTGGGCTTCGTGCGACGACAACGTCGCTAGGCTTCGCGAGGGAGCCATGGTCGCCACGGTGAAGGAACGGCGGGCCAGTAGCAAGCTGCTCCTCGTACTTGCCGGGCTCACTGTCGTCGCCTACATCGTTGCCCTCGGCACGTTCGACGCCTACGTCGCGGGGACGGCTGACCTCCTCCTCATCGCAACCATCACCACTGGGGTGATCGCCCTTGTCAACCGCTCCCGGCGTTTGCAGCGCTGGTCACTTCCCGCCACGCTCCTGGGATTGGTGGTGGCCGTCGTGCTCCTGACGGGCACGTTGAAGGCGGCGTGGTTGGCCGCCAACCTGCCGTCCTCACACGACCGGAGTTCGGGCGTTCCGTACGTGCTGCTCGCCAGCCTGGCTCCCATCTCGATGACGATCACGGCAGTCATTCTGCGCACCGCCCCCCTACCTGTGGGCCGAAAGCTCGTCAGGATCGAGGTTGTAGGACTCGCCGTCGGATTTCTGCCGTGGATCGTGCTGATGATCACTGGAATCGCTGATTGATGGCTCGACCAGACCGATCGGAAAGATGCCGTGGGCGCCCCCCCTGGCGAGGTCCTGTCGAGCACCCTCGCGGAGCTTGACGCCACCCATCACCCGAGCGGCTCAGGCAGACTTTCCCACGGTACGGCCGGGAAGATCCCCGAGCCGTCGAAACAGAGAGGTGGTCGCTCCCGGTGATCACGATGGGTTCCGCGTATTCGGCGGCGATCCTCGCCGCGTCGAGGCACCATTTCCGGTTCTTCGGCCTGATACTGATCGTGGTTGTCTTGGCCGGAATCGTCTATCTGGCGGTACGCCTGGCGGCCCGCCGAGACACCCGACCCAAGGCCCGCCGCCCGACCGGAACGGACGCGGATAGGCGGGCTGCGTCGATCGGTAGCGTCCGGAGTCCTTCGGGACCGGCCGTGGCGGCAGCAGCCGCGAGCGGCGACAGAACGCCGCGAGAGCCATCCCGGCCGCCGGTGGCCCGGCTCGCCGGCGCGCACAACGGCTGGGCGGTCGAGACGCACGGGCTCACCAAGCGCTTCGGGCCGAACGTGGCGGTCGACGACGTGCAGTTGTTCGTGCCACGTGGCTGTGCATTCGGCTACCTCGGGCCCAACGGGGCGGGCAAGACCACCCTGATCCGCACCCTGCTCGGTCTGACCAAAGCGGACGCCGGCTCGATGTCGTTGCTCGGCGTCCCAGTGCCCAGCCAACGCAGTCGCGCGCTCGCCCGCGTGGGGGCGATCGTTGACGAGCCGCGCTTTCACAGTCACCTGACCGGTCGGGAGAACCTCCGACTCCTGGCGGCGGCGCGGGGCCCCGGCGCCGACGGGCGCATCGCACCCTCCCTCGAACGCGTCGGCCTGGGCGAGCGAGCCGACGACAAGGTCGCCTCCTACTCCATGGGGATGCGCCAGCGCCTCGGGGTGGCCGCCTGCCTGCTCGGAGATCCCGAGCTGCTCATCTTGGACGAGCCGATGAACGGGTTGGATCCCGCCGGCATGCGCGAGATGCGGATGATGATCCAGAGCTTCGTCGAGGAGGGTCGCACGGTCCTGCTCTCCTCCCACCTCCTCGACGAGGTCGAGCGCACGTGCGACGCTGTGGCCATCGTCGACAGAGGCAAGGTGATCCGTCAGGGTTCCATCCACGACCTCGTGCAGGGGGCCAGCGCAGTCGTGGAAGTCGACTGCGCGGATCCCTCCCGGGCGACCCAACTCATCGGCGAGGCCGAGGGGCTGGCCGCCGCCATCGCTACCCGCAACGACGGGATCACCCTGACGCTGCACCCGGGGGCGACCCGGGACACCGTGGCCGAGATCAACCGCCGGCTCGTCGAGGCCAGCGTCGCCGTCTACCGGCTCCAGGAGTCCCGGACTTCCCTGGAGGAGTGGTTCCTCTCCGTCACCAGTCGCCTCGGGGAGCACGAATGAGCGTCGGCCCGCCATCCCTGCCCTCGCCGGGCGTCCCCGGCGCCGCAGTGCAGACCGAGCGACCGCCCCCGGCGCCGACGGGCGCATCGGGTCCGTCGCGCCGTGAGGGTGACGGCGGGCGAGGCTCGTTTGTGCCGACCTGGCCTCTCATCGCCACCAAGTTCCTGGAGCTTCGCAAGCGCCGGGGACTCATGGTGGCGGTGCTCCTGCTCACGGTCGGCCTGCCAGTCGTCGTGCTGGGCATCCGATTGCTCTTCCACCTGGTCGCGCCGCACAGCTACGGGCCGGCGGGGAGCCCGAGCGTCTTTGCCGGGCTGACTGCGCCCATGGCCGAGTTCGGGTTCATCATCGCCGCCACCCTGGGAGCCACCGCGGGGACCTCGGACCTCGCCGACGGGGTGTTCCGGCACCTGGTGGTGACGGGGCGTTCCCGGCTCGCGCTGTACCTGGCGCGCCTGCCGGCGGGCCTGTCCATCGTTCTGCCGCTGGTCGCCGTCGCCTTCGCGCTGCTCTGCTTCGTGACCGCCTACGCCGGCTCCCCGCAGCCGGCGGCCCTCAACGAGAACGGTGTCAGCGTCCCGCTCCATCTCGACCAGGCGCAGCTAGAGGGGTGGCTGCTGGGGCACCCGGAGCAAGCGGCGCGGGCCTTCTCGATCGGACCCATCGGCGTGAAGGCCGAAGGCCAAGGCATCGTCCAGTTGGCACCGGCAACCCCCACCGACGTCCGGGGGTTCGTCGAACACAACATCGCCGGCATCGACAGCTCCTACACCAACGACGAGCTCTCCGCGCTCAATCCGGCTGACAACGAGATGGCCAAGATCGGACTGTGGCTCGAGCTCGAGGTGGCGATCGGGTTCATCGTCGGCCTCGGCCTCGGCTCGCTGATCGGCCAGCGGACAGTGGCCACGATCATGATGATCGCGCTCGAGATCATCGTCACCCCGATCCTGGCCAACGTCCAAATCCCGTACTTCGTCAACGGCCAACGCCTCGTCGTGGGGGTCGCCATGGACCAGCTTCGCCCGGCTGGCATGGCGACGACGGGCGGTCGGCGCATCTTCGGTGGTCACGGCGCGCTGGGGATTCCGCCCATGCCGACGTGGGCGATGGTCAGCGTGATCGTGGGCTGGATCGTCGGGTGGACAGTGATCGGCGCCTGGCGCATGGCCACCCGCGACGCTTAGGCGCGTCTGCGCGACCCTCGGATCGTCCCGACGATCGAGACGGCTGCATCTGACCTACGGACCGAAATCAGCGGACCGTGAAGCCGAGCTCGTGCACCGTCGGCTCGTCGACCAGCGTCACCCGCGTCACCCGGGCGAGTGGCGGTCCCTGCCGGCACCAGGCCACCAGGGCCTCGACGTCCCCGCTCCGCCCTTCGAACACCGCCTCCACACGGCCGTCGGCCAGGTTGCGGACCCATCCGCCGAGGCCCGCGTCGGCCGCTCGGCGCGCGCACGAGGCCCGGAAGCCCACGCCCTGCACGAAGCCGTCGACGACCACCCGCCGGCGCACCGTGGCGACGCGTTGCCCGTCGGTGGTCACGCCGAGGCCGGTGTGCCCGGACCCGGACCCGGGACCCGCGCCACCGCCGGCGCCGGCGCGGGCAGGGCATCCGTGGCCGGGCCGTCGACCCGGCAGGGGTCTTCCTCGCCCTCCTCGCAGCGCTCGCACTCCAGCTCGAGCGTGCTGTGCGAGATGGCATAGGGCGCCCCCCGCAGCATCCCCTTGATCCGCTCGCCCACCACCTGCGCCTCCTCGAGGCTGGGGTGGCCGGTGAGCACGATGTGCGCGGACAGGGCGCGAACGTCGCTGGAGAGGCTCCACACGTGCAGGTCGTGGACCTCGGCCACCTCCGGCACGCCGGTGACGGCGCCAGCCAGCTCCGCCAGGTCGATGTCGGCGGGCACGGACTCGAGCAGCACCCCGATGCTGTCGCGCAGGATGCGCACGGCCTCGACGAGGATGAGCGCGCCCACGGCGAGCGCTGCGATCGGGTCCGCGCGCTCGAGCGACGGGTCGAGGACGAGGATGCCGCCGGCCACGAGTACGGCGAGGGAGCCCAGGGCGTCGCCACCCATGTGCAGGAACGCACTGCGCATGTTGAGGTCGGCCGAGTCCTCGCGCAGGACGAGGGCGGCACCCGCGTTCACCGCGAAGGCGATGGCGGCCACCAGCACCATCGTGGTCCCGTGCGCGGCGCGCGGGTGGACGAGCCGCACGATGCTGCCCACGGCGATCCCGACGGTGACGACCGCGATGACCGCCGCGTTGGCCAGCGCGGCCAGGATCGGGCCCCGGTGGTAGCCGAAGGTCCTCGAACTGGAGCGGGGGCGCGCGGTGAGGCGGACGGCCACCAGCGACACCGCGATGCCGGCTCCGTCGGTCAGGTTGTGGCCGGCGTCGGCGAGGAGGCCGATGGAATGGGCGGCCAGGCCGGCCACGAGCTGGGTGAGGGCCAGGGCGACATTGAGGCCCAGGGTGAGGGCCAGACGCCGGGAGCGGCGCGTCGTTCGCTCGATCGTGCTCCCGTCGATCGTGCTCCGGTCGGCCATTGGCGCGTTCCCCCTGGGGAAAGCCTAACCGGGGGTGCTCAGCGCACGGACTCCCAGGGCCACTCGGCGCGCTCGCCCCGCCCCACGAGTTCTGCGAGCTCGAGACGGGCCACCTGCAGGTCGTCCGCGTGCGTGACGCCGATGCACCGGCCCTCGGCGGCGAGCACCTCCACCCCGCCCTCGGTCTTGTTGCCCTTGCGGACCATGGCGCCGACCACGTCGGGGAGGAGGACCTCGGCGTCCGACCCGGCCTCTGCCGGGTCGACCCGCCCGTCGGGTGCCACCGCCGGGTGCTCGGCGCGCACGGCGCGCTCGAAGACGTGCCAGATCGAGGGCCGGAACCCCCAGAGGTTCATCGACACCGGTGTGGTGCCCGCCAGCTCTGCCGGGTCGAGGCCGTCGCCCACGGCGAAGGTGCCGTCGGCCAGTCGCGTGACCTTCCGGCGCTCGACCATCGAGCGCAGCTTCCCGTCGGGGGTCGTCTCCACGGTGCCGCGGGTGACGGGGTCGCCGCTCACGACGGTGTCCTCGAGGCGGAACGTGACGAGGACGTGGTCGTTGCCGTCGGCGGCCAGCGCGCCGGCCAACTGGCGCAGCGGCCCGACCCCGTAGACGTCGTCCGCGTTGACCACCCCGAAGGGACGGCGGCCGACGACGTCGCGGGCGCAGAGGACCGCGTGCGCGGTGCCGAGCGGGACGGTCTGCTCCACCGCGGTGACGGTGACGCCCCGAGGCCAGCAGCGCTCGACGTGGTACTCGATGGCCGGCCCGCTATGGGGCCCGAGGACGAGGACGACGTGCCCGAAGCCGGCGTCGAGCGCGTCGCTGGTGGTCAGGTCGATGACGGCCTCGCCGTGGGGACCGACGGGCGCCAGCGGCTTGCAGCCGCCGTAGCGCTTGGCCATACCGGCGGCGAGCATCACGAGGACGGGGCGCGAGGCCCCGCGGCCGTCCGGTGTCATCCGCCCCAGCGCAGCACGGCGCTGGCCCACGTCATGCCGCCTCCGAACCCCGACAGCAGGACCAGCCCGCCGGGCTGGAGCCGTCCCGTGTCGAGGGCGTCGGCGAGCGCGAGCGGGATGGAGGCCGACGACGTGTTCCCGTAGCGGTCGATCGTCACCACGCAGCGCTCCGCGGGGATCCCGAGGCGGTCGGCGGCGGCGGTGATGATGCGGGCGTTGGCCTGGTGGGGGACGAAGAGGTCCATGTCGTCGGGCCGAAGTCCGGCACGGCCGAGCGCGGCGGTCGACGAGTCGACCACCGCTCGCACCGCGTGACGGAAGATCTCCTTGCCGTTCATGTACAGGTACCCGCCGGTGTCGCACTTGAGCAGGTGCCGCAGCGACCCGTCCGCGCCGAGGTCCCAGGCCAGCAGCTCCCCGGGGCCGTCCACCGCCTCGAGCACCACCGCGCCCGCGCCGTCGCCCACCAGCACCGCCAACGACCGGTCGTCCCAGTCGGTGATGCGGGAGAGCGTCTCGGACCCGACGACCAGCACGCGCCGGGCCCCGGCCAGGATCATGCCGTGGGCGACAACCAGGGAGTAGACGAAGCCCGAGCAGGCCGCGTTGACGTCGAAGGCCCCGCCCGCGATGGCGAGCGCGTCCTGCACGGTCGCCGACGTCCCGGGCACCACCGCGTCGGCCGTGGTGGTGGCCAGCACCAGCAGGTCGATCTCGTCCCCCGAGCGCCCGGCGCGCTCGAGCGCCTGGCGGCCGGCCGCGATCGCCAATTCGGACGTCGTGCCGCCGATGTGGCGCTGGCGGATGCCCGTGCGCTCGACGATCCACTCGTCGCTGGTGTCCAGGCGTGCCGAGAGGTCGTCGTTGGTGACGATCTTGTCGGGGACCGCGGTCCCCCAGCCGGTGACGACGGCGCCCGGCACGCGATCAGGCCCGCTCGAGGACGTGGACGCCGACGAGCGCCGTGTCGCCCCCGATGATCCCGCCGGTGTTGACGGAGGCTGCGAGCCGGGGCCGCGGGACCTGCCGCGCCCCGGCCGCGCCCCGCAGTTGGGTGACCAGCTCCACCACTTGGCACAGCCCGGTGGCACCGAGCGGGTGCCCGCGCGCCACGAGCCCGCCGCTGGGGTTGACGCACACGTCCCGCCCACCCGGGTCCGTGCGGCCGGCCGCCGTGGCAGCTCCCGCCTCGCCGGCGGCGAAGAAGCCCAGTGCCTCCAGGGCGTAGAGCTCCTCGGCGCTGGTGGCGTCGTGCAGCTCGAGCACGTCGATGTCGCCCGGCCCCGCGCCAGCTGCCTTCCACGCCTCGTCGGCCGACACCCGGAGCCGGTCGTGGTACTCGAGCTCGCCGTAGCCCGATCGCAGCACGCTGGCCAGGATCCGAGGTGCCCCCCGGGCCCCGCCGGCGCGCAGGACGACCGCGGCGGCGCCGTCGGTGAACGACGAGCACATGAGCCGCGTGAGCGGGCCGGTGACGACCGGCGCGTCCAGGACCTCCTCGACGGTCACGGGCGTGCGGAACTGCGCGAGCGGGTTCTGGGAGGCGACGCGTCGGGCCTTCACGGCCGTGGCGGCGATCTCCTCCTTGGTGGTGCCGCGCGCTTCGACCTGGTGGCGGACCCAGGTGGCGTTGAGGCCCATGAGGACGCTGCCCGACGGGTTCTCCATCGCGGCGCGCAGCGCGCCGCGATGATCCGCGGGCAGGCCGTCCTCGATGCCAGCCAGCGTCTGGGCGCGATCACCCGTCCACATCTTCTCGACGCCCATCACGAGCACCGGCGACTCGCCCGCCAGCGTGGCGAGGTAGCCGAGATGGAGGCCCGACGAGCCCCCGGCGCAGGAGTTGTCGACGTTGACCACGCCGGCCGAGCCGAGACCGGCCTCGCGCAGCCAGCTCTGGCCGCGGATGCAGCCCTGGTCGCACAGGCGGCCGCCCAGCGCGTTGGCGGCGACCACCAGCGCGACCTCGCCCGGCGCGACACCGGCGTCGGCCAGCGCGTCCTCCGCGGCGCGCCGGGCCATGGCGTCGGGGGCCTGGTCGCGGCGGTCCATCGGGGTCATGCCGACGCCGATGATTCGGACTCCGTGCCTCAACCCGACCTCGCCTTCAACGGTCGCTCTGCGCGTCGGCCAGCGCCAACGGCGGACCGGGCGGAGCGTCGGTACGGCCGGCGAACTCCTGGGCCAACGCCGCGAATGGTACCAGGGGCGCGTCCGCAGTGACGAAGACGGCGACATGCTCGGCACCGGCCTCGACGTAGCGTTCCACCACGCGCGCACAATCGCGAGCAGACCCCGCCACGAGGTGGCGGGCGAAGGCACGGCCGGGCATCCCGTAGAGCGATCCCATCCACCGCAGGCCGCGCTCGGCGGGGTCCTCGCCGTCGATCGACGCGAAGAGCACCACGGCCCGGCGGATCGACGCCGGGTCGCGCCCGGCGCGCACTGCTTCCTTGGCCATGCGGGCCGACGCGTCGGCGAACTCGCCGGGGGAGAGGAACAGTGGGATCCAGCCGTCCCCGCGCCACGCGGCACGGCGCACGGCGGCCTCGCTCGAGCCTCCCACCCACACCGGGACGTCCCGAGGCGCGGGGAGCTGGCGGTACGCATCGACCGACGCCCAGGCCCGGCGGACCCGGTCGATGCCTTCGTCGAGAGCGCGGCCCCGGGACTCGAAGGACACGCCGGCGGCGGCGTACTCGCCGGGCCGGCTCCCCGATCCCACGCCCAACACGAAGCGTCCGCCCGACAGGTGGTCGAGCGAGCCCGCTTGCTTGGCCACCGCCTCCGGTCGCCGCAGAGGCAGCTGCAGGACGCAGGTGCCGACCACCGTCTCGGCGGTGGCGGCGGCCACCACGGCCAGGGCGGAGAAGCACTCGAGGACGGGCCCGTGCCAGTAGAGGTGGTCGCACGCCCACAGCGCGCTCGCCCCCGCCTCCTCGGCGCCGGACGCCAGCGCCGCGAGCTCCCGTGCACTCGGCAGCGGCCCGGTCTGGGGGAAGGTCGGCAGCACCAGCCCGAGGGACACGCCGCATGGTACCCGGCACCCGATCGGGCCCCCAATGGGCGCCGTCCCCGGCCTGGGCACGATGCCCCCACCCGGATCGGCACGGTCGACGCCCCGGTCACGGCAGAATGGTTGGGTGACCGCCATCTCCGAGGAGGACCGGACCAAGCGCGAGGAGGACCTGCGGGCCCTGCTCGACCTGATGCGCCCTGCCGTGCAGGCCGACGGAGGCGACCTCGAGCTGGTGTCCTTCGACGTCGAGACCGGCGTCGTCGAGGTGCAGCTCCGGGGGGCGTGCAGCTCGTGCGCCATCTCGTCGACCACCCTGCAGGGAGGGGTCGAGCGGATCCTGAAGGGCCGGCTCGACTGGGTCACCGAGGTCCGGGGCGGGGTGGACGAATCCCTCGACCCCTTCGAGAGCGCGGCCATGGGCCAGGGGGCCTACGTCCCCAAGTTCTAGAGGGCTCCCAGGCTGCGCAGCCCGCCCGTCCCAGCCCCGCCCGTCCTGGCCCCGCCCGTCCCGGCCCCGCCCGTCCCAGCCCCGCCCGTCCCGGCCGCGGGGACCGATGGTTAGCAAACCTAATTAGAATAGGGAAGCATGGGGGCGATGGGGTCGGGCGTGACGGGCGAGCGGCAGGAGGAGCCGGCCGGCGCGGCGGCGGGTGCAGGTGCCGATGGCGCGGGCGACGAGTCCGAGCTGGCCGCCCGTCTGCGCCTCGCCGTCACCCGACTGTCGCGCCGGCTGCGCCAGCAGGTGGCCGAGGGTCTGACGCCGTCACAGGTGGCGGCGCTGGCCACCGTGGAGCGGTTGGGCGCACCCAGCCTCGGTGAGCTCGCCGCGGCAGAGCAGGTGCGGCCGCCGAGCATGACGCGTGTCGTCGACGGCCTCGTCGGCGCGGGGCTCGTCGAGCGGGTCGTCGACAGCGACGACCGCCGCTTCGCCCGGGTCCGCCTCACGGGGGAGGGCCGGCGCACGCTGCAGCGGAACCGTTCGCGCAAGACCGCCTTCCTGGTGCGCCGGCTCGAGCGGCTCTCCGCGTCCGAGCGCCGGGCGCTGCCGGAGCTGGTGTCGCTCCTCGAGCACCTGGTGGAGGAGTCGTGACGCGCATCCGGGGCTTCGCCTCCTCCACCTTCCGTTCGCTGCGGACCCGCAACTACCGGATCTACTTCGTCGCCCAGATCATCTCGGTGAGCGGCACGTGGATGCAGTCCGTCGCCCAGGCGTGGCTCGTCCTGCGCCTCTCACCGCCGGGCCGGGCGGGCGTCGACCTCGGCCTGGTGACCGCGCTGCAGTTCCTCCCCATGCTCCTCTTCGGGACCTACGGCGGGCTCATCGCGGACCGGGTCGACAAGCGCCGGCTGCTCTACGCCACGCAGAGCACCGCGCTGGTGCTCGCGCTCGTGCTCGGGATCCTCACCGCCACCCACGAGGTCGAGCTGTGGCAGGTGTACCTCCTGGCCCTCGGGCTCGGGTTCGTGAACATGTTCGACAACCCGGCGCGCCAGACGTTCGTCATCGAGATGGTGGGGCGCGGCGACCTTCCCAATGCCGTGAGCCTCAACAGCGTGCTCATGAACGGGGCACGGGTCGTGGGCCCCGCCATCGGCGGTGTGCTCATCGCCACCGTCGGCCTCGCCACCTGCTTCTTCGTCAACGCGGCATCGTACGTGGCAGTGATCGTCGGGCTGTCGCTGATGCACGGCGACGAGCTGCATCGCACGACACCCGTCGCCCGGGCCAAAGGCCAGTTGCGCGAGGGCTTCCGCTACATCTGGCGGACGCCGGGCATACGGGACCCGCTGATCCTGGTGGCGGTGGTCGGCACACTCGCCTACAACTTCATGGTCGTCCTGGCCCTCTTCGCCAAGTACACCTTCGGCGGCGGACCCGGCGCCTATTCGGCGCTGCTCTCGCTCATGGGGTTGGGCGCGGTGATCGGCGGGCTCCTCGTCGCCACGCGGAACCGGCCCAACGTCCACCGGCTCACCGCGGTGGGTCTGGTCTTCGGCACGCTCATCGTCGTGCTCGCGCTGGCGCCGACGTTGCCGGTCGCCATGGTCGTCGTGGTCCCTATGGGGGCGGCGTCGATCGCATTCATCGCCACGGCCAACGCCACGCTGCAGCTGCGGTCCGAGCCCACGATGCGAGGCCGCGTCATGGCCCTCTACGCCGTCGCCTTCCTGGGGACCACGCCCATCGGCGCGCCGTTGGTGGGGTGGATCTCGCAGGAGACGAGCCCGCGGGTGGCCCTCCTCGTGGGGGGCACCTCCACCCTGGTCGCTGCCGCGCTCACGCGGCTGCGCCACCGCCGTGAGCACGAGCGCAACGCCGCGCTCGCCGCCGCCGAGGCGGCCACCGCCGCGCGCGCCGCGGGGGCGGCGGGGACGGTGGCCGATCGGGCCGAGCCCGGCAGCGAGCTCGGCGTCGCCTGAGCTCCGCATCCGGCTCGGACGACGGCCGGCCCGACGCCGGGCGGTCAGGACTCGGCGAGGGCGATGTCCTGCGCGGAGAGCTCCTCGGTCTGCAGTGCACCGCACTGGAGGCACCGGCCTTCCCGGTGTCGCCAGGACCTGAGCATCCGTGTCCCGGTGGCGTTGAGCACGACGACGAAGGCGTCGGTGCCGGGGACGAGGTGCAGCGAGGCGTAGGGGTGCCACTCCGCATCGCGTAGGCGCATGGCCAGGCCCGGGCCTTGCGGCACGCGGCGGTAGCGGTGGCGCCCCGTGTCGAAGACCCATCGGCTGTGGCACGAGTCGATGGTCAGGAGGAGCACGAGCCCATGGTGGACCGGCAACCTTGGGAATCGCTCTGAGCCAGATTGCAGTTCGGTGAAGAGCGGAGCGGCGGAGGCCCATGCCGTAGCCTGCGGCCGGTGACTGCCGGTGACGTCGACTACGAGGCCGGCGGCTGCGGCTACGCGAGGCGCCGGCGCACGGACCCGCGTGTCGCGGCGATGGTCCACGCGTGGCTCGGCCCGGCGCGCACGGTCCTCAACGTGGGGGCCGGGGCGGGCTCCTACGAGCCGGCCGACCGGGCCGTGGTGGCACTGGAGCCCTCGGCCACCATGCGGGCCCAACGGCCCCCGGGCGCCGCCCCCGTTCTCTCGGGGGTCGCCGGGGCCCTGCCCTTCGCCGACGACGCCTTCGACGCGGCGATGGCCCTGGTCACGGTCCACCAGTGGCCCGACCCGGCTGCCGGGCTCCGGGAGATGCGCCGGGTCGCCCGGGGCCCGGTCGTGGTCCTGACCTTCGACGGCCCGGCGCTGCGCCGGTTCTGGCTGGCGGACTACGTGCCCGAGCTCGTCGAGGCCGAGCACCGGCGCTACCCGCCGCTCGAGGTCGTGTCCGAGGGGCTGGGCGGCGGTGCCGTGGTGGTCCCCGTGCCCATCCCCCGTGACTGCCTCGACGGTTTCACCGAGGCCTACTACGCGCGCCCCGAGGCCTTCCTCGACAGCGCCACCCGCCGGGCCCAGTCCGCCTGGGGGTTCGTCGGCCCGGGGGTGGAGGACCGCTTCGTCGCCGCCCTGCGCGCGGACCTCGCCTCGGGAGCGTGGGACGCGCGCTACGGGGACCTGCGCGACCGGGAGCGCTTCGACGGCTCGCTGCGCCTGGTCGTGCACCACCCGGGGCCCACCCCCTGAGGGCGCGGCACGCGCCGAGCGCCGCCGGGCGGGCTCACGATCCGACCGGCTTCGGCTCCTTCGGCAGCCCCAGCACCCGCTCGCCCACGATGTTGCGCTGGATCTCGGCGGTGCCGCCCCAGATGGTCTCCGAGCGCGAGAAGAAGAACGAGGCCTGCAGGTCGCTCACCGGGTAGCCCGTGCTGCCGCGGCGGGCCAGCGGGCTGCCCGGGTCCACCTCGGCGCCGGCGCGTGAGCCGGTGAGGATCTGGCCCTCCATGCCCATGATGTCGATGTAGAGGTTCATGGTGTCGCGGTGGTACTCGGACCAGAACATCTTGTTCGTCGCCCCCAGCGCGGCCGTGTGGTGGGTGCCGTGCAGGGCGTCGCTGAGGCTGCGATACCCGTTGATCTGCATGATCTTGACCTTCGTCCAGGCGCGGGCCAGGCCCTGGCGCACGCCCGGGTCCGCGGTGGCGCCCTTGGCCCTGGCCGCCCGGATGATGGCGTCGAGCTCCTTCTGGAAGCGCCGGTGCCCCGTCGTCGACGACGCGCCGCGCTCGAAGCCGAGCGTGGTCATGGCCACCTTCCAGCCGTCGTGGACGCCCCCGACGACGTTCTCCTTGGGGCAACGGACGTTGTCGAAGTACACCTCGTTGAACTCCGCCGAACCGTCGATCTGCGTGATGGGTCGCACCTCGATCCCCGGCTGCTTCATGGGGACGAGGAGGTACGAGATCCCCTTGTGCTTGGGCGCGTCGGGGTCGGTGCGCGCCAGCAGGAAGATGTAGTCCGCGTACTGGGCCTGGGTCGTCCACACCTTCTGGCCGCTGATCACCCACTCGTCGCCGTCGAGGGTGGCGCGCGTCTTGAGCGACGCCAGGTCGCTGCCGGCGTCGGGCTCCGAGAACCCCTGGCACCAGGCGATCGTCCCCGAGAGGATCTTGGGGATGAACTCCTGCTTCTGCTCCTCGGTGCCCCACTGCAGGATGGTGGGCCCGACCAGCGTGTCGCCGAAGAAGTCCGCGCGCATGGGGGCGTCGACGCGCGCGAACTCCTCGTTGAGCACGACCTGCTCGATGAGCGACAGCGCCTTGCCGCCGTACTCCTTGGGCCACGAGGCGCAGATCCAGCCGCCCTGGTGGAGGGTGTGCACCCAGGTGCGGTTGAACTCGGCACGCTCGGCCGGCGTCATGTGGAAGCCGGGCTCGCCCCAGCCCTCGGGGAGGTGGTCGGCCAGCCAGGCGCGGATCTCGAGGCGGAAGGCCTCCGCTTCGGGCGGGTAGGTCAGGTCCATGGGCGGAGGGTACCGCCGCTTCCCGGCACGGGTCAGATCGCCCGGGGGCGAGGTCGCGCCCCGCGGCGCGCCGGGGATCAGTGGTGGAAGCCCAGTTGCAGGGTCTTGATCAGCAGGATGACCACCGAAAGGGCGAGATATCCCCACATGAGCCAGAGCGTGAGCGTCCGGGCCCGTGAGGGCGTCGGCGGCGCCAGCAACGCCACGGGCGGCATCCGCCACGTCATGCGCCGCTCCATCGGCATCGCCACCCGCGGCTCCTGCCGGCGCAGGGACAGGCCGTAGACGGTCACCGCGACGGCGAAGCCGACGAGCATGGCCCCGCCGAGCACGAGGAGCATCTTGACCACGTCGATCCTGGGGAAGACCGTGGTGACCATGAGGATGAGCGACAGGACGAAGAGGACGGAGAGGATGAGGCCCGCCAGCACGTTGAGCCAGGGGCGGTTCACCCACGGGCCGAGCACCGCCCTGTCGTTGCACAGCAGCAGCAGGAAGACGGTCGCGCTGGGCAGCAGGATCCCGGCCAGGGCCTGCACCGCGGTGGTGATGAGGCCGAGCGGCGCGTGGGGGATCAGCACGATCGCGCCGGCGAGGAGCACGATGCCCGCGAAGGAGGCGTAGAAGAACTTCGCCTCGCCGATGCTCCGGTGCAGCGAGTGCCGTGCCCCGAAGACGTCGCCGAACGCGTAGGTCGTCGACAGCGTCACCGACGCCGCGCCGATGATCGAGGCGTTGAGAAGGATCACGGCGTACATGGCCCCCGCGCCGTGGCCGAGGTAGTGGGCGAGGCCGTGGGCGACCCCCGCGGCGTTGGTGAAGTTGCCGTGCAGCGGTGTGCCGCCGAAGGCGGCCGCCACGGTCACGAGGATCAGGATGGCGGCGAACACGGCCACGAACGACCCGATGACGGTGTCGGCCCGCTCGTAGTTGATCCAGCGGGGGGTGATGCGCTTGTCCACGATGTTCGACTGCTGGAAGAACAGCTGCCAGGGGGCCACGGTGGTGCCGACGATGGCGATGATGAGCAGCACCGTCGTCGAGTTGAACCCGCCCTCCACCCCGGGGATGACGATGTGGTCGGCGGAC
>DASPTT010000136.1:0-34271 GCA_035623275.1 Acidimicrobiales bacterium
ATGCCGGGGCACCGTGCGAGACCCCGTCTGCATCGACCGCTCGAACATGCCGGGAGGAGTGCGCCGCCTCCGGGAACCAAGCCGCTCGATAACGCTCCGACAGGGTCCGCTGGGACCGGTCGAAGTCGGGGCCCACCTCCGTCCACCATGGCGCCCCAACGGTCGTGTGCTATCCCTACTCCATCCCTACAACTCGCCGGGACTGGCCGGACTGAGTCTCATGGTCATTGGAAAAGAACCAGGTCAGCGGACATGACGCCATTGCACGGACCGGCTTACCGGACCACCCAGATCTACGAGGGCACCAACCAGATCCAGCGGGTGGTGATCGCAAAACGCCTACTCGGGTAAGTCCACTCGGATACACGATCCGAGCGTTCCCGGGGGGTTCAAGCCTTGACGGTGAAGAGCTTCCAGGAGCCAGGAACACCCTTGAGTTCGTGCTCCCCTTTGTCCTCAAAGCCAAGGTCCGATCCGGCAACCAAGTCGACGACTGTCCGGGAAACGAGTATCTCACCCGGCTCTGCCTTGCTCTGCACTCGCTGAGCCAGGTGCACGGCAATGCCGGACACGTCTTCGCCGCGGCGCTCGACTTCGCCTGTATGGAGACCTGCCCGAATCTGTAGGCCCAACTGCTGTAGGGCTTCTCGGACTGCGCCCGCGCATTGCACGGCTCGCGCCGGGCCATCGAATATGGCGAGGACGCCGTCACCGGTGTGCTTCACCAATTGTCCTCCATAACGGCGGAGTTGGCGCTCGACGGCTCTGTCGTGGTTCTCAAGAAGGTCTTTCCAAGCTCGGTCTCCGACGGCACTGGCGTGCTCAGTGGAACCGACGATGTCTGTGAAGAGGACCGTTGCGAGCATCCGACTGGAGGGGGCGAGCTGGCGCGTCCCGGTCAGGAATTCCTCGATCTCGCCAGCGATGTCGGCGTCGCTGGCCCATGGCACATGGTCGGCAGTGTCGAATTCAACGAATTGTGCGTTGGGGATGTGCTCGGCGAGGTAGCGCCCCCATTTCACAGGAACGAAGGCATTTCTCGTGCTGTGCACGACCAACGTAGGCACGGTGATCAAAGGGAGGGCGGCACGAAGGTCGGTTCCGATTGCGACGCGCCAGACGGCCCGTGACGCAGCCGGGCTCGCGCCTCGGTGGCTGGCCCGGTCCCACCACGAAGCAAAGGCAGCGTCGGAGACCAAGCTTGGGGCCATGTAGGGGAGGTCGCCGACCGACGCATCGAGGGTCTGTGACTCTCGGGACCCCGCTGCGGAGTCGGTCACATCGGATCCCGGCTCGGTCAAAGCTCCGATGAACTGCTCGACGACGTGAGAGGGATAGCCGATCGGGTAATCGTGATCCTGCACGACGCGCGCGTAGGCATTCACGAGCACTAGGGCCCGGACTCGTTCTGGATGGCTGGCCGCCAGGAGTAATGCGAGGAGTCCGTTCATGGCACACCCCAGGATGGCTGCCTGGTTGACACCGACACTGTCCATGACCGCGAACGCATCGACTGCCCAGTGTTCAATCGTCGGGGGCTCTGACGAACCTACCGGGTCCGACAGCCCCACTCCTCGCAGGTCGAAGCGGATGAGGCGAGAAAATGAGGCCAGGCGGTCAACCCATTGCTGCCATCGGGGTTGTTCACCGGTGGCGTCAATGGAAAAGAGGGTCCCATCGCCGGTGTCGACCAAGTCCAGTGGGCCTGCCCCTTCGACTTGATATGCGATATGCAAGCCATCGCTGGTGGTCGCATAACGGGTCTCGGGGGGCTCGATCACCAGCCTCCAGTCTTGCCCGCGATCTCCGCTGATGCTCGGAAAGCTCGGCGGTCGGTCCATCGTGGGGCTCAACCGACTGGAATTGCCGGGAGGCGCCCACCCTCGGATACCGGGGGGACCAGGCCAGGGGGGGCTAGAACCATCCTGGATCGCTCTGGCCGCGCATTATCGGCCGGGTGGCCGGTGGGGGTGACCGACCTCAGAGGCACGTTGCGGGTGGTCGCCGAACTGGTGGCGGCGAGCGCTCACAGGCTTCTCACAGAGTCTTTGATCAGGATTCGGGGTCATGAGTGGGAGCCTGAGGAGACGAATGACACCGAACCTCACGTCAGGTGGCAGCTTCAGACGGTCTGGAATCTGGTGGCGTGGGTGCCCTGTACTCGCAGTTGGCGCACTTGCGCTGGCCGGCTGCAGCACGAGCGGCGCCGCCACTCCGAGTTCGTCGCCTACAGGTGCCGGCTCCACAGGTAGACCTTTGGCAACGGGGACGATCTCGTCCATTGGCCACGAATCGATGATCGTGCAAGATCCACGGAACGGGCAGGTCACCGTATCGTGGTCTGAGGCGACGCGGTTCACTCAGACCATCGTTGGAACATCGAGCGATCTCTCTGTCGGCGAGTGCGCACAGGTTGTCGGACTCTCTTCCACGCCCCCGACGGCGAGATCGATTGCGATTAGCGAGCCAACCTCGAGTGGCTGCGTGCGCCCATCGTTCGGACGCGGCGCAGGAGGTGGACGCCCTGGCGGAGGGAGCTTCGATGGTGGCGCCTTTTCCTTCAGCGTCGCCTTCGGGCGGATATTGACTGTGGGCAATGGAGCCGTGGAGGTGCAGGGAACCTCCTCGACGGGGTCCGCATCTACGAGCACCTTCAGCGTGACGACGAGCACCATGATCACGAAGCAGGAGTCCACTACGGCATCGTCCGCCGTGACCGGTCAATGTGCCACGGCCTACGGGTCATCCGCGACGTCGGGCGTCGTTTCCGCCAGTGTGATCTCTCTCCGTGCGGCTGGTTCCAATGGGTGTTTCGGCGGAGGCGGCTTCGGCGGGGGCGGGACAGCCGCCTGACCCCATCGAGATCTCTGCTAGCCAGCACAGAACCGCCCGCAACGGGTGGCTATATGTGCAACCCCGAAGTCAGGTGCTGGCGCTGTTTCCGCCATCAGATGGCAAGGTCGTTCCGACCATCATCAAGATGAAGTCGGTCGAAAGCGGTGGCGTCGACGATGCCGAGTCGACATTGGCAGCCGGTACACCATGGTTCGTCGGCGATCGGGTCCCGTTCACGATGTTGTTCGCGAGGCTGCTCAACTGGTTTGAAGGGAGATCTTGACCCGGTCCGCTCGAAAGGACGCCCTCGACAGCCGACAACAGGTCGCCCTGGGACACTCCCTGGTTCGTTGCAATCTGGCTCAGGCTGGAGCCGGCAGCCAGCTGCTGCTGGATCTGGGATGCGCTGAGCCCGAGGGTCGACGACAGATCCTGGAGGAGCTGGTCGAGTCCCGAACTCCCGCCTCCGCCGTGGTGGTGGTGGGTGTCCACCCTGGCGCTCTGGCAAGCCAGTTTGGTTCACGATGTGGTTCGCCAGGCTGCTCAACTGGTTTGAAGGGAGATCTTGACCCGGTCCGCTCGAAAGGACGCCCTCGACAGCCGACAACAGGTCGCCCTGGGATACTCCCTGGTTCGTTGCAATCTGGCTCAGGCTGGAGCCGGCAGCCAGCTGCTGCTGGATCTGGGATGCGCTGAGCCCGAGGGTCGACGACAGGTCCTGGAGAAATGAGCCGGTCGACCCCTGACCCTGGGGCGCCGGAGGCAGCCACGTCGCCGCGCCGCCAACAGGCATCACCACGTCACCGCTCCCACCTCTCCCCGGAAGGGCTCGCTCCACTGCCTCGCCCCCGAAAGGGGACCCTCTGGCGTTGTCGGCCTGTTGGGCTTGCGACTTAAGGCGGCGTCCCGGGGTCCGAATCATTTCCCGGGACCTCGGAGGCAACGGACGGAGCACCCCCGGCGGAGGCGATCACGGAATCGGGAAGCACAATGTCACGGTCCTAGTGGACCCAGCCTTCACGGTCACTGACTCCGACAAGGATGACGGCTGCCCCCAGGACACGGTGTAGCTGCCCGGTGACAGGCCACTGAACTCGAACCGACCCGTCGTGGTCACGTGGACAGAACGGTCAACCCCGTTGCCCGAGACGGACACTGTGCCCGTTGTCGGGATGACGTGTCCGGGTGCAGGCCCACCACAGTCGGCCAGCATGCCCTTGATGGAACCGGGTGCAGGGGTCGAGCAGGACACGAGAACGAGGGCGACGGCGACCAGCACGCCAACCCAACGCACGGCTCTTCCCGGCTGGGTTGACATCTCGCCGGTCCTGCCCTTCGGCATGGCCTGCCTTCCGACTCATTGAGTCTGTTGCGATGAACAACGCAGATCAATGGGGTGTGGGTCTAGTCGGGGAAGCCCGCCGCTACTACGGACGGAGCCTCAAGAAGACAGCCGCGGAGCGCTTCTGTGTGCGCAGTACCTATCTGGCTTGTCTTCACCACGGCCTCGCGCCTGCTCCACAAGCCGAATGTGACGCCAAGCACCACGGGGTTGTGGGTGGTACATGCCGTGACCACTGCCTGCGCGGTTGCAAGTGAGGTGCCCTCACGAAAGACCACGTCCAACTGATACGGGGCGTGGCACTGCCCAGCACACGCCGTGGTAGCAGTGCTGCACGAGGACACCACGGGTGGAGCGACTAGAGCGAGAAGCGTGAACATGGCGATTCCGTGCCGGCCATCCACGGTCAAGATCTATACCCAAAACGATGCTGGGTGCGGGGCAGCACAGCGGAGCCGGGCGTGAACCAACTGGGTCCGGTACGACCCGTTGTCGATGCGGAGGACGACGACCCCTGACCGACGTGCCGCCGCGCCCTGGCACCTGAGTAGAACAGGTTCTATACTTCGCGGAAAACGTGGTCGACCGGAGGGTCGCGCGCCGGCGCGGCCACGGCGGCCAACGGCCCCCAGGAGGGTAGGCAATGGCCAATCCCGTCATCGTCGAGGCTGTGCGCACGCCCATCGGCAGGCGCAACGGCCAGCTCGCGGGCCTGCACGCGGCCGAGCTGCTCGGCGCCGCCCAGGTCGAGCTGGTGAAGCGGGCGGGCATCGACCCGGCCGAGGTGGAACAGGTCGTCGGCGGGTGTGTGACCCAAGCGGGGGAGCAGGCCTCCAACGTGACCCGCACCGCGTGGCTCAACCAGTCGCTGCCC
Source organism: Acidimicrobiales bacterium (assembly GCA_035623275.1). Taxonomy (GTDB): domain Bacteria; phylum Actinomycetota; class Acidimicrobiia; order Acidimicrobiales; family UBA8190; genus DASPTT01. Next base: position 5,052 of record DASPTT010000136.1, read on the forward strand.
TACGAGGTGGCGGCCACCACCATCGACTGCCAGTGCGGGTCCTCCCAGCAGGCGAACCACTTCGTGAGCAACCTGATCACGGCGGGCGCCATCGACATCGGCATCGCCTGCGGCGTGGAGGCGATGAGCCGGGTCGGCCTGGGGGCCAACGTCTTCAACGGGCCCGGCTCCTCGCGCCCCGCCGAGTTCCCCTGGGACATGCCGGACCAGTTCGGCGCGGCCGAGCGCATCGCCTCCAAGCGCGGCATCACCCGCGAGCAGGTCGACGCGTTCGGCCTCGCCTCCCAGCAGCATGCGGCGCGGGCGTGGGCAGAGGGCCGCTTCGACCGCGAGGTCGTCCCCGTGGAGGCCCCGGTGGTCGGCCCCGACGGCCCCACGGGCGAGCGCCAGGTCGTCACCCGCGACGGCGGACTGCGCGAGACCACGGCCGAGGGACTGGCCACCCTCAAGCCGGTCATGCCCGACGGCATCCACACGGCGGGGAACTCGTCGCAGATCTCCGACGGCGCCGCCGCCGTGCTGTGGATGTCCGAGGAGCGCGCTCGCTCGCTCGGCTTCCGTCCCCGGGCGCGCATCCTGGCGCAGGTGCTCGTGGGGTCCGACCCCTACTACCACCTCGACGGCCCGGTCGAGGCCACGGCCAAGGTGCTGGCCAAGGCGGGCATGACGATGGCCGACATGGACATCTTCGAGGTGAACGAGGCGTTCGCCTCGGTGGCCCTGTCGTGGGCGCAGGTCCACGAGCCGGACATGGACAAGGTCAACGTCAACGGCGGGGCCATCGCGCTCGGCCACCCGGTTGGCGCCACCGGCAGCCGTCTCGTCACCACCGCCCTGCACGAGCTCGAGCGGCGCGACGGGCAGTTCGCCCTGATCTCCATGTGCTGTGGTGGTGCGCTGGCCACCGGCACCATCCTCGAGCGGATCTGAGCCGGACCATGGCCGACATCGGGACCGAGCACCTGCGCTTCGAGCGTCACGGGGCGACGGCCGTCGTCACCATGAACCGGCCGGAGGCGAAGAACGCCCTGAGCCTCCCCATGCTCGTCGGCATGGCCGACGCCTGGGAGGAGATCGACGGCAACGACGAGATCCGTTGCGCGATCCTCACCGGCGCAGGCGGGACGTTCTGCGCGGGGATGGACCTCAAGTCGATGTCGGGGCCCGCGGCGGAGCCGTACCAGGGCCGCATGCAGGCCGATCCCGACCTCCACTGGAAGGCCCTGCTCCGCCACTACCAGCTGCGCAAGCCCCTCGTCGCCGCGGTCGAGGGGTGGGCTGTGGCCGGCGGCACCGAGATCCTCCAGGCGACCGACATCCGGGTCGCCGGCGAAGGGGCCAAGTTCGGCGTCTTCGAGGCCCGTCGCGGGCTGTTCCCGCTGGGCGGCTCCACGGTACGGCTGCGCCGGCAGATCCCCTTCACCGTGGCCATGGACCTGCTCCTCACCGCACGCGAGGTCAGCGCGGCCGAGGCCCTGGCCGTCGGGCTCATCGGCCGGGTCGTCCCCGACGGCAGCGCCCTGGACGAGGCCCTGGCCATCGCCGACGTGATCTGCGCCAACGGCCCGCTGGCGGTGGAGGCGATCAAGCGCTCGGTGCACGAGTCCGAGGGCGTCCCCGAGGCCGAGGCCCTCAAGATCGAGCTCGAGATCGGCATGCCCATATTCGCCACCGAGGACGCGGCGGAGGGGCAGCGGGCCTTCGCCGAGAAGCGGCCTCCCGTCTACAAGCGTCGATGACCCCGGGCGGGGCGCCGGAGGGCCCGCCGGGCGTTTCGGACTTCGGGATCTCGGCCGTCGGGCCGGCCCGCGGTCACGGCGAGCCGAAGGCGGGCCCCGCCCCGGGCGGCGCGCCGGCCAGCGCCGGCGAAGACCCGCGCTTCGCCCTGGCGGCCGCGCTGCGCCGGGTGATCAGTGCCGTCGTGGCCGCGCCCATCGACGACGACAGCCTGCGTGCCGCCACCGGCCGGGCCGAGGCGCTGGCCGACGACCTGGAGGCCGTTGCGGGTCGCGGGCGGCGCCCGCGCGCCCAGCCCGACCCCACGGGCCATCCCCAGGACTTCTTCCCTTCCAGCCCGGTGATCGGGTTCGCCAATCCCATTGCGCCCCCGGTCACGGTGGAGGCCGTGGACGGGGCCCTGCGCGGCGAGGCGTCGTTCGACTACCAGTACGAGGGCCCGCCCACCTGCGTCCACGGCGGCGTCATCGCGCTGGTGTTCGACGAGCTGCTCGGGGCGGCCAACATCGCCGCCGGCCAGCCGGGGATGACGGGCACCCTCACCATCCGCTACCGGCGCCCCACCCCGCTGCGCCGTCCGCTGCGGGTGGAGGCCGGCTTCGTGTCCCGCGAGGGCCGCAAGATCACCACGCGGGGCGCGATCTTCGACGGCGACGAGCTCACGGCCGAGGCGGAGGGCTTGTTCATCGAGCTCGTCCCCGACCGCTTCATCGAATCGGTGAGCCGTCACGCGGTGGCGGCCGACGTCCTCGCCCAGATCCGCGCCGACGCGGAGCGGGCCCGCCACGCCGGCCTGCCGGCGACGGGCGGCGTCCCGGCCGAGGAGGGGACCGGGTCAGAAGGGGGCTGACACCGCTTGTCACCGGGCGCACAAGATTTCGGCCACCGAGGGTGGCACGGCCTCAACGACCCGGTCCGACCTGCCGATATCCCACGGGACGGCCCGCGCCCCCGCGGGCAATGCGGTGAGGACGGCACCCTTGACCGAGGACCGAAGGCGATCGCAAGACCCCGCGGCGCCGCCGGCCGCGGCGTTCGAGCCCACCGACGAGGACCTCGCCGTCTTCCTGGACCTCTCCACCGAGATCTTCGGCGTCTTCTCACCCGACGCGGATCTCGTCTGGTGCTCGGCGGCGGCGGCCACCGCGCTCGGCTACGGCGAGCAGGCCATGGCCCAGACCGACCTCGCCACCCTGCTGCACCCCGAGGACGTGCCCGTGGTGGCCGGGATGCTGGCCCGACTGGCCGCGGGCAGCGACGCCGCGGCCGCCACGGCGCGCTATCGGGCGGGGGACGGCTCGTGGCGGACGCTGGAGTGGAGCGCGCGGGTGGACCCGGCGTCGGGCATGGTGTGCGGCGTGGCGCGCGACGTCACTGGCCGCCAGGAGGCGCGCCTGGCTCTGCGCACGAGCGAGACGCACCTCCAGGCCATCTTGGACCATTCGACCGCGGCCGTGTTCGTCAAGGACGTCCAGGGTCGGTTCGTGCTGGTGAACGACGCATTCCTGCGTCCCTTCGGCCTCGCCAGGCGCGAGGTCATCGGCCGCAGCGCCCGTGAGCTGTGGCCGAACTCCTCGGCCCTGTCCGAGGACCGCGACACACGGGTCATGGAGGACGGCGTCGCCTACATGCACGACGACGTCGTGCACCTGGGCGACGGCCCCCACACGCTCATGACCGTGCGCTTCCCGCTGCGTGACGACGAGGGACGCATCACGGGCATGGCGGCCATCGCCACCGACATCACGGAACGCAAGCGCGCCGAGGTCGCGCTGGCCCAGCGCGAGCGGCTCCTCGACACGATCGTGCGGGCGTCACCCGACATCGTCACGGTGGTCGACGCAGCCGGCCAGGTCACCGAGATCTCACAGGCATCGGCCGCCATCCTGGGCTATCACCCCGACACGGCGGATCTCCAGCCCCTCCTGCACCCCGAGGACCTCCCGGCCATCCACCGGGGTTACGGGGACCTGCTGGCGGGGACCGTCGACCACCTCGACGTCCGCTACCGCGTGCGCGACCAGGCGGGGACGTGGGTGACCCTCGACACCAGGGCCGAGGCGGTCGTCGGCGACGACGGCAGGATCACCGGCGCGGTCGCCATCTCCCGCGACGTCACCGCGGACCTCGAGTTCGACGAACAGCTGCGTGCCGCGGTGGCCGCGGCCGAGCAGGCGAGCGCCTCCAAGAGCGACTTCCTGTCCCGCATGAGCCACGAGCTGCGCACGCCGCTCAATTCGGTCCTGGGCTTCGCCCAACTGCTCGAGATGGACGATCTGCCCTCCGACCAGGCCGAGGCGGTGGGCCACATCCTGCGGGCCGGCCGCCACCTGCTGGACCTGATCGACGAGGTGCTCGACATCGCCCGCATCGAGTCAGGGCGCCTGACCCTGTCGGTGCAGCGGGTGGCGCTCGGTGACGTGGTGCGCGATGCGGTCGACCTCACGCGGCCGCTGGCCGAGCTCAACGCCATCACCGTGTCGGTGGTCGCCGCCGGCGGGGTGGCCGACGTGCACGTGGCCGCCGACCGCCAGCGGCTCCTGCAGGTCCTGCTCAACCTCCTGTCGAACGCGGTCAAGTACAACCGCGACGGGGGGAGCGTCGAGCTCCGCGTCGAGCGGACCGAGGCGCGGGTCCGGGTCACCGTGGCCGACACCGGGGCGGGGATCCGGCCCGAGGACATCGGCCGCGTCTTCGTCCCCTTCGACCGGTTGGGCGCCGAGAAGACCGGCGTCCAGGGCACGGGCGTGGGGTTGACGCTCTCCAAGCACCTCGTCGAGCAGATGGGCGGCGCGCTCACCGTCAGCTCGGTGCCCGGCGCGGGCTCCGCCTTCACCATCGAGCTCTCGGGCATCGATGCGCCCGGCGACGCACCGGCCGCCGGCCCCGAGCACGCGGCCGCGCTCCCCGCGCCCGGTGCCCGGCGCGTCCTGCACATCGAGGACAACCTGGCCAACCTCGAGCTGGTCGAGCAGGTCCTGGCCCGCCGCCGCGGCGTGGACCTGAAGGCGGCCATGTACGGCGGTCTCGGTCTCGAGCTGGCCCGCGAGTACCGGCCCGACATCATCCTCCTCGACCTGCACCTGCCCGACATGCTGGGGACGGAAGTCTTCGAGCGCCTCCAGGCCGACCCGGCAACCGCCGCCATCCCGGTCGTGGTGGTCAGCGCGGACGCTACCCCCACCCAGGTCGAGCGCCTGCGCGCCGCCGGTGTCGCCGACTACCTCACCAAGCCCATCGACGTGCGCAAGCTCCTCACCGTCGTCGACGCCGTGGCGACCGCGGCGCACGTGGCATGACGATGCTCACGCGTCCCGCCGGGTTCGGCACCTGGCCGGCCGCCTTCGGCGGCGACGGCCGGCACATCGATCGCGACCGCCTGGCCACCTTCGTGGGCCTCTCGGGCCAGATCCTTTGTGTCGCAGACGACGCGCACGTGATCGCCTGGCACAACGGCGCTTTCGAGCGCGCGCTCGGCGCGCCGACGGGGGCGCTCGTCGGCCGCACGTTGCTGGCGCTGACCCACCCCGACGACGTGGCCCTGTGGGAGGGGCTGTGGTCGGACGCGGCCGGGGCCGGCGAGCGCACGGGGCTGCGGGTCCGCGTACGCGCCGCGCGTGGTTCGTGGCGTTGCCTCGAGTGGACGCTGCGGCTCGATCGCGACCGGCGCCGCTGCTACGGCGCGGCACGCGACGTGACCGACCAGCTCGCAGCGGAGGCGTCGCGGCGCGACAGCGAGGCTCGCCTCCGGGCCATCCTGGAGCACTCGCCCTCCGCAATATTCGTCGAGGACCTGGAGGGGCGCTACCAGCTCGTCAACAGCGAGTGGAGCCGTCTCACCGGCGTGGGCCCGGACGAGGCCGTGGGACGCAACGCGGCCGAGATGTGGCCGGACACGGCCCAGGCCATCACCGTCGACGACCGCCACGTCCTGGCCGAGCAGGGGGCGCTCGTGACCGACGAGCGGCGCCGCACCGCCGACGGCGTGCGCGACTACATGTTCGTCCGTTTCCTGTTGCGCGATCCCGAGGGCACGCCCACTGGCATCGCCGGGATCGCCACCGACATCACCGAGCGCAAGCACGTCGAGCGGGCACTCGCCGAACGCGAGCGGGTCCTCGACACCGTCCTCGACACCAGTCCCGACATCATCTCGCTCATGGACCGCCACGGGCGGATCCGCCAGGCGAGCCGGGCGCAGCGCGCCATGCTCGGCTATCCCGAGGGGGCGCCGGACGTCGACATGTTCGCGTTGGTGCACCCCGACGACTTCCCGGCCGTGGCCCAGTCCTTCGTCGACATGGTCGACGGCAAGGCCGACCATGCCCACGTCCAGTACCGGGTCCGCCATGCCGAGGGGCACTGGATGCATTTCGACTCCCGGGGCCGGGCCCTGCTCGACGAGCACGGCCGCTTCGACGGGGCCGCCCTGGTGTCGCGCGACGTGACCGCCAAGCTCGAGTCCGACGCCAAGCTCCAGTCCGCGCGCGAGGCGGCCGAGAACGCCAGCTCGGCCAAGAGCGAATTCCTGTCGCGCATGAGCCATGAGCTGCGCACGCCGCTCAACGCCGTTCTCGGCTTCGCCCAGCTGCTGCAGATGGACGGACTCCCGCTGGCCCAGGCCGACGCGGTGGAGCACATCCTGCGGGCGGGGCGCCATCTGCTGGACCTGATCGACGAGGTCCTCGACATCGCCCGCATCGAGTCCGGGCACCTCGATCTGGCCATGGCGCCGGTGGACGTGGAGGAGACCGTGGCCGACGCGGTGATGCTGGTGCGGCCCCTGGCCGAGCGGGCCGAGGTGTCGGTGCACTTCACCGTCGGGCCCGAGGGCGGCCCGGCCGTCCTGGCCGATCGGCAGCGTCTCGTGCAGGTCCTGTTGAACCTGCTGTCGAACGCGGTGAAGTACAACCGGCCCGGCGGGCGCGTCGACGTGTCGTGGGAGAACGCCCCCGATCGGAGCGTGCGCATCGTGGTGGCCGACACCGGACGCGGCATCCGGCCCGAGGACCTCGACCGCGTCTTCGTGCCCTTCGACCGCATCGGCGCCGAGCAGCGCGGCGTGGAAGGCACCGGCGTGGGCCTCGCCGTGTCCAAGCACCTGGTCGAGCAGATGGGCGGTGAGCTCGGGGTCGAGTCGGTCCCCGAGGTGGGCAGCACCTTCGACGTCCGCCTGTGCCCTGCCGAGACCCCGGCGGACGCCGGCGCGGCCATGTCGGAGGGCCCGGTGTCGTCGCCGTCCCCGGTCCCCGACGGCGTGTTCCGCGTCCTGCTGGTGGAGTCCGAGCTCACCAGCCTCGACCTGGTGGAGCGGGTCCTGTCCCGCCGGCCCCGCGTCGAGGTGCTGGCCGCCATGCACGCCGGCCTGGGGGTGGACCTGGCCCGCCAGCACCGCCCCGACCTGGTGCTGCTCGACCTCGACCTGCCCGACATGGCCGCGGCGACCGTCATCGAGCGGCTCAAGGCGGACCCGGTCACGGCCCGCATCCCGCTGGCAACGGTGAGCGCCGACGCGTCGCCCACGGAGGTCCGCGAGCTGCTGCGGCGCGGCGTGGTCGGGCACCTGGCCAAGCCCCTCGACGTCCGGGGCCTGCTCTCGCTGGTCGACGCGGTGGCCGCGGCGCGGGACTGACGCTGCCGCACGGCGGTCCCCCGCCCGATCGGGGCCCAACCCGTAGCGTGGTGGGGTGGAGATCCTCCTCTCCTTCGCCCTCACCCTTGTCGTCGCGCTGCTCGTCTCGGGCGTGCTGCACCGGGGCATCCTGTCGACCGCGGTGCTGTTCCTCGGCGCCGGCATGGTCCTCGGGCCCCTGGGCGTGGGGACGCTGCACATCTACCCGGGCTCCGAGGGCACGCGCGTCTACATCGAGGTCGCCTTCTTCGCCGTGCTCTTCAGCGACGGGCTGCAGGTGCGTGCCGAGGACCTGGCCCGGCACTGGCGGCTGCCGGCGCGGGCCCTGGGCGTGGGGCTGCCCATCGGCGTGGCCGTCACCGCCGTCCTGGCCCACGCCGTGAGCCGCTTCAGCTGGGCGGAGTCGGTGCTCATCGCCGCCGCGCTCGCCCCCGTCGACGCCGCGTTCATGCAGGCGGTGGTGGGCGACACGGCCGTCCCCGAGCGTCTGCGGCGGCTGCTCGGGTTCGAGGCCGGCCTGGTCGACGGGCTCGTCCTGCCGCTCATCCTCGTCATCCTCTCCGTGCTCGGCGTGCACGGTGCCAGCCCGTGGGGGATCGCCCGGGGACTGGTGCTGGCGGTGCTCGTCGGCGTCGGCGTGCCCGGGGCCGTGGTCCTCGTCCGCCGGCTCCGCTTCCTCGAGATCGCCGTCGAGTACCGGCCGTTGTTCGCGTTCTCCGTGGGCCTGCTCGTCCTGGCGGTGGCGGCCGCGGTGCATGCCAACGTGTTCCTGGCCGGCTACGTGGCCGGGGTGGCCCTGGCCAGCCTGAGCGAGGACATGACCGCGGACCACCTCCAGTTCGGCGGGCACCTGGCCGAGTTGCTCAAGCTCTCCGCCCTCATGGTCATCGGCATCCTGGTGACCACCACCGAGACCGACGGCATGGGGGCGCGCGGGTGGGCCTTCGTCGTCCTGGCCATCCTGGCCGTGCGTCCCGTCTCCATGGGACTCGCCCTGGTGGGCAGCGACCTGCGCCGCCCCGAGCGCAGAGCCGCGGCGTGGCTCGGCCCGCGGGGGTTCGCCTCAGTGGCCTACGCGCTTCTGATCGTCGAGCTCGCGGAGTTCCACGACGCCAATCGGGCCTTCGTCACCATCGTCGCCGTGGTGAGCGGGTCGATCCTCCTGCATTCCTCGACCGACACGCTGGTGGCCCGGGCGCTGGTGCGCCGGGAGCGCCGGGAGCGCAGGGAGCGCAGGGACCGCCAGGACCGCCGGGAGCGCCTCGACGCATGAGCACGCGCGTCACACGGCGCGGCCCGGCCCGCGCGCGTCAGATGGCGCGCTCGCGCCCCTCCCAGTAGGGATCGCGCAGCTTTCGCTTGTAGAGCTTGCCGTTGGGGTCGCGGGGCATCTCGTCGGTGAAGTCGATCGACTTGGGCGTCTTGAAGTGGGCCAGGCGGCCCTCGCACCACCCGAGGATCTCGGCCTCGAGCTCGGGGGAGCCCTTCTCGCCCTCGACGAGCTCGATCACGGCCTTGACCTCCTCGCCCCAGTCGTCGTTGGGGATGCCGAAGACGGCCACGTCGGCGACATGGGGATTGCCGAGCAGCACGCCCTCGATCTCGGCGGGGTAGATGTTCGCCCCGCCCGAGATGATCATGTCCGTCTTGCGGTCGCAGAGGAAGAGGTAGCCGTCGTCGTCGAGGTAGCCGACGTCGCCCACCGTGAAGAAATTTCCGATCCGGTTGCGCTGGGTCTTGTCCTTGTCCTTGTGGTACTCGAAGTCCACGCCCTGCATCGCCATGTAGACGGTGCCGATCTGGTCGGCCTCCAGGCGGTTGCCGTCGTCGTCGAAGATGGCGATCTCCGAGATCGGCCAGGGCCGCCCCACCGTCCCCGGCTTCTTCAGCCACTCCTCGGTGTTGACGATGGTGCCCCCGCCCTCGGAGGCTGCGTAGTACTCGTCGATCACCGGGCCCCACCACTCGATCATCTTGCGCTTGGTGTCGACGGGGCACGGCGCGGCGGCGTGGATCATGTGGCGCAGCGACGACAGGTCGTACTTGTGGCGCGTCTCCTCGGGCAGGGCGAGGAGGCGGTGGAACTGGGTGGGGACCATGTGCGAGTGGGTCACGTGGTAGCGCTCGATGAGCTGGAGCATCTCCTCGGCATTCCACTTGTCCATGAGCACGACGGTGTGGCCCATGTGGATGGCCGCGCCCGAGAAGCGCAGGACGGCCGTGTGGTACAGCGGGGAGCCCACGATGTGGACGTTGCCGTCGCGGGGCTGGAGGCCGAAGAGGAGCAGGATGCCGGCCAGGCCGAGGGCGGCGTCGTCGGGGTTCGCCCCCGACAGGGCCCGGCGCACGCCCTTGGGGTTCCCCGTGGTCCCCGACGTGTAGTTCATGGTGTCGCCGATGCTGCGGTCCGCGGGCTGGTCGGCCTTCTGATTGTCCCGCAGCTGCGCGTAGGAGGCGAAGCCGGGGATGTCCCCCACGGCCAGGCAGCGGCTGGCCGGCACTTCGGCCTGCTCGGCGGCGTCCAGGCAGGCCTCCGCGAAGCGCTCGTGGCCGACGAAGACGGCTGCCTCGGAGTCGGCGACGATGTAGGCGATCTCGGGGGCCACCAGGTGGTGGTTGATGGGCACGATGTACATGCCCGCCTGCAGGGCGGCGAGGTAGATCTCGAAGACCTCGGGGCAGTTGGGCAGGACGAAGGCGACCGTGTCCCCGGCCTTGCAACCCAGCTGGCGCAGCGCGTGGACGACCTGGTTGGCCCGCCCGAGCAACTCGCCCGCCGTGAGCTCGGTCCCGTCGGGCCCGACGAGGGCCAGTGCCCCGGGCTCCTCCTGCGCCATCGCCCAGAAGCCGAAATCGGCCATCGTGTTCCCCTTCCCCGGGACCGTTTCCCCTGGCCGGCGCGCCGGGAGTGGCGCCGAGGTCCCGAGCGAAGGTAGAACAGGTTCTCGTATCGGTCAAGCCGCGGACGGCGTCGCGACCCCGCGAGGCCGGGCGCCGGCGACGGCGTGCCCGGGTGGGACCCGGCGCAGGACGCGGAGGTAGCGGTGGCAGGGTTCCTCGACGGCAAGGCGGTGGTGGTCACGGGCGCCGGGGGTGGGATCGGCCGGGCCTGTGCCCTGGCGGCGGCCGCCGAGGGCGCCAAGGTCGTGGTGGCCGACATCGGCGTGGGCCTGGCGGGCGAGGACCCCAAGAGCGAGGTGGCAGAGACCGTCGTCAAGGAGATCGAGGCGGCCGGAGGCACGGCGCTGGCGGTGGCCGAGGACGTGAGCACCATGGGCGGCGGCGAGCGCATCGTCGGGGCCGCCACCGAGAACTTCGGCCGCATCGACGGCGTGGTCGCCGTGGCCGGCATCCTGCGAGAGCGGATGCTGTTCAACATGGCCGAGGACGAGTGGGACGCCGTCGTCGCCACGCACCTGAAGGGCCACTTCACGGTGTTCCGCCACGCCGCCGCGGTGATGCGCAAGCAGGAGAGCGGTTCGCTCATCGGCTTCACCTCCGGGGCGTTCGCAGGCAGCGTCGCCCAGGCCAACTACGCCGCGGCCAAGGGCGGCATCGTCTCGCTGGTGCGTTCGGCGGCGGCGGGCCTGTACCGCTACGGCGTGCGGGCCAACGCCATTGCGCCCATCGCCCGCACCCGGATGTCGGCGAACGTGCCCATGGAGCTCGCCGAGATGGGCGATCCCGAGGACGTCGCGCCGATGGTCGTGTACCTGCTCTCCGACGCGGCTGCGCACGTCACCGGGCAGGTCTACACCGTCGTCGGCTCCAAGATCGCGGTGTGGAACCAGCCCACGGAGGTCCGCGCCATGTGGACCGAGGGGCGCTGGACGCCCCAGCAGATCGCCGAGCGCATCGACGGGACCGTGGGCCAGGAGCGCATGGGCCTCATCGACCAGCTCGAGGCCTACCGGGCCGCGGCGTCGTCGGGCGACAAGCCCACCACCTGAAGCGGGAGCGGGGGATGCGCTTCAGCTATGCGGAGTCCATGGTCGATCCTGCGTACTACGTGCCCCTGGCCCAGGCCGCGGAGGACGCCGGGTACCACGGCTTCGTCGTTCCCGACAGCATCTGCTACCCGCGCGTGTCGGACACGACGTACCCGTTCAACCCCGACGGCAGCCGCGAGTTCCTGGAGGACAAGCCCTTCATCGAGCCCTTTGCGCTGATCCCCGCCCTCGGAGTCGTGACCAGCCGGATCCGGTTCATCACCTTCGTGGTCAAGCTGCCCATCCGCCACCCCGTGCTGGTGGCGAAGCAGGCGTCCTCGGTGGCCGTGCTGACCGGCGGCCGCTTCGTCTTCGGCGTGGGCTCGAGCCCCTGGCCCGAGGACTACGCGCTGACCGACGTGCCCTGGGAGCGGCGCGGGCGGCGCATGGACGAGTCCATCGCGGTCATCCGCGGGCTCACGTCGGGCGAGTGGTTCGAGTACCACGGCGAGATCTACGACGTCCCCGAGGTGAAGATGACGCCGGCGCCGGCCGAGCCCATTCCGATCCTCGTCGGCGGGCACGGGGAGGCGGCGCTGCGCCGTGCCGCGACCATGGGCGACGGCTGGCTGCACGGCGGCGGCGACCAGAGCGAGCTCCCGGGGCTCCTCGCCCGCCTCCGGCAGCTGCGAGCGCAGAGCGCGCGGGCGGACGAGCCCTTCGAGGTCCACGTGATCTCGTTCGACGCCTTCACCGTCGACGGGGCCAGGCGCCTCGAGGACGAGGGCGTGACCGACGCCATCGTCGGCTTCCGCTGGCCCTACGCGGTCGGTCCCGACACCGAGCCGCTGCAGTCGAAGCTCGACAACCTGCGCCGGTTCGCCGACGAGGTGATCGCCGAAGTCGGCGACTGAGCAGCCAGGAGAGGGGACGTCATGGGGGTGGCCTACGAGCTGTCGAAGCAGTCGATGGCGCGCATCGAGACGAAGGACCGCCAGGGGTGGCTGGACCTCTTCGCCGAGGACGGGGTCGTGGAGGACCCGATCGGGCCCTCGATGTTCGATCCCCAAGGGGTGGGCCACCGCGGCAGGGAGGCCATCGCCGCCTTCTACGACAACGTGATCGCCATGAGCGACAGCATCACGTTCCACATGCGCGACACCTACGACTGCGGTGTCGAGGTGGCCAACGTGGGGGAGATCCACATCACCATCGGCGGCAAGGTGGGGATCTGCCGGGTGGTGTCGACCTATCGGGCCACGCCCGACGGGAAGCTCGCCGCGCTGCGGGCGTACTGGGAGCAGGACAAGCTCACCTTCGAGTAGGCCGGCCCGCCGAGGCGCTGCCATGGTGCATGCTGGACCCGGTGGTCGAGGAAGCCGTCATCAGGTCGACGCTTTCGCGCTACGCCCGCGCCTGGGGGGACCGGGATCGCGACGCCTGGCTCGGCTCGTTCTCCCCCGACGCCACACAGGTGGACCCGGTCGGCACGCCGCCGAGAACGGGGCACGGCCCAATCGGTGCGTTCTGGGACCGGGCCATGGCCGTGTACGCCCACATCGAGCTCCGGCCCGGCAAGGTCCATGTCTGCGGCGACGAGGCCGCCATGACCTGGCAGATCGTCGGCGAGGACCCCGAGGGTTGGATCAGCTTCGACGGCATCGACGTCTTCACCTTCTCCACCGACGGGCGCATCGCCTCCGTCCGTGCGTATTGGCGCCAGGATGCCAAGCGACGGCTGAACGCGCGGCCGGACTGACCGGCCGGATCAGCCGGTTCGGCCGGTTCGGCCCTAGCCCTTGACCACCCCGAGGGGCCGTAGCCGCGCCACCCGCCTGGCCAGTCCTGCGCGCTCGCAGGTGGCGACCACCTCGTCGACGTCCTTGTAGGCGAAGGGCGCCTCCTCGGCCAGCCCGCGGGCCGACGCGGCGCGCACGGCGATGCCCCGATCCTCGAGCTCCCGGCGCACGGCCTCGCCCGAAATTCGGCGGACGGCCGCGTGCCGGCTCAGCGTCCGTCCGGCACCGTGGCACGTCGAGGAGAAGGCACCCCCGGGCGACACGCCCACCAGCACGTGGGAGGCGGTGCCCATCGACCCGGGCACGAACACCGGCTGCCCGACCGGGCGCAGGTCCTCGGGGAGCTCCGGGTGCCCCGGGCCCAGGGCCCGGGTGGCGCCCTTGCGGTGCACGCACACCAGCCGACGCCGGCCCTCCACCTCGTGCCACTCGAGGGACGCCAGGTTGTGCGACACGTCGTAGAGCACGGCCAGCTCCCCGCTCGGCGCGGCGGCGGCGAAAGCGGCACGCGCGGCGGCGGTCAGCGCCTGGCGGTTGGCGCGCCCGTAGTTGGCCGCGGCCGCCATCGCACCCAGGTAGGCGGCACCCTGGGGGGAGCGGACCGGGGCACAGGCCAGCTGCGCGTCCGGGACCTCGATCCCGAAGCGCCGCATCGCCTCGCGCATGGCCAGCACGTGGTCCGAGCAGACCTGGTGCCCGAGGCCCCGCGACCCGCAGTGGATCATGACGCAGACCTGGCCGACGTGGAGGCCGAGGGCGCGTGCGGTGGGCGAGTCCGCCACTGCGTCGACCACCTGCACCTCCAGGAAGTGGTTGCCCGATCCCAGGCTGCCGATCTGGCGCCAGCCGCGGGTCCTCGCGCGGGCGCTCACCGCCGACGGGTCGGCCTCGACCCCGACGTCGCCCACGTCGCAGCGGGCCAGGTCGGCGTCGGTGCCGAGCCCCTGTGCCACCACCTCGGACGCGCCGTGGCGGAGGACGGCGTCGAGCTGGCGCCCGTCGGCCAGCGTCACCACGCCCCCCGCCCCCAGGCCGGTGGGCACCCGCGCCGCGAGCTGGTCCATGACGCCCGCCAGGTGGGGGGCGAGCTCGTCGGCGTCCAGCGGGGACACGAGGAGGCGGACGCCACAGGAGATGTCGAAGCCGACCCCGCCCGGTGACACCACGCCACCGGCCTCCACGTCGGTGGCGGCCACGCCGCCGATGGGGAAGCCGTAGCCCCAGTGCACGTCCGGCATGGCGTAGGAGGCGGAGACGATGCCCGGAAGGGTGGCGACGTTCACCACCTGCTGCAGGGCCTCCTCCTCGAGGACGTGGGGCATGAGCGCCTCGGAGGCGTAGACGATCCCCGGCACCCGCATCGCCCCGACGGGATCGATCCGCCACCGGTCCACGCCGTCGGGGTGCAGCGCAGGCTGCGCGGTGGCGCTCACACGTCCACGACGACCCGGCACCGCCACGCCCCGCCCTTCTCGCCCATCTCGAGCTGGTGGTACGACACGGCCTTGGGGACGGGGCCGATGAGGGTGGCCTGCGCGGCGGGCACGACCTCCATGTCCCCGGCCACCCCGCCGTCCTCCGTGTCGGCCAGGTGGACCCGCAACGGCACCTGGCCGAACACCTCCGCGGTGTAGATCACCTCCTCCAGCAGGCGCACGAGCATGTCGGCGTCCGGACCGGGGTCGATGGCGACCGGGAGGACGGCCGCGGCCGCCGCCTCGCCCACGTCCGCGAACGCGCTCACGAGACCACCGACGGCCTCGACCATGCACGTCACGCGGTCCGGCCCCCACGCCTCGATGGCGCAGTCGGCCGTGTGGGGCAGCAGCCGGAAGCCGTGCGCGCTCGGAAGCCCGGGCGGAGGTTCACGGTCCACGACTCCACCGTCGCCCTCCGCCGGTCGCTGTGCAAGTGACCAAGGTCCCCGCCGCGGCCACCGGCCGTTCGGCCCTACCCGGCCTGTCGGGGGGGCGGGACAGTGGATGTGTGAGCGAGCACGACGAGCGACACGAGCACGGCAGGGACGAGGCGGCGGCGCAGGAGGCGCCGTCGGCGCACCCGCATCTCCACCCCCATTACGGGCCGGACGTGTGCGAGCGCTGCGGGGCGAACGAGAAGGTGCACAAGGGCCTCTGCCACCGTTGCCGGGAGATCCTGCGCGGCGAAGGGCGCGTGCTCGAGGCCGAGCATGCCGAGCAGCCCCACCAGGCCCAGGCCGAGCCGTTGCACAGCCCGCCCTGGCGCCGCCGGGGGGCTTGATTCCCCGTCGTCCCGAGGCGGTCGCCGGCGCCGGCCGGGGGCCGGTCAGCGCGTGGTGCGCCGCGGCAGACCGATGGGATTCGGGAACGGGATGAGCTCCGCCTCGGCCACGGCATGGGCCGCCTCTCCCAAGGCGTGCAGCAGCGTGTCGGCCTCCGCGCCCTCCAGGGGCTCGAAGGGGCCCACCGCCAAACGGTCGGTGCGGTCCTCGACGTGATGGTGCAGGGCCCGGCCGTCCATGCTGAGCGTGGAGTCCTCGAGCAGGCCGCGCGCGCCCAGGCGTGCCGCCGCCGCGTGCCATTCCTCGAGCGACCACCCTCGGTTGTCCCGCAGGACGTGGTCGGGCACGTTGTTGGCCGCCGAGAACAGGAGATGGGCCTCGCACCCGTCGATCCCCTCGGCGAGCAGGACCGCGACGTGCCCGTCGCCCCGGTGCTCGCGCAACGAGGTGCAGTGCTGCCAGAGCGCCTCGACGGGATCGGCGGGCGGCTCATGGTCGCGGTTGGCGCCGAAGAGCGCGCGGCCGGCGCCGTCGGCCCGGTCCACCGCGGCGGCCAGCACAGGGCCCGCGTGGCGTGCCACGCCATCGATCCCGGGGTGGATCCGGCGGAGCGCGGCGGCAGCCGACGCGCGGCGTGCCGCCAGGACCGCCGCCGGGTCCGCGAACGACCAGGCGTCGGGGATGGAGCGCCGCACCATGTCCGGGTGGAAGTTGTAGAAGGCGGCGGTGACGACGCCCGGCCCCACCGGCCCCATGGGGGCCGCACGTGAGCCGAAGTAGCCCATCCAGAACCCCCGCAGGCCCACCGCCGTGTTCGCCTCGCGGCACTCGGTGGCGAAGTACGACACGGCGTGGAGCGGTTCGATGCGCTTCCACAGGCGCCGGGCGAACACCGGGTCCACGGTCCCACCCTAGGACCCCGACGGGCGCGCGCCTCGTGCCGTGTCGTGGGCGGTCGGGTGGCGCGGCTCGTAGAGCAGGACGTCGACGTCACCGGGGAGCACCATCGTCACCGCGACACCCCATCCCCGGTCCTCGGGCGCGTCCCGGAAGGAGAGGCCCTTGGCCCGCAGCTCGGCCACAGTGGCCTCGACGTCGTCGCATATGAAGGAGAGCTCGTGATGGGGTTCGCCAGGGTGCACGCCGAGCTCGGCCGGTGGCAGTGCGAAGATCCGCCACCCGTCGCCCGCGTCGACGTGCGGCCAGCCGATGACCCGGGACAGCACCTCCCGCAGCTCGTCGGCCGCCGGGGAGTAGACGAGGGCGTGGACTCCGGTGATGGGCATGGCTCCCTCCTGCGTGCGTCGTCGGGCCAACGGTAGGCCGGGCGCGGCGGTCGGGCATGATGTCCGGCATGCACGACCCCTTCCGGAGGGTGCGACTGGGTCTGGCGGCGCTGGCCTTCGTCGTGGCCGCGGGCACTGTCGGCTATCTGCTCTTCGGCTTCGGGGTGCTCGATGCGCTCTACCAGACCGTCATCACCATCTCGACGGTCGGGTTCAACTCCCCCCACCCCTTGGACGCGGGCAGCAAGGTGTTCACCATCGTCCTGATCCTGGTGGGGGTGGGCACGGCCCTCTACACCTTTTCGTCGGTGCTCGAGGTGCTGATCGAGGGCCACATGCGAGAGCTCGTCAGGAGGCGCAGGATGGAGCGGGACATCGCCCGGATGTCGAGGCACGTGATCGTCTGCGGCTGGGGCCGGGTCGGGCGCGAAGTGGCGCGTTTCCTGGCCAACGCCGGCCGGGACGTGGTGGTGGTCGACCGGGACCCTGAGCGGTTGGCCACCGTGCCCTACGCCTCGGTGCAGGGTGACGTCTCGGACGACGAGACGTTGTTGCAGGCGGGTATCGAGCGGGCCGGGGCCCTGGTGGCCGCCCTCAACACGGACGCCGACAACCTGTACGTGGTCGTCGCGGGCAAGTCGCTGCGCCCCGACCTCCAGATCATCGCCCGCGCCCGAAACGAGTCCTCCGAGGCCAAGCTGGTGCGAGCCGGGGCGGATCGCGTCGTGAACCCCCAGCAGCTCGGGGGGGACCGGATGGCGTCGTTCGTGACCCAGCCGCACGTCGTGGACTTCGTGGACGTCGTCATGCACGACGGCACGCTCGAATTCCGTCTCGAGGAGCTGGCCGTGTCGCCTACGTCCACGCTGGCCGGCTCGACGATCCGCGCCGCGCACCTCCGTGACCGCACCGGGGCGCTGGTGCTGGCCATCCGCCGTCCCGACGGCGAGTTCCTCACCAACCCCTCGCCCGAGAGCGTGATCGAGGCCGGCGACGTCCTCATCTCCGTGGGGACGGCCGAGCAGCTGGGCGCGCTGGCCCGATTCGCCGCCCGCGGCTGACCGGCGGACGGTCCGGGCCGATCCGGTTGCGCCGGCCGCTCGGCCCGCCACTCAGCCGTCGGCCTCTCAGCCGGCCGGGGCGCGGGTGGTGGTGCGGGCGTCGACGAGGCCGTCGAGCAACCGGCGCGTCGCGGCGGCGACGTCGGCCACCGCGCGGTCGAAGGCCTCCTGGTTGGCCCGTGACGGGGCGCGATAGCCGCTGATCTTGCGTACGAACTGCAGGGCGGCGGCGTCGACGTCCTCGGTGCTCGGCGGGGGCTCGGCCCCGCGCAGGGTCTTGATGCTGCGGCACATGCCGCGACCCTGTCACACCGCGGCCAGCTGCGCAGGCGTGAACGCCGGCTACCCCGGCAGCGCCTCGACCAGCTCGGGCCCGTCGTTGCGCACGTCGTTGACCGCCACGTCCACCCGGTGGGACACGAGCGTCCCCGCCGGCGAGGGGACCAGAAGGCGTGCCAGCGCCCCGGTGTCCTTCCCCTCGGGGTCCAGCCACTCGTCGATCCGGTCCGTCTCGATGATCACCGGCATCCGGTCGTGGACGGGGGCGACGTCGGGACCGGCGTCGGTGGTGACGATGGTGCACGAGCGCAGCACGGCTCCCTCCTCGGGGCGCCGCTCGCGGTCCTTCCAACGGTCCCACAGCCCGGCGAAGACGAGGGGGGCCCCGTCCGCGCGCCGGTAGTAATGGGGGAGCCGCCGCCTCGGGCCACCTGGCTCGGGGGCCTCCCATTCGTAGAAGCCGTCGGCGACCACCAGGCAGCGCCGCTCGACGAAGGCCTCGCGGTAGGCGGGGCGGGTGGCGAGCGACTCGGCGCGGGCGTTGATCATGCGGTTGCCGACGGCGGGGTCCTTGGCCCACCACGGGACCAGCCCCCAGCGGAACGAGGCCAGGACCCGCGCCGGCGCGTCGGGCCGGCGCCCGGCCACCAGTGCCAGCACCCCTTCGGTCGGGGGCAGGTTCCAGCGGGGCGTGCCCTCGGGGTCCAGCCCCGCGGCCAGCTCGGCGTGCAGGAGCCGGGCCAGCCGCGACGGTGGCGTGTGGAGGTCGATCCGGCCGCACATCGTGCCTAGCGGGCCTCCTGCTCCTCGGCCTCGAACTCCAGGGACAAGGAGTTGACGCAGTAGCGCATGCCCGTCGGCGCGGGCCCGTCCGGGAACACGTGGCCGAGGTGCCCTCCGCAGCGGGCACAGGTGATCTCGGTCCGGCGCATGCCGAACGAGCGGTCCTCGTGCTCCTCGATGACGCCGTCGGCGACGGCGCGCGAGAAGCTCGGCCAGCCCGACCCCGAATCGAACTTGTCGTCTGAGCGGAAGAGGGCGGCCCCACAGCCCGCGCAGCGGAACATGCCGCGGTCGTGGACGTCGAGCAGGGCGCCCGTCCAGGCCGGCTCGGTGCCCTTCTCCCGCAGGACGTGGAAGCGCTCCAGGCTGAGCTCGCTGCGCCACTGCTCCTCGGGCTTGGTGATCTCGGGGGTCATGGCTTCCTCCTCGCCGGGTGTCGGATGCTCGCACGGTCCAACCGGACGCCGGCGCCGGCTGTTCCCGACCCGGGGAGCCCGCGCGGGCGTTTGCTAACGTCGCGTCAGAAAACGGGCGCTCCCCCGGGGCGTCACGCGGCCCTCCCAGCCCGAAGAACCACCCCATGGACCTGCACGACAGCCCCGAGGATGCCGACTTCCGCGCCGAGGCGCGGCGATGGTTGGCGGACAACCTGGTGGGAGCGTTCGCCGAGGCCAGGGGGTCGGGCCGGCCCGGACGCGAGCACGAGGACCGGGAGATCCGCGTGGCCTGGGAGCGCGAGCTGGGCAAGGCGGGCTGGACCTGTGTCGGGTGGCCCAGGGAGTGGGGAGGCCGTGGGGCGAGCGTCTCCCAGCAGGTCATCTGGAACGAGGAGTACGTCCGCGCCGACGCCCCCGCGCGGGTCGGGGTGTTCGGCGAGGGGCTGCTCGGCCCGACGCTCATCGCCCACGGCTCGGACGTGCAGCGGCGCCGGTTCCTCGAGCCGATCCGCCTCGGCACCGAGATGTGGTGCCAGGGCTATTCGGAGCCCAACGCCGGGTCCGACCTCGCCAACGTCCAGACCAAAGCGGTCCTCGACGGCGACGAGTGGGTGGTCACGGGTCAGAAGGTGTGGACCTCGTACGCCCAGTGGGCGGACTGGTGCTTCGTGGTCTGTCGCACCGACCCCGACGCACCGCGCCACAAGGGCCTGAGCTACCTGCTGGTGCCCATGGACCAGCCGGAGGTCGAGGTGCGCCCCATCACCCAGCTGTCGGGGACGAGCGAGTTCAACGAGGTCTTCTTCGACGGCGCGCGCACCGAGCGCGACATGGTCGTGGGGGCGGTCAACGACGGCTGGCGCGTGGCGCTGGCCACCCTCGGCTTCGAGCGCGGCGTCGGGCTGCTCGGGACGATCCTCCAGTTCCGGCGCGAGCTCGATGAGATCATCGAACTGGCCCGCAAGAGCGGGCGGGTCGGGGACACCGTCGTTCGCCAGCGACTGGCGGACGCGTGGGCCCGCCTCTTCATCCTGCGGGCCAACACGCTGCGGTCCCTGTCGGGGGTCGACGGGCCGGTCGCCCCGCCGGAGGCCTCGATCGCCAAGCTCTACTGGTCGCACTGGCACCGGGACGTCGGGGAGCTGGCCATGGACGTCCTCGGCGCCGGCGCCCTGGTCGGCGACGACCGCGACGGCGAGCTCTCGGACATGCAGCGGCTCTTCCTCTTCTCGCGTGCCGACACCATCTACGCGGGCTCCTCCGAGATCCAGCGCAACATCATCGGCGAGCGGGTGCTCGGGCTCGCCCCCGAGCCCAAGGCGAACGCGTGAGCGAGGCACCGGCACGGCCCGCGGGGCACGGGCTGCTGCGCGACAAGGTGGTGGTCATCACCGCCGCGGCCGGTACCGGCATCGGCTTCGCCGCGGCGGAGCGTTGCCTCGAGGAGGGCGCGCGCCTGGTCGTCTCCGACGCCCACGAGCGCCGGCTCGGCGAGGCGGCCGAGCGCCTGGCGGCCAGGGGCCTGGGCGAACCCGTCGCCGTCCCCTGCGACGTCACCGTGGAGTCGCAGGTCCAGGCGCTCTACGACGCCGCGCTGGCGGCGCACGGGCGCATCGACGTGGCCATCAACAACGCCGGTCTCGGGGGCAACGCGCCCATCGTGGAGATGACCGACGCCCAGTGGGCCGCCGTGCTCGACGTCACCCTCACCGGGACCTTCCGCTGCATGCGCGCGGCCATGCGCCACATGCTCGAGGCCGGCGGCGGGGTCGTGGTCAACAACGCCTCGGTCCTCGGGTGGCGTGCTCAGGCCAACCAGGCGCACTACGCCGCGGCCAAGGCCGGGGTGATGGCGCTCACGCGCTGTGCCGCCGCCGAGGGCGCGCCCCACGGCGTCCGGGTCAACGCGGTGTCGCCGAGCCTGGCCATGCACCCCTTCCTCAACCGGGTCATCTCCGACGAGGAGCTCGAGGAGCTGCGACGGCGCGAGCTGTCGGGGCGCTCGGCGGAGACCTGGGAGGTGGCCAGCGTCATGGTCTTCCTGGCCAGTGACTACGCCAGCTACCTCAACGGCGAGGTCGTGTCCGTGTCGAGCCAGCACCCATGAGCGACGAAGGACCCCGGGCGGGCGTGGCGGCGATCGAGGACGAGGACCCCCGTGGCGACCTGCGCTTCGGGTCGGTGCCGGGCCTCGTCTCCGCGGCGGCTGAGCGCTTCGGGGACGCGGAGGCCCTGGCCGACGGGGACCGCCGCCTCAGCTTCCGCGAACTGGCGGAGGAGGCCCTGGTGGTCACCCGCGCCGCCATGGCGGCGGGGATCGACCCCGGGGCGCGTGTCGGGATCTGGGCGCCCAATGTCGCCGAATGGGTCGTCGCCGCGCTGGGCCTGCTGGGCGCGGGTGCGGTGCTCGTGCCCGTCAACACCCGCTTCAAGGGCAACGAGGCCGCCTACGTGCTCCGGCGCGCC
Organism: Acidimicrobiales bacterium; assembly: GCA_035623275.1. Classification (GTDB taxonomy): domain Bacteria; phylum Actinomycetota; class Acidimicrobiia; order Acidimicrobiales; family UBA8190; genus DASPTT01. Next base: position 26,721 of record DASPTT010000136.1, read on the forward strand.
GGCGCAGTCGCCCTCTTCACCGTGCGCGGCTTCCTCGACCTCGACTACCCGGCCATGCTCGAGGGCGAGGACCTGCCGGCACTCGAGCGGATCGTGCTGCTTCGCGACGGGAACCCCGGGGGGGAGCGGAGCGAGCCGACCGTCACCGACGAGGTGCCCCTGTTCGCCTGGCAGGAGTTCCTGGCCGGCGCGGACGGGGTGGTCGAGGCGCCGGGCGCGCTCGTCGGGCAGCCCGTGACCGACGCCGAGGCGCGGGCGCGCTGGGCGGCGGTGCGCGGCGACGACGTCTCGGACATCATCTTCACGTCCGGCACCACCGGGCGCCCGAAGGGCGCGGTCACGACGCACGCGCAGACCCTGCGCACCTTCGCCACCTGGTCGTCGATCGTCGGCCTGGCCGAAGGGGACCGGTACCTGATCGTCAACCCGTTCTTCCACACCTTCGGCTACAAGGCCGGCATCGTCGCCTGCCTGCTCCAGGGGGCGACCATCGTGCCCGAGGCGGTCTTCGACGTGGACCGGGTCCTCGAGACCATCGGGCGCGAGCGCATCACCATGCTCCCGGGCCCGCCGACCCTCTACCAGTCGATCCTCGACCACCCCCGCCGGGGCCGCTACGACCTGTCCACCCTGCGCCTGGCGGTCACCGGCGCCGCGGTGGTGCCCGTGGAGCTGATCCGCCGGATGCGAGAGGAGCTCACGTTCCGCACCGTGCTCACCGCCTACGGGCTCACCGAGTCCACCGGCGTGGTCACCATGTGCCGGCAGGGCGACGCCCCCGAGGTCATCGCCGAGACGTCGGGGCGCGCCATCCCCGGGCTCGAGGTGGCCGTCGTCGACGACGCCGGCCACCGCCTGGCGGCGGGCGATCCCGGGGAGATCGTCGTGCGCGGGTACACCGTGATGTCGGGGTACTTCGAGGACCCCGAGGCCAGTGCCCAGGCCGTCGACCCGGAGGGCTGGCTGCACACGGGGGACGTCGGGGTCATGGACGAGACCGGCAACGTCCGGATCACCGACCGGAAGAAGGACATGTTCATCGTGGGCGGGTTCAACGCCTACCCGGCCGAGATCGAGGGGATGCTGCTGCGCCACCCCGGCGTGGCCCAGGCGGCGGTGATCGGCGTGCCCGACGAGCGCCTGGGCGAGGTCGGCTGCGCCTACGTCGTACCCCGGCCGGGTGCGGACGTGGCCGCCTTGCCCGATGCGCTCGTCGCGTGGGCGCGCGACCAGATGGCGAACTACAAGGTGCCGCGCGAGGTGGTGGTGGTCGAGGCCCTGCCCCTCAACGCCAGCGGCAAGGTCTTGAAGACCGAGCTCCGGACGCGCCGGGCCGGCGGCTGACGGGCCGGGCAGGGCACGGACGAACAGGGCACGGACGAACAGGGCACGGACAGGAGGAGCGGATGCGAGGGATCGTCTACACGGGTGACGACGCACAGGTCACCGACAAGCTCGAGATCGGCGAGCCCGGGCCGACCGAGGTCAAGGTCAGGATCGAGGCGGCCGGCGTCTGCCACTCGGACCTGTCTGTGATCGACGGCACCATCCCGTGGAAGGCGCCGTCGGTGCTCGGCCACGAGGGCGCGGGCGTCGTCGAGTCCGTCGGTGCCGAGGTCCGCTCGGTGAAGCCCGGCGACCACGTGGTCATCGCCACCCTGGCCTCCTGCGGGACGTGTCGTGCCTGCAACACCGGCCACCCCACGTGGTGCATCCGCACGCTCGGCAACGTGTCGACCCCGTTCACCTACGAAGGCCAGCCGGCGTCGAACTTCGCCGCGGCCTCGGTGTTCGCGCAGTACACGATCGTCAAGGAGGTGCAGGCCGTGCGCATCTCCAAGGAGGTCCCCTTCACCTCCGCGTGCCTGATCGGCTGCGGCGTGCTCACCGGCGTGGGCGCGGTGCTGAACCGGGCCCGAGTGGCGCCGGGCGACACCGCCGCGGTCTTCGGCGTCGGCGGCGTGGGGCTCAACGTGATCCAGGGTCTGCGCCTGTCCGCGGCCAGCCGCATCGTGGCCGTGGACACCGTGGCCGCCAAGGAGGATCTGGCCCGGCGCTTCGGCGCCACCCACTTCGTCGACGCCTCGGCGGCCGACGCGGTGGAGGCGATCCGGTCGATCGTCCCCCACGGGCCCACGTCGGTCGCCGGGGCGCTCGGTCCGGGCGGCGTGACCTGGGCCTTCGACTGCGTCGGCCACCCTGCCGTGCTGCGCAACGCCATCGACGCCCTGGACTGGGGCGGCACCGCGGTGGCCATCGGCATCCCGCCGCGGGGCACCGAGGTCTCGGTCGACGTGAACAGCCTGGCGTACGTGGACCGGGGGCTGCTCGGGTGCCGCTACGGTTCCGCCCGCCCGCACCACGACATCCCCCTGATGGTCGAGCTCTACCTCGAGGGTCGGCTCATGCTCGACGAGCTCGTGACCGAGACCAAGCCCCTGGAGGGCTTCCGCGACATCGTGGAGGACATGCACGCCGGGCGCCTGGCCCGTGGCGTGCTCACCCTGTGAAGGTGATCGGCACCGGAGGCGTCGTCGTGCCGAGGTCGCCCCGGCGCTCGCCCTTGTGCATGGCCCGCACCAGGTGCGGGATCTGGTCGGCCTGCACCGGCCTCGAGTAGAGGTAGCCCTGCACCGCGTCGCAGTCCAGCTCGGCGAGCCGGGCCGCCTGCTGGGAGGTCTCGACGCCCTCGGCGATGGTGACGATCCCCAGGGCGTGGGCCATCGCGACGATGGCCTCCACGAGCGTGGCGTCGGACCGGTCGTCGTCGTCGAGGTGGGCGACGAAGGAGCGGTCGATCTTGAGGCTCTCGACGGGGAACCGCTGCAGATAGGCCAGCGAGGAGTACTCGGTGCCGAAGTCGTCGATGGCCAGCCGGACGTCGAGCCCGCGCAGCGACGCCAGGATCTGGGCGGCGCCGAGCGGGTCGCGCATGGCGGCCGACTCGGTGATCTCGAGGCAGAGGTCCCTGCCCTGGAGGTCGTTGCGGGCCAGGGCCCGGTCGACGGTGTCGATCAGGCCGGCGTCACGCAGTTGGACCGCCGACAGGTTGACCGACACGTAGACGTCGTGCATGGCCGGATCCTGTCGGCGCCAGGCGCATAGCTGGCCCAGCGCCTGGTCGAGCACCCATTCGTCGATGGCACCGATCAGGCCGCTGTCCTCGGCCAGGGGGACGAATTTCGACGGGGGGATGACCCCGAGGGTCGGATGGGCCCAGCGCACCAGCGCCTCCATCCCGGCGATGGGCCCGCTGCCCATGTACACGATGGGCTGGTAGACGAGCTGGAGCTGCCCACGATCCACGGCGTGGCGAAGCTCGTTCTCGATCTCGACGCGCTCGGTGACCTTCAGGCGCATCGACTGGTCGAAGATGGCCACGGCGTCGCGGCCCGCGTCCTTGGCCTGGTACATGGCGGTGTCCGCGTCACGCACGAGCGCCTCCGCGTCCGCGTCCGGATCGTCACCCGTGGCGAAGGCCAGGCCGATGCTGGCCGAGACGTAGAAATCGGCGCCGTTGATCTCGAAGGGCATCCGGAGCCGGGCCCGGAGCCGATTGGCGAGCTCCAGTGCCTTCGAGACGCTCACCACGTCGCCGAGCACGATCATGAACTCGTCGCCGCCGATCCTCGTCACCAGGTCGGTGGGCCGGACGTGCTCGCGCAGCCGCTCGGCCACCTGCACGAGCAGCTCGTCACCGTGCGAATGGCCGAGCGTGTCGTTGACCAGCTTGAACCGGTCGAGGTCGATGAAGAGCAGGGCCACCTGCGCGTCGTCGTGGGCCTGTTCGAGGGTCTGTGTCAGGTGCTCCTGCATCAACCGCCGGTTCCCCAGCCCGGTCAGGCTGTCGTGGCTCGCCTGGTGCGCCAGCTGGGCCTCGGAGTGCTCGACCGTATGCAGGGCGTCGACGATCCTGATCACGGCCGCGGTGGTCAGGCCGAGGATGATGACCAGCAGCACGAGCCGGTTCTGGAGCGTCTCCTGGCGCACGCTGACCGTGAGGAACGCGGGGATCGCCAGCGCGATGGCGACGAGGGCGCTGCGGGCCAACGTGAACCTCGACACCTGGCCGCGCGCCGGCTCGGTGAGGGTGCGCATCGAGGGGTGCAGGGCGGTCGCCGCGGCGGCGACGAAGGCCACGCAATAGGGGAGCGACAGAAGGGGCCCGGGCACGCGGGCCACGTCGACGTCGGCGAACATGTAGAGCGTGTCGCCGATGAACATCGCCGTCATGGCCAGGAGCAGGAACCAGTACGAGGGTGCGCGTTCCTGGGTGGGGCTGAAGGCGATCCGCATGGTGACGACGACGAGGAAGATCGACGCCGGGGGATAGGCGCACAGCGCCAGCCGCACCGACATCGGCGTCTGGTGCTCGAGCAGCACCGGGTCGATGAGGAACACCCATGCGCAGGCGAGGATCGACAGGGCGGCGATGCTGCCGTCGAGCGCGACGCCGAGATGCCGCCGGCGGTCGACGTCCCGGGCGCGGGCGAAGCCGAGCAGGCCGACCGCCAGCAGCCCGTAGCCGGGGAGCACGATCACGTCGGGCACGAGCGATCTCGTCGACGTCAGGTTCCCCAGGGTGTGGAGGCCGATCCGGGCGATGCCGCCGGCGATGAACAGCGCCAGCGCCGCCGAGATCAGCCACCACGGCCATGCCGGCCTCGGCCGGCGGATGCGGATGGCGGCGAGCACGGCCCCGAGCGCAGACGCCCCGACGAGCACCATCCCGGGTCCGTCGAAGGCGCCCAGGGCGTCGAGCACGGCGAGGGCGAGGGCGGTGCCCGTGACGCCCAGCATCAACGTCCGTCGGCCGGATTCGGGTGAGGAGCGCACGCTTCGCATGGGGAGCCTCCCTGGTCAGGCTTCAGCCCGCAGCATCGTTGTTTCCGCCAATCTTTCGTGCTGGCCCGGGAGGCCCACAGGGCCCTTTGGCCTCCTCGCCGTCGGAATTCGCCACTCTCGTTGGGAGTGGAGTTGTCGATGCAACTGCCCGGGTGGATGTGGCGGGTGGTGCGGTTGCCGCACCACCCGGTTCGGTGTCTCGACGGCCCGAGCGGGCGCAGCGGTCGCACCCACGGCGGACCACGTCGGGTGGTCCGAGCGACACGAGGGGTGGTGCGGTCGTTCGGTCGTCGAGGCGGGACCAAACGGCCCTGGAAGACATCGGTTGTCATGGCGAATGCTTCGTCCATGACCCACTTGCGCCTGCCAAGCTCAGCCGGCGCGATGCCCGACCTGGCGCCCTCCATCACCAGAGTGCGCCTCGTGATCGAGGGCACGTGCCGGGCGCCCATCGACGACGTCGGCATCCGGAGCTATCTCCGGGAGCTGTCGGACGTCTGCGGCATGACCCTCTTGCTCGAGCCGGTGACCCATCGATCGGACCGCTACGGCTGGGCCGGCTGGGTCCACTGGGAGACCTCGGGTGCCCACTTCTACGCCTGGGAGGAGCCCCAGCTCTTCTTCAGCGTCGACGTCTACACGTGCAAGCCCTTCGACGTCGATCGCTCGGTGGCCTTCACGGGGGCGTTCTTCGACGCGGTCGAGGTCGTGGCGAAGGTGTTCTGAGATGTCGCCGGCGTCCCCAGCGCCGAGCGACCCGCTCCGGCTCCTCGCCGCCTCCGTCATCCCCGAGGACGCCGCGGAGCCCTTCGGCGTCTACGTCTTCCGATCCGACGACGACCGCTCCGAGCTCGCCCGCCACGTCGAGCGGGTCGTGTTCCTGGAGGCCTTCGGCAACACCACGGAGCTGCTGGCCAAGGAGTACGCGCCCTACGAGCAGGCGAGCATGTTCCTGTGCGTCCTCGACCAGCGCCGGCACCTCCCCGTCGGGATGATGCGCGTCGTCATGCCCTCGCCGGCGGGGTTCAAGAGCCTCCTCGACGTCGAGCCGGTGTGGGGGGTCGACGTCGGAACCCTCTTCGGCCGGGCTGGACTGGTGCACGAGCCCGAGCGCACCTGGGACGTGGCCACCCTCGCGGTGGCGGCCGAGTACCGGGGACGGGCGACGACGGGCCTCGTCAGCATGGGGCTGTACCAGACGCTGACCCGCATCGCCCGTCGCTGTGGCGTCGACTGGCTGGTGGCCATCTTCGACGTCGCCGTGCTGCGGATGATCCGCTGGAAGCTGCGGATGACCTTCACCGGCTTCACGGGGGTGGGCGCCGCCTCGTACCTCGGGTCGCCGGCCAGCATCCCCGCATGGTGCCGGATCAGCGACGCGGACCGGCGCCTCGGCGATGCGGATCCCGTCCTCCATGCCGTGCTCTTCGACGGCGTCGGCATCGAACCCGCCGTCCGGCCCGCCGACGTCGAGCACGCCTGGCGTCTCGTCGCCTGAGGGAGGCCGCCGTCCGCGGCCCCGCCCAGGGCACGGCGCCGCCGGGCACATGGCGCCCCCGCGGCCACGCCGTTACCATCGGCGCGGATATGACGGACCGTCAGGTTTCCGGGGGACAGCAGACGGTCGTGGACGTCCTCGCCGACGCGGCGCGCCGCATCGGCGACGTCGAGGCCTTCGTCGAGGTGGCCGACGACGCCGATTCCTCGGGGCTCGTGCCCACCGGCGCCGACGGCCGCCGCCGCATCACCTTCGGCGAGTGGGACGAGGCTGCCGAGCGGGTCGCCGGGCTGTTGGGGGCATCGGGGGTGGGCCACGGCGACGTGGTCGCCCTGCTCCTGCCCTCGTCGATCGACTACGCGCTCTGCTACCAGGGGGCGGCGCGCCTCGGGGCCGTTACGACGGGCGTGAACCTCAGGCTCGGGAGGGCCGAGCGCGCCTCGATCGTCGCCCGCGCCGCTCCGTCGGTCACGGTCGTCGACGCCGCACGTGTCGACAGGGCCGCCCTCCCCGAGGGCCCGGGCCGGGTCCTCGAGCGCGGCGAGCTGGGGACGGGCCCGAGGCGCCCGGTCCGCCGCCCCGCGCTGGCCCCGGACGACCCGGTGGCGATCGTGTGGACGAGCGGGTCCACCGGGGTGCCCAAGGGCGCGGTGTTCGACCATCGCTGCCTGGAGGCCGTCGCCGCCGGCACCGACGTGCTCAGCCGTCCCGGCGACCGCCGACTGTCACCGCTGCCCTTCGCCCACGTGGGCTACATGACCCGGCCGTGGGACGAGATCGCGCACGGGGTCACCACCGTCATCACTCCCGACCCGTGGAGCGCGGCGTCGGCCATCGAGCTCATGGCGTCCGAGCACGTGACCGTGGGCCAGGGGGTGCCGACGCAGTGGGCGCTCGTGCTCGAGCACCCCGCCCTCGCCGCCGCGGACCTCTCCGCGCTGCGGGTGGTGGGCACTGGCGCGGCCCGGGTCCCGCCCGAGCTGGTGCGGGCCATGCGCGTCCGGTTGGGCTGTCCCGTGGTCGTGCGCTACACGTCCACCGAGAGCGCCCTGGGCACGGGCACGCGGCCCTCGGACCCCGACGAGGTGGTGGCCACCACCGTGGGGCGCCCGGTCCCGGGCGTGGAGCTGGCCCTGGTCGGCCACGACGGCACGCCCGTGCCCGCGGGCGAGGTCGGCCGGGTGCGGCTGCGGTCGGCCGCGGCCATG
>DASPTT010000137.1:0-23528 GCA_035623275.1 Acidimicrobiales bacterium
GTGGTTCTGCTTCAAAGTCATCGGCCCGCTCGACTTGGCTGCGGTGGGCATCCTCGCAGCCCTGGTCGACCCTCTGCGGGACAAGGGCATCAGCGTCTTTGCCCTCTCCACATTTGACACCGACTACCTCCTAGTGCCCGAAGTGCAGCGGGGCGACGCAATAAGTGCCTTGGAGGCCGCTGGGCATCGCATCGAGCGCTGACCAGCGAGAGCCCCGGCCCAAGAGTGCCGGAGGATCAGCCGGCGCGGGCGACGGCGGCAGGCGCAGGACGCCTTTGCTGCCGGCGCCTTTGCGATGTCGCGGGACAGTCCCGATCCGGGTCGAGCACAGGGCGTCGCGGCGGCGACCGCCGGCCTGGTCGACCTTGTCAGCTCGGGCCAGGCAACCGCGAGGAGTGGTAACGGACTATCGCGAGCCGAGCCATGCCGGGATCTTGGGACTTTGTACCCATCAAGTCACCCGTGGTTCTTGGCCGAACGTGTATGCGTGATACGAGAGACCGCTGGATCTGTGATCGGGTTCCCGCCGCCTTTGGGCGGTCGGCCGACGCCGAAGTCCGATGAGCCGAAGGCGCATGAGAAGAAGCGTCGCAAGCTCGCCTTCTCGGCGCTCGCCCTGCTGCTCTTGGCCTCGGCGGCCACGATCGGCTCGTGGTCGGCGTGGTCGGTGACCGACAGCAACAGCAACAACTCCTTTTCGACCAACACGATCCTGATCGACGACAACCAGGGTGGTGAGGGGGGCTCGGCCACGGCCACCGGCACGGCCATGTTCAACGTGACCAACCTCAGCCCCGGCTCGACGTCGACGACGGCGTGCATCGGTGTCGATTTCTCCGGCTCGGCAACCGTGTCGACGCTCACCCTCGCCGCCAGCCTCAGTGGTGCAGGGCAGGCGACCCTGCAGAACCAGTTGACGGTGAACACCGCCCAGTACAATACGAGCGGCACGGTGACCGTCACACCTGGCACCAACACGAACAGCGGGAGCTGTGCCAACTACCCGTCCGGCGGCACCAACACGACGATCGGGACGCAAGGCGCCACGTTGGCCGGTTGGTCCGGGGCGGGGCCCTACTCGATTGCAAGCCCGGTCACCAACACCTGGTACAAGTTCACGATCAGCGGATTGCCCGCCGGCGACACGAACTGTGCCACGTATTGCAGCCAGACCATCACGGTGACGCTGACCTGGACGCTGACGGCCTCCTAGCGGGCGGTCTCCGATGACGACCGGGATGCTCGGCCTGCCACCACCCGCGACGGCCGTCGCACGGCGCGGACCGTCGAGCGTGCGGGTGATCTGGGGTGCTGCGGTGACGGCCGCCGCCGTGGTTTTGGTCGCCATCCTGCTCGCCGCCGTCGTCGCGGCCGCATTCGGCTACAGGGTCCTCGTCATCAAGAGCGGCTCGATGACGCCGACGCTCCATGTCGGGGACCTCGTGGTCAGCCGTCAGCTCGACCCGGCGAGCGCCAGACCGGGTGAGATCATCTCGTTTCGCGATCCCTACCTGGACCAGCAGCTGGTGACGCACCGGGTGGTGTCGCTCTCGATCTCGAAAGGGCAGGTTCGCTTCGTCACCAAGGGCGACGCGAATTCGGACGCTGAGCACTGGAGCATCCCTGTCGACGGCACCATCGGCAGGGAGGTCGAGCGGATCCCCTTCGTCGGCCGATTCACGTCGCCGCTCGTGTCACCGGTGTCCTGGGTCATCGCCTTCGGGCTGTTGGCGGCGTGGCTGGCGGTCATCGTGCTCAGGCGGATCTGGAGAGAGGACGTCCCGAAGGCCAAGACCGTGCGTCTCCGATTCCGCTGAGCATCGGATCGGATCGCGCAAAGGCGACAGACATGCTCCCGTCGGCATCGACCGGAACGCGTCAACGGCTGCGTGTGCTCGTCCTGCTGACACTGCTGGTATCGGTGCCACTCGGATCATCGAGCTCGGCGGCCGCATGGGTCGTTTCCGGACAGAACGGTGCAAACACCTTCACCACGGCGGACTGGTTGCAGATCACCCTGAGTCCGACATCGGGACACAAGAGTGTCACGATCACCATCTCCGGATCGGGCTTTGCACCGAACTCCACCCTTTCGGCGACGTACGGTGGTAGCGCCACGCCGTGGACTTCCAACGGAGGATCCGAGACCAGCGCGGGGGACGGGACCATACCCGCGGGCGCCACGATCAAGGCCGGCTCCGGCGCAAGCGGCAACTACACAGTCACGGTGAGCGACGCAGCTGGGAACTCGGCATCCGCCGTCTACGACCAGACGAACTGAGCCCTGGACCGGCGACGACCCAGCATCCCCGCAAGCCGCCGACGTGGAACCGGACCTTGCCGATCACGTCTGCGGTGCGGGGAAGCTCACGGGCAGGGCGGCAACGGGCCCAACACGCCAGCGCCGGTCATGATCGACCAGTCGTCGGCGGAATCGGGCGCTGCACCGGCGTCGTCGCTCACGATCGCGTCGAGGAATCGCGCCGGCACCGGGATCGCCTCGTCCGAGCCGCCGACGAAGAGCTCTGCCATCCGATCCTCACGTTCGTCGTCGAGGACGATACGGACGTCGGTGCAGATTTGCGTCCTTGTCATGGTGCCCTCCGGCGGTGCTGCTCCAGGCGACCAGAAAGTCGAGAGGGCCGACTCACGCCGACCCTCTCTCCTCCTGTCGATTGTGCATCGGCGCCGACGGGCTCGCCAGTGCCCGGTTGCGGGGCCGTCTTGTCCGGGTCGACCACGTGTGTCGGTCTTCCTCGTCGACGGCGCATGTGACGGCACGGCCGTCGGTCACCGATCGGAGATGCTCCGCGCGGCGCGAGCGCCGGCGTGGAGCTGCTTCAACGCGGCGGACCACTCTCCTCGTGCGAGCTCGCGACGGTCATTCGCAAAGCTCCCTTCTGTCACTAAGAAGTCGACCACCACGCTCCCGCCGAGTCAAGGGCCCGAGCCCTGCTGATCCCCGCCAACGTCCGTTGTGCCGGGCAACGTCCCGGGGGTTGTCCCGGGAGCTCAGGCAGAGGCCTCGAGCAGGATCCGAACAATTCGATCGAGCTCCGCGACGTGCAGCGGCCTGCTCACGTACGCCGTCGCACCCGCCCACGCGAAGCGCGCTCGTTCCCGCGGCCCGGGGTCGTTGCCCAGGACGAGGATGGGGAAATCGCAGCGGTCGCCGGCGCGCAACGTCCGAACCATCGCCTCGCCGTCCGCGTCGCGCAGCACCGCGTCGAGGACCACGAGGTCGGGTCGCCTCTCGTTGACGAGCCGGACGCCCGTTGCGGCGCTGTCGGCCGCCTCGAACCGCACCGTCGGCCAGCGCCGGGCGACGCGACCAAGGACCACCCGAGTCTCGGGCTCGCCCGACAGGTGGACGACGGTCCGACGGCTCCCTTGGGCCGGGTGCCAGGACCTCGCCTGGGCCCTGCCGGACACGGCCGCCTTGGGCTCGAGGAGCGTGAGCGCGCGCCGCGACTGCCCCTGCTCGGCGTCCCCCGACTGCCCCCGCATGTGGGCCACGGTACCGAGACGAGGTGAACCCCACGCGACGAACGCGCCAAGACAGGGCAAACCCTCGGCGAACGGGAGGTGATGGCGCCAGCTAGGGCACGGGGACCCGTGCCGGCGCTGTCGTCGTGGTGGTCGTCGACGTCGTGGTGGTCGTCGACGTGGTGGTGGTGGTCGACGGGGTGGTGGTCGACGTGGTGGTCGTGGTCGTCGTGCCGCCTGACCCGCCGTTGCCACCGCCGGAACCGCCCGGCGCCACCGTGGTCGTGGTGGGTGTGGCCGCACCGGAGGCGCCGGGTCCCAGCTGGGCGTCCTTGACCACCGGACCATTGCCGAGCAGCGCAGCGAGCATCGCCGGCACGTTGCCGTCCATGCCGAGTGCCCAGATGCCGAGCCCCGCGACGTGGTACGTGTTGGCGAGCCGCGCCTTGAGCGTCAGCGACGTCGGGTCGTCCATCCACACCTGGTGCCATTGGCCGCCCACCTGGTACGAGGTCCAGGGCGTCTGCGTGATCGGGTCCCAGTAGACCGGGTGGGGGATGGCGGCGAGCGTGGCGTAGGAGACCGGCGTGGGCGGCCCGGTCGGCGGATCGCCCATTGCGGGACCGGCGGTCGGCCAGTCGTAACCGTAGTAGGGGACCCCGAGGATGACCTTCGAGGGCGCCACCACCGCGGTGTACTGCTGGACCGCGTCGAGATCCGAGAAGCTCGGCCCGGTGAGCGGCGCCGTCGGCGACGGATGGGAGAGGTCGTTCATGTCGTAGGCCATGACGAAGAACGCGTCCACGCTCGGGGCCAGTCCGGGGATGTCGAAGAACCCGGTGGAGTCGCCGGCCGACGACGCGTAGGTGTCGATCGTGACCTGCCAGTGGGGGTCGGCCTGGCGTACCGCCGCCGAGATCTGCGCGACGACGCGGTCGAGGCCCGCTCGGTCCCGGGATCCCGTGCCCTCGAAGTCGAGGTTCACGCCGTCGAGGTTCTTGGCACCGACCAACGCGACGAGCGCGGCGCCCAGGCGGCTACCGCCGTCCGGCTCGCCGGCAAGCTGGTCGAGCGCCCGCTGGTCGAAGCAGGTGGCGGTCAGGACCACCCGGTCGCCGGCGCCATGCGCCCGCGTCACGAGGTCCGCCAGGGCCTGGCTCTGGTATCCGTCCCATCCCGGCCCCGTGTGCGAGACCGTGCCGTCGCCGTTCACGTCCACGCTGAAGTAGGCGAGCGTGGTGAGGTGCGCCAGGTCGTAGCCCTGCTCGCCGCCGAGCGTCCAGTAGGGCGCGAAGCCGAAGATCTCGTGGGGCGCCAGCGGAGGTGCCGCCGCCAACGTGGGGGGTGCGGGGGCAGGGGGAGCGGTGGCCGCCGGCAACGACACCGGGCCCGAGGCGAAGTCGTGGGCCAGACGCGGGGTGATCGACCCCACCGTCCGCCCGGTCGGCACGTTGGCGGCGGAGGCACCGTGCGAGCCGATCGCCGCGAGCACGACGCTCGATGCCGTCAGGGCGAGCACGCCGGCGACCACGCTCACGGTGGCGGTTCCGACTCTCGGACGGGCCCCGTGCCGGAGCCGTGGTCGATGACCGGCGTGGGGGGGACTGGCGATGTCCTCGGCGGGTCTGCTTGGTGGGGGCGCTGGTTGCAGGAGCAACGGAAGTGCGGGTTGCCGGAGCAACGGGGGCGCCTGTCGTCGGGCGCGGGGATCGATCGTCGCCACGGCTCCGAGGAATGCGGCAAAGTCGGGCGCGGCGACCAGGAGCCGGTGACGCCGCCCCCCGGCGCCGAGCTCGAGGACCTGGTACCAGACGCCGTCGCCGTCTTGCGCGGCCCCGTCCGCCTCGAAGGCGTCGACCTGCGACCACGAGAGCTGGCGGATGCCGCGGCCCGTCGGGCTCACGATCGCCAGGCCCGCAGCGGAGGCGACGAGGCTGACACCGGGGACGACGAAGGTCTCGGTGAGGAGCCGCAACCCCGACAGCTGCGGACCGCGCATCGTCTTCGCACTTCCCCGGGGCTGTCGGGTCATCGTCCTCGTGGGGCTCGGGGGCGAGCGGCCCAAAGGTGCCCAGTGTGGTTGCTGGGGGTCACCATTGACAAGTGACAAGTTGGACGGGCCCGCCCGGCCCCGTCGGAGTGGTCAGAGGACCGGTCGCGGGGGGCCGGCGAGCGAGGTCCGCTCGAAAGCGGCCACCACGTCCTTCGACGTCCCGGGCGCCATGGGATCGGCGCCCTCGGGGACGTAGCGGTAGAGGCTGATCCACTCGCCGTCGTCGTCGAAGTCGTCGGCTTCCAGGTCGATCGTGGATCCGTCGTCGAGGAACTCGAGCCGAAAGCGCGGCACCCGCGCGACCATAGGCCGCAGGCCCGGTGGTCCGCTGCCCGGCGGTCCGGCCCGGCGGTCCGCCGCCCGGCTAGCGTCGACCTCGACAGACCGGCGTCCGGGAGACCGACAGGAGGAGCCGATGAGCGCCGACATCGCATACGCGGACCCCGCCGAACGTCACCGGTGGACGCCGGAGCAGCGCTCGCTCACCGTCAAGATCGCCGGCGCCTTCGTGATCGGATTGATCACGGTGGGGGTGATCGGGCCGATCGTGCTCACGGTGATCATCGGCCTCGCCCAGGGGTACTCACGCTGACATGACGACCGTGCGCGACTTCCCGGCGTGGCGCGCGCACCTGGAGGAGACCTACATCGCGCCGCCGGCGGAGCGACCCGAGTCGACCGGGCGCGGGGTGCACCACCTCGCCATGATCTGCAGCGATGTCGAGCGGACGATCCGCTTCTACCAGGACGTGATCGGCTTTCCGCTGGTCGAGGTCATGGAGAACCGGGACTACCCGGGATCGACCCACTTCTTCCTCGACATCGGCCACGGCAACCTCCTGGCCTTCTTCGACTTCCCCGGCTTGTCCCTGCAGGAGGCGGTGGAGGCCCACGGCTCCGTCCAGCACGTGGCCGTGTCCACCGACCAGGACCACCTCGACGCCGTGCGGGCGCGGCTCGACGGCCTCGAGATCCCCTATCTCGGTCCCGATCGCGGGCTGACCGACTCGGTCTACGTGAAGGACCCGGACGGCATCCAGATCGAGCTGCTGGCGCAACCACTGCGCTTCATGGAAGGTCACACCATCGGGGGCTGAGCAGACGCGGGACGGCCCCGGCGTGGGGGGTCCGGGGCCGTCCACTCTCGCCGGCTCGCAGGGCATCGCCGCCCTGGCTCGCACGGGTCCCGAGATCTCGTCTTGCGGCTGCTAGGCGGACGACCCCCCCGTCGACGGGTTGGCCGAGACGCCCGGGCCCGCCACGGGCGGGCCGCCGAAGACCGACGCACCGCCCATCGGGCCCGGTCCCCAATGCCCACCCGGCCCGGCGGGCCCGGCGGGGAGCACGGTCACCGTCGTGGCGGCGTAGCTGCCGTCCGCCGCCTTGTCCCCCTCGACCAGGACGTGGTCGCCCTGCGCCACGTCGGAAGCGGAGCCGCTGCCGGAGCGGGTCCGGTAGGCGGTGGAAGGGGTCGTGTGCACGGTGACCGACCCCCCGGGCGTGCTCAGCACGATGGTGCCCGCGGCGACCGATGTGACCTGCCCGCCCACCTGGGGGAGGACGATCGACACCGTGGTGGCGTCGAGATCGGTGTGGTTCGAGGCGATGGTCCCCCGGGCCACGATCTGGACCCCCCTGGTCACGTCAGACGCCACGGCGCTCTGTCCGCCCCGGTCGTAGGTCGTCGCCCCGCTGGTGTAGACGGTCCTCCAGAACCCCTGGGCGTCCTCCACGGTGATGGTCCCGTTCCCGACGGACACGACTGTGCCTACGACAGCGGGGGACTCGATGTTCACGGACGTGGCCACCGGGACCGTCGGAGTGGTGCTGGCGCCGGAACCCGAGGAGGGCGGCACCTGCACGGCCGGCCGGACGTCCACGTGCTCGCCTACGGCGAGGTCGGACCGGGAGGCTGCCTGGCCGTCCTTGGTATAGGTCGTCGAGGAGTCGGTCGTGAACTGCTGCGTCGAGCCATCGGGTCGTGTCACGGTGATCGAGCCCGGGTCGATCGCGCTCAAGGTCCCGCCGCCGGGGCCCACGCCCAGGCCCTGCCCGCCGGGCCCCGCGAGGACCCCTCCCGCGGGTCCCGGGACGACCGCGGTCGTCGGCCCGCCCGACGCCGTGCCCGACGCCGTGCCCGACGCCGTGCCCGACGCATCCGCCGCGGCGACGGTGGCAGGCGCGCCTGCCGGACCGGTGACGGCCGCAGCCACGCCGTAGGCGCCGAGCCCGACGACGCCCGCCAGCGCCCCCAGGCCGGCCACCCGGCGGAGGCGACGTCCCGACGGGCGGCCGGGGGGCACAGGGAGGGGCGGCGGCGGAGGCGGCGGCGGGGGCGCCCCCGACGGTCCCCACCACCCGGCGGCCGGCTCGTGCGGGGAGGGGGTGAAGCGCTCGTCTGTGGTCACGTCTCGCTCCTCATGTCGTCGACGCCCTGCCGGGCCGCGTGCGTACCGGCGCCCGGGGTGGCCACCCAAGCTTCGGCGCGCAAGCTTGGAAGCAGCCGTGCGAGACCTTGGAGTTCCGTGACAATTCCGACACGGGCCGTGGCGGTGCCCCTACATGAACGAGTCGTCGGCCGAGAGCCCGAGCTCAGGGTCGCCGCCGGTGATGATCGGTTGGCAGTTGCCGTACCCCTCGCCGCCACCGACGGGGTCCAGGACGTGGACGACGGTGTCGCGGATCTGGTGCAGCCGCCTCGCCATCGCCGGATCGGCGCAATTCGGGATGCGCTCACCCTCGACCACCAGGTCGCCGCGCCATTCCCCGTGGTGGTGGCCGTCGAAGCCGAAGTACAGGCCGGCGCCGAGGTGGAAGCCCGTGTCGGAGACGGCCTCCATCGTCAGGATGCGCGTGGTGCCGTCCTCGGTGGTGGCTTCGAGCGTGCCGCCGAGCAGCCGCCGGTTGGACGGGTCGAAGCGCAACGCGGGCTCGATGTCGGTGAAGCGCTCCGTCCGCCCGTCGGGGTGCTCGACGCCGCCCATGACCACCTTGTGGAGGAACCCCGGCGCCTTCACGATCTGGTAGTGCAACAGCATGGCGTAGCGGCTGCCGTCGGGGCGCGTCATGGCCAGCGGGCTCCAGATCATCCGGAACGACAGGCCTCGCAGTGGGTCGACCTGCTCGATGTCGGTCTGGGGTAGTCCCACGTCGACGCGCGTGCCCCAGGAGTGGTCGCGGGTGCTGATCCAGGTCTCGGGTGTGATCTCGGTGCGCTCGCCGTCGATGTCGACCCAGCCCGAGGCGACGCCGGTCTGGTGGTAGCGGACCAGGTCCGACACGACACGCACACCGGCGCGCCGGTGTGTGCGGTCCTCCATGGACGGAGGCACGATGGCGTCGAAGCGCCAGTCGAAGGCAATCGACTGTGTGTCGTTGGGCTCGAGGACGAAGCGGACCGAATGCAGTGGCTCCAGCACTTCGTAGCGGACCGGCCCGATGACGGTCTCCTCGAAGCGGGGGGCAAGCCGCCGGCTGGCACGCACCGTCGCCTGTTCGACCCCGCGGGAGATCCCCGCGTAGGCGTCCATGACGTTGCGGTTCGGGTACTTGCCCAGCCCGAAACCGAGCTGGAGGCTGCCGTCAGTGGCGGCGGCCATGGCGCAGACCTTCTCCGTCCAGGACTGGTCGCTGGTCCCGACGACGGCGAAGGTGTCGGCGATCTGGTGGGTCAGGCCCTCGTCGGCGGGAAGCAGCGGGCCGATCGGGTTCGTCACACGCTCGACCAGTACGTGTGCTCGAGCATCTGCTCGAGCGTGGCCCGGTGCATGATGAGGTCGTCTGGGTCGCCGGGCATCTCGATCTCGCCGAAGAGGATCTGCCGGCGTGCCACCCTGCTCATCACGATCGCGTGCCGCAGTGCGGCGTACATCGTGTAGAAGTCGAGGTCCCGCGGGGTGTGACCCGACAGCTGCTCGTAGGTCGCGGCGACGTCGTCGAGCCGCATGAAATGCGGCATGCCCGGCAGCCCGGCCTGCAGAGCGATGTCGTCGAGGAACCGGTGCAGGTACACCATCCAACCCAGGTCGATCTCCCGCGGGCCGGTGGCGGCCATCTCCCAGTCGAGAACGGCCACGGGCTCGAAGTCGCGGTACATGACGTTGCCGATGCGGGAGTCGCCCCAGCTCACCACGGTGTCGCCCTCGTCGACCGGCCAGTGCTCCTCCAGCCATGCGAAGGTGCGCTCGATCAACGGTGACCGGGTGCCGTCGGCCACCACCCACTCGTAGTAGGCGCGCTGCTCGGCCAGGTGCCGTTGCAGCGCGGTGTCACCGGGGCGGTCCAGCTCGAGGAAGGCGATATCGCCCGGCGTCACGTCCATGCCGTGGAGCGCGACGAGGACACCCACCGACGCGTCCTGGAGCCGGCGCTGCTGCTCCGGCGTGGCCTCGGAGAGCCACGATCCGAACGGGTACGGCATGATGTCGGGCGGGACGGACCCCTCGACCCGCTCCATCACGAAGAAGGGCGTGCCGATGTGCCGCTCGTCCGGCTCCATCCAGAGGGTGGCCGGGACCGGGACGCTGGAGCGTTCGCCGACCAGCCGCATCGCCCGGAACTGGCGTTCGAGGTCGTAGACGGGGAACACAGGTGCCGCGTCGGGGTCGGGGCTCAGCCGCGCCGCGCAGCCGGTGGTGCGACGGGTCCCGTCCTCCTCCCAGGACGCGTCGAACAGCAGCGTCTCGCTCGACATCCCGTTCGACTCGGGCACCACCAGGGCCGAGATGGACGCGCCCGCCACCTTCGTCCCCAGCCATGCTGCCAGCCCGAGCTGCAGAGCGTCGCGGTCGCGCGTCGAAGTCCGCGGCCTCGGTGCGGCCTCGGCAGGCTCCCCCTGGGTCATGGCTCCCCCTGGGTCATTGCTCCCCCTCGTCTCCCCGCGTCGCCGGCGGCGTCGTCGCGCTCGCCCCGGTCGGCGCCACAGCGTGCCACAGCGGGCTCAGGGCCCGACCGACCCCCAGTCGGTGAACCCGGACGGCAGGTGGAGGCCGAAGGTGCCGTGCTCGAACATGCCCCACCCCTCCGCCCCCTCGCAACGGGCCCGGGCCACATGGTCGACCACGCCGAAGGGGATCCGTCCTGCCACCGCCGGGTCCTCGAGGTCGATGCTGACCCGCTCGGCCCACCCCGGTCCGCGCCACTGCCCGTGGGACCAGTCAGGGTCCCCGCCGTAGCCGGGCCCGCAATTGAGGGCAACGAAGCCGAGCATGTCGATCTCGATGTCGAGGTCCGGACCGCCGCGGGGGCGGCAGTGCACGACCGCGGACTCGGGATGGCGCGTGCCCGGCCGGTAGCGGATCTCGAATTCGGGCCAGCCCAGCTGCTGGGGCAGCCGATCCGAACCGGCCGGGAACACCCGCACCGCCTCGTTCAGCGTCCGGGTCCCGTTGCCGTCCTCCTGGGCGATGATCACCACCGCGTAGTCGTCGAAGCGAAGCGGCACGTAGGTCCACCAGAAGCCGAACTGGGGATCGGGCTCCGCGCCGGCCCGCCCCGCAGGCTCGGCCTCGCCGACCGGGCGGATACCCCACGAGCGGTCGCGCGTGCCCACCCAGCGGTCGTCCGACACCGCGATCTCGTCGCCGTCGACACGCACCACCCCTTCCCACGTGCCGACCTGGGCGAAGCGGAGGGCGTCGAGGATGATGCGCTCGCTCTGGCGCATCACGTGCGCGGGCTCCTCCACGACCGGGAACGAGCCGGTCCACGTGAGGTCGAGCCCGATGCCGTGCTCGTCGCCGTCGCAGACGATGCGGATCCGTTGCAGTGGCTCGATCACCTCGACGCGGTAGGGGCCCACCTGCTGGTCCATGCGGTCGTCGCCGAGGGCGTCCGACATCCGGAGGGTGACCTGGTTCCGGCCCCGGGCCACGGTCGCGTAGGCGTCGATGACGCCCAGGTTCGGGTAGACGCCGAGCCCCGTGACCACGAACACCTCGCCGGTGCGGTCGTGGGCGTTCAGGTAGCAGCGGTCGTAGGTGTTGCGGTCGCTGGTGACGACGTGGCGCATCGACAGGGGTGCCTGGTGAACGGGGAACTCGTCGAGCGGGACGGGCATGGGGCGACCTCCTTCCGGGCGCTCAACGTAGGCGGTTGGGCCGGCGGCGCGCCTGTCGAGCACAATCGCCCCATGGACTCGGTGGATCGGGACGTCCGCTCGTCGACCGCCACCGCGCCCCCCGGGGAGCCGCCGGGCGGCGCCGCGGCGTGGCGAGCATGGGGACTGGGGGTCACGACCTACCTCGTGGCCGTGTTCCACCGGATGAGCCTCGGGGTGGGCGCCATCGACGCGGAGCGCCGCTTCCACATCGGCCCGTCGCTCCTGTCGGTGTTCGTGGCCGTGCAGCTCGGGCTCTACGCCGCCCTGCAGATCCCCACCGGTGCCGCGGCCGACCGGTTCGGGCCCCGGCGCATGCTCACCGCGGCCCTGGTGCTCATGGCGGCCGGTGAGACGCTCTTCGCGCTGGCGACATCGCCCGCGCTGGGCATCGCCGGCCGCGCGCTGGTGGGCACGGGCGACGCGCTGACCTTTCTGAGCGTGCTCCGCCTGGTGCAGAACTGGTTCCCCGCCCGTCGCTACGGGTTGCTGGCCGCCCTGACCGGTCTGGTCGGGGGCGTCGGCCAGCTGATCTCGACGGTGCCGCTGCGCCAGAGCCTGTCGCACCTCCACTGGAGCGCGACGTTCCTGGTCACCGCGGTCGCCACCGGGGTCTTCGCCGTCGCGCTCGCCACGGCATTGCGGGACCGACCGCCGGGTGCACCGGTCGTCCACGCCGCCGAGCCGATGCACCACGCCGTGCGGGCCGTGATGCGACGGTCGGGCACGTGGCAGGGGATGTGGGTGCACTTCGCCCTCACGGGCCCCTTCGTGGTGTTCACGGCCCTGTGGGGCTACCCCTACCTGGTCCGGGTGCAGCACGACACCGCCGCCGGCGCGTCCGTCGTCCTCGCCTGTGTCGTGGTCACGACGATCGTGAGCGCGCCGGTCGTCGGCTTCCTGATCTCGCACGCCCCCCGGAGCCGCCCGGCGATCGTGCTCGTCAGCGCCGGCCTGCTGCTCGCCGCCTGGGGCCTGGCCCTGTTGTGGGGCGCGGGGCCGGTGCCGCCGGCGTGCATCGCACTGCTCGTCCTCGCCACGGGCGTCGCCGGACCGGCGTCCATCGTCGGTTTCGACCTGGCCCGCGAGGCCAATCGGGCCGATCGAGGTGGGGCGGCGACAGGAGTGGTCAACATCGGCGGGTTCACCGGTGCGGTGGTGGTCGACGTGGCCATCGGGGTGATCCTCGCCACGTTCGGCCATGGGGCCGGCAACGGCAGTGGGTTCCGGCTGGCGCTGGCCACGCTGCCGGCGATGGTGGCCCTAGGGTTGCTCCTGTTCGTCCTGACCAGCGCGCGTGCCGCGCGCCAGCTGTCGGCCGAGCCGATCACCCCGGCCGCGCCGGCGCCCGTCGGGGTGGCGCCCGGCTGATCAGCCCGCGGCCCGCTTGCGGCGGCGCTCGGAGCGATCCAGCGTCTGGCGCATGCCGGCGCCGGCGGCCCGCAGCGCCAGGCGACGGGGCATCAGCCGCAGCGCCCCTACCAGTGCCTTGTTCGACGCGCCCACCACGTACACGGGTCCACGCCCGAGATGGCTGATCGCCCGTTCCGCTACGTCCCCCGGTGCCATCACCCCCACGAGGGCCTTCTTGTCGATGCCCTGGTCGGCGAGGATCTCGGTGTCCGTCCCACCCGGCGCGACCACCAGCACGTCCACCCCCCCGGGTGCGAGCTCGCCCCACAGCCCTTCGCCCAGGCTGTGCACGAACCCCTTGCTCGCGGCGTAGGCGGCGGAGTACGGGTAGCCCTGGAACCCCTCGATCGAGCCAACGAGCACGATGCCCCCACGGCCACGGGCGAGCAGGCGCGGGGCGAACGCACGCGACAGCAGCATGGGGGCGCGGCAATTGACGGCGAGCAGGGCGTCGAGCCGTTCGTCGGACTGTTCGGCGTGCAGGCCCTTGAGGCCGAGCCCGGCGTTGCTCACGATCAGGCCGACGTCCTTGTCGTCGCACGCGGTCATGACGTGCTCGAGGAACCTCGGTTCGCCGAGGTCCAGCTGGAGCACCTCCACCTCGACGCGGTCGACGGCACGCAGGTCACGGGCGAGCATCTCGAGCCGCTCGATGCGCCGAGCGGCGACGACCAGGTTGCAACCGCGTGCGGCCAGCCGCCGGGCCAGGTGTTCCCCGATGCCCGACGAGGCGCCGGTCACCAGCGCCCAGGGCCCGTAACGGGCCAGGAACTCGTCCGTCTCGGTCATCGTCTCTCCGATCCAGCCCCGGGGTGCGGGGCCCCGGTGCCGTCCCGGCGACCGTATCGGAGCGCGGCGCCCGGTGCGAGCGAGCCCGGTGCGAGCGGGCCCGGGTGCGAGGGGCGGACGGGAGCGGGCAGACTGCGCCCGTGGTTGGCGCACCCCGCTACGCGCACAACGGCCGGTTCTCCCTGGCCTACGAGGTGACGGGGGTGGGGACGCTGGACGTGCTCGAGCTCAACAACGGGACGTTCTTCTCCATCGACGACACGGGCGACGAGCCGCGCTGGGAACGCTATGAGCGCCGGCTGGCGTCGTTCTGCCGGCTCGTCCGCTACGACCCGCTGGGGATCGGGATGTCCGACCCCTTGCCGTCCGGCGCGACGCCGACGCTCGAGGACCGGATGGCCGACGCCCTGGCGGTGCTGGACGCCGTCGGGGTCGAGCGGGCCGCGGTCATCGGTCCGGGGTTCGGTGCACACGTAGCGGTGATGCTGGCGGCGTCGCACCCGGAGCGGGTGCGGTCGTTGGTGCTCATCGGCGGGTCTGCTCGCTTCATCCGCGACGACGACTACGAGATCGGCCACCCGCCGGAGCTCGTCACCGGCTGGTCGGACGCGCTGCAGGACACCGAGCGGGCGGAGGCGGTCCCCGAGGAGCTCGACGACGTGGCCATCCTGGCCCACGATCTGACCAAGGACGCGGCGTTCCGGGCCTGGTGGTCGCGCGCCTCGCGCCGGGGTGCCAGCCCGTCGACGGCCCGGACGATGTCGCGTTCGATCCAGGAGGCGGACGTGCGCTCGGTGCTCGGCGCCGTGGGCGTCCCCACCCTCGTCATCCACCGCCAGGGCGACGTGTCCGTGCCCCTCTCCCAGGGCCAGTACCTCGCGGACCACATCGTCGGTGCCAGGTTCGTCGTGTTGCCGGGGACATCGCACCTCCCGCACGCGGGCGACTTCGACGAGCTGGTCGACTGCGTCGAGGAGTTCCTGACCGGGACCCGCCGGGCGGCCGTGGCGGACCGGGTGCTGGCCACGGTGCTGTTCACCGACATCGTGGGGTCGACGGCCCGGCTCGCCGAGCTCGGCGACCGGCGATGGCGGGAGGTCCTCGACGCTCACGAGGCGATGGCACGGCGCCAGGTCGAGCGTTTCGGCGGCCGCCTCGTGCGCACCACCGGCGACGGCGTGCTCGCCATCTTCGACGGGCCGGCGCGTGCCGTCGGGTGCGCGCAGGCCATGGTGTCGGGGGCGTCCCAGCTCGGCATCGAGGTTCGGGCCGGCCTGCACACCGGGGAGATCGAGGTGCGGCCCGACGACATCGGGGGGATCGCGGTGCACATCGCTGCGCGCGTCGTCGATCTGGCGGGCGCGGGTGAAGTCCTCGTGACGCGCACCGTGGGCGATCTGGTGGCCGGCTCGGGGATCGCATTCGCGGCGCGCGGCACCCACGAGCTCCGCGGTGTCCCCACGCCCTGGCCGCTCTTGGCGGTGGTCCAGTAGGCGCTCGGCCGAACACGACGGCGGAGGCCTCACGAGGTCAGGTCACGAGCCCCCGGCCGGTCACGAGCGGGAGGTCGAGCGCGCTGAGGAGCCCCGGTGCGGCCTCGACGACCGCTGGCACGGCATTGACGAGACGCATGGCCGTGGCCTTGAGGCCCCCGGTGTTGTGGTCGCCGTCGCTGCCGAGCAGCTGCAGGTCCAACGTGTAGGTGGGCTCGCCGCGCACGACGACGCGGTAGCAGCCCTGTCCGGCAGGCTGGGGCCAATCGGGCCCGAGGTCGTCACGAAGGCGGGTCACGTGCTCGAGGACGACCACCGGCCGGCCGCCGCGTATGCCGCGCACCTCGAAGCGCAGGGCGGCCGCGGTGCCCTTCTCGATCGTTCCCGAGGCGATCTCGAAGGTCTCGGGCGCGGGGAGACGCTCGTAGCACTCCTCGATCCCGTCGAGCTCGACGTCGAGGCCGGCCGCGATCTGCCGGACGACGCTGCCCCACGCCGTGGTGAGCACGGTGGGCTGGAGCAGCATCGGGACGTCCTCCAGCCGGCGGCCGAAGCCCATGATGTCGAAGAGCACCATCGCCTGGTCGTAGGTGGCGTAGTTGAGGATCTCGAGACAGCGCACCTCGTCGATACGCTCCGACACGGAGGTGAGCACCAGCGGCAGCCAGTCGTTGGCGAAGCCCGGGTCCACCCCGTTGACCCACAGCGACACCCCGGCGTCCAGGGCGGCCTGGCGCAGGGGCCCGAACATCTCCTCGGGAACGACGCCCTCCGGGAACTGCAGGAACACGGGCCCGCTCGACACCACGTTCACCCCGGCGCGGAGCAGCCGCTCGAGGTCGGCGAGGGCCTCGAAGAGCCGGTGGTCCGCCATCGCGGTGTGGACGATGCAGTCTGGGCGCAGGGCCAAGAGCGCCTCGACGTCGTCGGTGGCGGCGACGCCCAGGGTGCGACCGAGGTCGGCCAGCTCACCGGCGTCGCGTCCAACCTTGTCGGGGTTCGAGACCCACACGCCGACGAGCTCGAGGTCCGGTCGAGCGTCGATGCCTGCGATGGCGTTGCGGCCGACGTTGCCGGTCGACCACTGGACGACCCGGTAGGTGCGGGACGGCGCGCTCACAGATCCGGTATCCCCAGGTCGAGGTTCGGGCGGTCCAGGCCCCCGTCCACTTCGATCACCTTGCCCGTGACGTAGCGGCCGGCGTCCGAGCTCAGGTACACCACGGCGGCGGCGATGTCCTCGGGCTCCCCGATGCGGTGCAACGGCGTGGCGTCCTCCATCACCCTGCGCAGGTCGTCGTCGGTCAGGACGACGTCCAACGCGCTGGTCGCGACCGACCCAACCGCGATGGCGTTGACCCGGATCCTGGGTGCGAGGTCGGTGGCGGCGAGCCGGGTGAAGTGGGCCAGGGCCGCCTTGGCGGTGCCGTAGGCGACGAAGCCGCGTCCCTGGAGCCGTCCCATGGCGCTGGAGATGCTCACCACCGAGCCGCCGCCGCCCTCGAGCATGAGCGGTACCGCGGCACGGGTCAGCGCATGGGCGGTGCCCACGTTGAAGTGGAACGCCTCCTCGAGAAAGCGCGGGGAGGTGTCGAGAAAGGGCCGGGGCATCGTCCCGCCGACGTTGTTCACCACGACGTCGAGCCGCCCGAACGTCTCGCGGGCGGCATCGACCAGGCCGGCAACCGCGTCGAGGTCGTTGAGATCGGCGGGGACGACGAGGGCGCGCCGGCCGGCCTTGTCGACCATGGCGGCCACGTCCCGCAGCTGCTCCTCGGTGCGCGAAGAGATGACGACGTCCGCGCCCGCCTCCGCCAACCCGATGGCGGTGGCCGCCCCGATGCCGCGTCCGGCCCCGGTGACGACGGCGACCTGGTCGGTCAGGCGGAATCGATCCAAGATCATGGTGCTCCCCTCCTCAGCACTTGGCTGCCCGACGCTACAGGGCGACATCCTTGGCCGACACGATCCGCTCTGGCCGGAGCCGCACGAGCAGCTCCCCGGGGGCGGCGTTGCGCCGCCCGTACGGCTCGGCGTGCTCGTCGCTCATGGCGCGACCCTCGAGGACCACCGTCGACGAGCCGTCGCCAGCTTGCCCGTGTGTAGCGGACGACGGCCTCCTAGGCGCCGGGGCGGGTCGAAGGGAGCCCGAGCTTGCGGTGGTCCCAGGTCACCACCCGGTCCACGTGGACCTTGATGACGACCCGTTTGTTGAGCATGGTCTCCACGAACGGCCGGAGCTCATCCGTGAACGGTGCGTAGTAGCGCTCGAAGAGGTTCACGCCGAGGGTCCACATCCGATCGGGCTCCTCGACGATCTCGGCGCGCCCCACCAGCTCGACGCCGCGGAGCTCCTCGTAGTAGTCCCCGTCCTCGGCCATGCAGGTGATGGAGGGATTGCGCCGGAGGTTCCGGACTTTCTGCGACTTGGCCTTGGTCTCGAATGCGATACATCCCTCGAGGAACCCGTACCACATGGCCACTGCGTGGATGGACCCGTCGTGGTTGATGGAGCACAGGGTCACCGGCCGGCGCTCGTTGAGGAAGGCGTCGACCTCCTCTTCCGACATCCGGATCTGCGCGCGCTGGTTGACGCCGTGGCCCATCTGGCCCGTGGGCCCTGTGGTCTGGCCCGTGTCCTGCCCCGTGTCCTGGCCCGTCGGCCCCGTGGTCTGGCTCATCACCTGCTCCTGTGTCCCGGCCCTGTCCCGGCGGCGGGACTCTACGCGCTGGCCCGGATGGGCAGCGATTCGAAACGGCGGGTGAACGGTCCGGGTGCCACCTTCCCCTCCGCGGCGTCGGCGGTGAAGTTCGGGACACGGCGCAGGAGTTCCTCGACCACCACACGGCCCTGGAGCCTGGCCGCCGCCGCGCCGAGGCAGTGGTGGGGACCGGAGCCGAACGTCAGCATTCGGTCGATGCGCCGGGTGACGTCGAGGCGGTCGGCGGAGGGACCGAATTCCCGGGGGTCGCGGTTGGCCGACGCGTAGAGGAGGTGGACCTTGGTGTCGGCCGGCAGGTCGACACCGAGCACGGCGGTGGGCCGGGTGACCGTCCGGGAAAGGCCCTGGACGGGGGAGGTCATCCGCAGGAGCTCCTCGACCGCCCCCGGCACGCGATCTGGTTCGTCGACAAGCCGGCGACGCTGCGCCGGGTGCTCGGTCAACAGTGCGGCCGACCCGCCGAGGAGCCCCGCGGCCGTGTCGTTCCCGCCGGCGATCATGACGAAGCAGAACCCGAGGACTTCATCGACGGTCAGGGGCCGGCCGTCGATCTCGGAGCGGACCAGGACGGACACCATGTCGTCTCCCGGGTCGCGGCGACGGCGTTCCGCCAGGTCGGAGAAGTAGGCGTAGAGGTCGCCGACCGCCTCTGCCGCGTCGCGCACCACGCTGCCGCCCGCATTGGCCTGCACGATGGCGCTGCTCCACCCACCGAAGCGGTCCCGGTCGGTCTCGGGAACACCAAGGTAGGCGGCGACGACGTACCCGGGCAGGGGCCCGGCCACCTCCTCGACGAAGTCCGCATCCCCTGCCTCGCGGATCCGCTCGACCCGCTCGACCACGAAGGCGCGTACCGACGCCTCCAGCGCCGCCACGGCTCGCGGCGTGAACATCTGGTTGACCAGCCGCCGGAACACGGTGTGGCGCGGCCGGTCCATCATCACCAGGGTGGGGGCCAGACCGAGCTTGACGATCTCGTCCTCCTCGTAGGTCAGGCCCTGGGCCGAGGAGAAGGTGGCGGTGTCGTTGGCCGCGGCGAAGACATCGGCGAACCGGGAGAGGACCCAGAACTCGCCCTCGCCGTGCTCGACCCGGAACACGGGCGCCTCGTTCCGCAAACGCTCGTAGACGGGGTAGGGGTTCCTCCAGATCTCGGGATCAGCGGGGTGGTAGTGCAGCAGGTCGCTCATGCTGATCGCGTCCGCCCGGACCGGTGCTCCTCGGCCGTGATCCACCAGATGTCGTGGGGCGCGTCGGGGAGATGCGACAGGACGCGGGCCTCTCGTTTCGTCAGCCCGAGACGGGTGGCGACCGCCTGCGAGCGGTGGTTCTCCGGGAGGATGACGCTGCACACGCGCTCGGCACCCAGGTCGTCGAAGGCGTAGTCCAGGGAGCGTTGGCCCGCCTCGGAGGCATACCCCTTCCCCCAGTGTCCGGGGTCCAAGGCCCAGCCGACCTCCAGGCCGGGCCACCCGGCCCGGTGCGGACGGTGCAGGCCGGCCCGGCCCACGAACATCCCCGTCGCCTTCTCCTCGAGCGCCCACTGCCCGCTGCCGCGCAGCGCCCACTGGCCCAGCCACAGCGCCATCGACGACCAGACGTCGTCAGGGCCGACGTCGTCGGCGAGGTGGAGGGCTTCGCGCAGCTCGGTCGTCCGGTACATGGCGGTGAACGCGTCGATATCGGACTCGGTGAAAGGACGGAGGAGCAGGCGAGCCGTTTCGAGTGTGGGGCAGGCGGTCAGGACGTCCCGATCCCCCCGAGGTCGAACTCGAGGTGCTTGATGCCGTTGATGAAGTTGGACTTGAGTTGATCGGGCGGCGAGACGGCCCGGATACCCGGCGCCCGGGTGAGCAGTTCGCGGAACATGACCGAGATCTCGCGCCGTGCCAGATGCGCCCCCAGGCAGAAGTGGGGGCCCGCGGCGCCGAACCCGATGTGAGGGTTGGGGGAGCGGCGGACGTCGAAGTCGTAGGGGTCCTCGAACACGTCCTCGTCACGGTTCGCGGAGTTGTAGAAGATGATGACCTTGTCGTCGGTCGTGAACTCGTGACCCGAGAGGACCGTCGGCTGGGTCACGGTCCGGCGCATGAAGATGACGGGGGAGGCCCAGCGCACGATCTCCTCGACCGCCGTCGGGGTCACGCCGTCGATGTCGGCGAGCCACGCCGCCCGCTGCTCCGGCTGCTCGGTCAGCGCCAGGAGCCCGTGGTTGATCGCGGTTCGGGTGGTCTCGTTGCCCGCCACCAGCAGGAGGAGGAAGAACGAGCACAGCTCGGAGTGGGTGAGCGCCTCGCCGTCGACGTTTGCGTGAAGCAGCGCTGAGGTGAGGTCGTCCGTGGGGTGCTCCATCCGGGAGGTCGCGAGCTCGTCCATGAGCGCGTTCAAAGAGGTGATGGCACTCATGAGCAAGAGCGTCGGGTCCTGGTCCAGCGGGAAGAACTCCTCGTCGCCACCGCCGAGCAAGATGTTGGTCGCCTGCAGGACGGTGTCGTACTGGGACTCGGGCACGCCCATCATGTCGCAGATGATCTTGAGAGGGAGCCGGGCTGCCACCATGGGGACGAAGTCCCCGCCCCCGGCGGCGATCGCCTCGTCGACGATCTGGGCCGCGATCCGCTGGACCGAGTCCTCCAGGTCCTTGACCATGCGAGGGTTGAACGACGCCGACACGATCCGTCGCAGCCGGGAGTGACGCGGGTCGTCCATGTTGATCATCGAGCCCAGGAACTCCAGGAACTCGACGGGCATGTCGAGGATGGTCGTACCTGATTTCCCGGAGCAGTACAGCTCAGGGTGCCGGCTGATCTCGGTGATGTCGGCGTGGCGGGTGATGGCGTAGTAGCCGGGGCCCTTGGTCAGCGGGATGGCGGTGTCGGGGAGCTCGGGCTCCTGGTAGAAGGCGATTGGGCGCTCAGCCCGCAACGTCCGGAAGGCCGCCTCCCGCACCGAATAGGGCTGAGCCCAGAACTCGAAGTCCGACAAGTTGATGTCGTCGAGCGGCATCCGGTCCATCGCGGTCGTGGTCACGTCACGGTCCCCCTTCTTGGGCCGATCGGCTCGGCCGGCACCGGCCGGCAGGACCGCCTCATCCTTCCACCGCACCAGGTCCACCTGCACGTTTGCCCAGTGGAACGTTCCGCAGCCGGCCGGGCAGATGCAGGCCTCGGCTGCAGCTTCGCAGCGTCGCGGGGACTCGCACGCTGGTCGTTTGTCGGGGGGCAAGGTCCCCAGCAAGGTTCTCGTCAGGTTTGCCGCGAGCGGCTACCGGCACACTCCGTCCGTGAACCGCCTGGCAAGCGCGCCTCGTCTGGGACATTGGCACGGCCACCTCCACGGCCCGGGTGCGCGGTGCGTGCTCGGGACGCGAGCCATGGGCGCGCCCAGGCGGTTCACCGGACGATTGACCGCGGGAAACGTTGCGTGGTCCAGATGCGTCATGAAGCGAGCAGGCCAACCGCAGATCGCGCGCAAGACGGGTCGCGGTCGTACGTTCCGCATCCCTCGACGCACATCTCGAGGCATTGCACAGACGGCGACGAGTAGGGGAAGCGAAGTGTGAGTGGGAGCGTGCAATGAAGCCCTTGTTGTTGGTGGGGGCGCTCGGCGCGGCGGCCGGGGTGACGGGCGGTTCGGTGGTTGCCTACGGGTCGCCGGCACCCCGGAATGGCGCCGAATCCTCGACATTCGGCGGCCCACCCGCGACCGGGCGTCTAGCCACGGGCCCGGCCACCGTCCCGACCGAGACAGTTCCCACGGGCGTGTTTCCGACGGGTCAACCGCCGACAACGGTCTCGCCGGTGGAGATGGCCGCCGATGCCGCTGCGACTCCCCTGCTCCCGTCACCCGTGGTGGAGACCAATCCGGCCGGTACGACCTATGTCGGGTTCCCGACGTGGCTTTGGGTCCTCCCGGCTTCTTGGCAGACGAAGTCCGTGGCCACCGTCTTCGACGGAACCCCCTTGCTGGTCACCGTGGTTCCCGAGCGGGTGACGTGGTCGATGGGTGACCGGACGACCCTCGTCTGCGAGGGACCAGGGGTGCCGTTCGACCCCTGGGCCGGATCGGGGCAGACGACGTACTGCGCCCATAGGTACTCGTCTTCTTCCGCGGGACAGGCGAGCCCGGACGGTGACACCAACGATCGGGCCTACGACGTTGAGGCCACGGTGCAGTGGGACGTCCAGTGGACGGGCCCCACCGGTTCGGGCCAGGGTGCCGTCCCCCTCGAGATGGCCGGATCGACGCAGCTGCGAGTCGAGCAGATCCAGTCCATCGACGTCGAACCGTCGGGGGGACCGCTTCGATGATGATCTCGGAAGCGAGCGTTCGTCCCGATGGCCGTCCTGGCGATGCCGTGCGGCTGACCACGATGCGCACGGCCACCAGGCGACGCCGTCCCGGGCTGGCTGTCGCCTCGGTCGCGCTGGTGGCCCTGTCGGTCGCCATCTTCTGCTCGATCTACGCCCGCGCCGGGCGGACCGACCAGGTATTGGTCGTCACCCACCTGGTGCCGCTCGGCCAGGTGATCACTACCGCCGATCTCGGCACGGTCCGCATCACGCAGGCGTCGGACCTCCCCACGATTGCGGCGTCCGACGAACCGGAGGTCGTCGGGAGGCGTGCTGCAGTGTTCCTCGCGTCCGGCACGCTGTTGACGACGAGCGCCCTCTCGGCTTCGTACGCGCCACCCACCGGTCGTGCGCTGGTGGGTGTCCAGCTCAAGACGGGCCAGCTGCCGGCCGACGGCGTGAGTCCCGGTTCGCTCGTCGATGTGATCCTGACGGGAGCGCCGGGGAATCCGCTCGCGGCGACGGCGGTTGCGCCGTCCGCCGGCGCGGTCGGCGCGGTCTCCGGCGAGCCGACCGCCCTGGCAATCGGAACGATCCTTGCCAGCGCGGTGCCCGTTGCGGAAGTGGTCGCCACCCCAGGCGGAACCGACGTGGCCGTCGTCTCGCTCGAAGTGCCAGCCACGGCCGCGCCGACGATTGCGGCGGCGTCGACCGCAGGTCAGCTCGCCTTGGTGACCGTGAGCCCGCTTCCATGACCCTTCTCGCCGTCGTCTCCGCCAAGGGTTCACCGGGGGTCACGACCTGCTCGTGTCTCATCGGTGCGGTCTGGCCGCGTCGGGACGTCCTCGTCGTCGAATGCGATCCCGGCGGCGGCGACCTGGCCCTACGTTTTGGACTATCGGTCAGGACCGGCCTCGCCAGTTACCTCTTCGCGAGGCGCGATCAGGTCTTCGACCCCGACATCGGCATGCATGTCCAGCGACTTCCCGGGGGATTGGGCGTATTGGTCGGCCCATTGGGCGCAGATGCGGCAGCTGCGATCGACCTCGATCTCGCCAACGGTGTGCATGCCCTTCAACAGGATTGTGGGCCCAACACCGACGTGATCGCCGATCTTGGCCGGCTCGTGCCCGGCGCGCCGGGCCAGCATGCCGTGCTCGCGGCGGCGGATCGTGTCCTCCT
>DASPTT010000138.1:0-17071 GCA_035623275.1 Acidimicrobiales bacterium
CCGCTCACCACCACGTGGGAGACCGCCATGTCGGACCGTGTCATGGCGTCCAGGAGCCGTTCGGTGGCCCGGCGCGCGGCCTCGGGACCCACCCCGATCAGCGCGGCGACGACCTGACGTCCTCCGGCCCGCCCGCGGTGGACGTCGAGCCCGCCGACCACGGCCCGCCGCGCGGACAGGGCCCGGACCACCGGCCGGAGCTCCGAGCGCATGGGCGCGGCCACCAGGACCGTGCCCGCGCTCACCCGTGCGCCTCCGGCACGGGCAACGGCGTGGGGAAGAAGCGGTGGTGGTGGCGGCCGGTGACCTCGTAGACGGCAGTGCCCCGGCGCCCGTCGTCGGTCTCGACCGCCATGAGGTGCTGGCCCCCGCCGTAGAAGGGACGGTAGGGCGCGCACCACCGTCCCGCACCCCGCAGCGTGACCTCGCGTCCGCCCTCGAGCCGGAACCGCACCGTGCCGGCCAGGCCCTCCACGGTGGCCCCGTCGGCCCCGTAGTCGACGGGGTCGCCGGCAGCGTCGGTCCAGTGAAGGTCGTGGTGGAAGTCGACGACGGGCACCGGGGTCCCCCGGCCCGCCGGGGCCCAGCACCCGTCGGTGAAGATGCGGGCGCCGTTGGCCAGCTCCCAGTGCCACACGCCGAGCATCCCGTCGGGCAGCTGGATGGCCAGCCATGTCCAGAACGGCACCCGGCCGTGGTCGCGGATCCCCCATGAGTGGTCCCGCTGTCCCAGCCAGCCCTCGACCGTGCGGGTCGAGCCGTTGCGGCGGTAGGTGCCGTGGAAGGTGCCCGACTGGATCATGTGGCTCTGGTCCCACACGACCGCGCCCTCGTCGTCGAGCATGCGGCCGCGGCGCAGGCCGTAGTGGGCGCCGCGCGCCTCGAAGGTCAGGTCGAGGCTGGTGGCCGCCGGGTCGTCGGCGACGACGCGGAGCCGGCGGAAGGGCTCCTCCACCACCACGGAGACAGGGCCCACGGTGGCCGTGTGCGGGTCCCCGCCGGCGGGCCGCTGGTGGTAGGCGAACAGCGGCTCGCCGTCCACGCGGCCGAGCACGAGCGCGTCGAGGATGTGCCGCCCGGGGTACGTGGCCATGGCCACCACCAGGACGTCGGCATCGGCGGCGTCGGGTGCTGCGGCCGGCGCGTGGGTGACGAAGAAGTAGCTCTCCCGCCAGTGCTGGTGCTCGGCGGCGACGACCGACAGCGGCTCGGGGAGCTGGTGCACGAGGTGCTCGTCGAAGGCGGTGAGGTGCGTCACGACACGGCCTCCAGCAAGGACAGGGACTCCAGGTCCAGCACCTGGGTGGCGTGGCGCTCGGCCATGGCCAGGAACATGGCGTCGCCGCGTTCGGTGCGCTCCACCATCATCGACGCCCCCACGGCCATCAGATACCCGGCGTAGGCGTAGCGGCGGTAGTCGGCGAGACAGTCCTCCCACGAATAGCCGGCCACGCCCTGGGACAGCAGCCGGTCGTGGTACTCGCGCAGCAACGCCCGCTCGTGGGACCGGCGGTCCTCCACCAGCAGGCCCGCGCCGAGGAAGTAGGACGCGTCGAGCAGCCCCGGGCCGAGCACGGCGGTCTGCCAGTCGACGACGGTCACGGCCGGGGCACCCGGCACTGCACCGGCGCCGCCCGCGCCGGACGCCTCGCCGCCGGCGAAGAGCAGGTTGTCCAGCCGGAAGTCGCCGTGCTGCACGGTGGCGGGCCCGGGCTGGTCGCGCAGGTAGGACGAGAGATGGGCCATGAGCCCCTCGCCCACCCCGAGGGCCTGCGCGCTGAGCACGCCGCCGTAGCGGTCGACGAAGCCGCTGAACAGCATGGGCAGGACGGTCTCGCCCATGGCGAGGGACTCCTCGCTCCGCCGGTCAAGCCACTCGAGCGCCCGCAGCGACGGATCGCCCCAACGCGGCGCGTGCAGGGCGGCCATGGCCTCGAGGCACGTGGCGGCGTCGTCGACGCCGCAACCGGTCAGCTGGTCGCCCTGGCGGCAGGGGCTGACGTCGCTCATGACGAGCGCGAACTCCGCCGTGGCCGGGTCCACCGCGGCGTGGTGGCACACGGGAGTGGGCACGCGCACCGTCGGCGCCACCTGCTGGTAGAAGCGGACCTCCACCTCGGAGGTCCGCATGGCCAAGGCCGTGGCCCTGGAGGTGGGGTCGGCAGCGGTGAACTTCCCCACCACGCTGGCGGGGGCCCCGGGCTCGCCACGGTCGAGGGCGAGGGCGAAGCGAAAGCTGTCGGCCATCTGCCCCGTGCCCACCGGCTCGACCGTGAACGACGTCACCGCGGCCTCGGTGAGCACCCGCGCCTGGCGGAGCACCGCGGTCAGCCACTGGGCGTCGACGTCCTCGGGCCTCCAGACGGATCTCACGGGAGCACGAGCGTGCCACCCCGCCCCCGGCGCGACAACCCGTCCGCCACCAGGCCGTCCGCGATCCGCCGGGCCCGCGGCGGGTCGTCGGGCCAGCCGCACGCGGCGGGGACCTGGCTGGGGCGCACCGGGCCGAGCCTGAGGGCGGCCAGCAGCCGGCCCCGCCCCTGGCGGTCCGAACCCTCGAAGCGCGCCGGCCGGGCCGGGCGCGCCGCGGGGTCCGGCGCACGATGTCCGGCGGCGGCCCAGCGGCACCGCACCCGCAACGGGCACGTCGCACAGCGCGGGCCACGTGCCGTGCACCAGAGGGCGCCGAGCTCCATCACCGACTGGTTCCACTCCCAGGCGCGACCCGCCGGCACCAGCGCGTCGGCCAGCACCTGGGTGGGGCCGGGCGCGAGACGCCGGCCGGACAGCGCCCGGTGCAGGACCCGGCCGACGTTCACGTCGACCACGCCGACCTGCCGGTCGAAGGCGAAGGCGAGCACGGCGCGCGCCGTGTAGGGCCCGACGCCGGGCAGGGACACCAGCGCCTGGAGGTCGTCGGGGACACGGCCGCCGAAACGGTCCACCACGGCCCTGGCCGCCCGGTGGAGCTGGGCGGCTCGCCGGTTGTAGCCGAGGCCCGCCCAGGCCACCAGGACGTCGCCGAGCTCCGCGCGCGCACAGGAGGACACCCGGGGGAACCGGGCCAGGAAGGCGCGATAGGGCGCCACCACCCGTGTCGCCTGGGTCTGCTGGAGCATGACCTCGCTGACCAGGACGGCCCACGGGTCGCGCGTCGAGCGCCATGGCAGCGGGCGCAGGCCGAGGCGGGCCACGGACAGCACGGCCCGGCGAGTGGCGGCCAGCTCGTGGCCGGCCGGTCCCGGCGTCACTCCCAGACGTCGTCGCCGTAGGGGCGGCGGCGGGCCGGTGCGGCGTCGCGCTTCCACACCATCACCTTGCGCCGGAAGTAGCAGACCTCCTCGCCCCGCTGGTTGAAGCCCTTGGACTCCACCGTCACCACACCGCGGTCGGGCTTCGACTGGGACTCGGCCTTCTCCAGCACCCGCGTCTCGGCGTAGATGGTGTCGCCGTGGAAGGTGGGGTGCCGGTGGACCAGGGACTCCACCTCCAGGTTGGCGATCGCCGCGCCGCTCACGTCCGGCACGCTCATGCCCAGGACGAGCGAGTACACCAGGTTCCCCACGACCACGTTGCGCCCCTGGACGGTCTCGTGCTCGGCGAACCACTCGTTGGTGTGCAGCGGATGGTGGTTCATCGTGATCATGCAGAACAGGTGGTCGTCGTACTCGGTGATCGTCTTGCCCGGCCAGTGGCGGTACACGTCGCCGGGCTCGAAGTCCTCGAAGTAGCGGCCGAAGGGGCGGTCGTGGGTCGCCATGGTCACGTCTCGACCCGTGGCCGCGTGGTGAAGCCGAGGGCCCATTCGGACTGCGAGTTGCCGTCGATGGCGAGGCGCCACGTGTAGCGGTTGCCCGGGGCGAGCGGGAGGGGTCCGAGGTTCACCGCCAGCGCCACGTCGATGGGCGTGCCCTCGGGGATGGTGCCCGGGCGGGTGACCGTGAACTCGCCGCGCACCTCCACCGGGTGGTGGCCTTCCGGGGTCTCCACCATGATCGGCCGCCCGTCCGCGTCCTCCAGGTAGAGCTCCCAGTGGTGCGCCTGGTCGGCCTCGTGCCAGTCCACGTCGATCTTCATGGCGATGGCGGAGGGCATCGGGTCGGGGCCGGTCAGGGACCAGCCGCCGCCGAGCACGAAGAGCTTGCCGTCGGCGACCTGGGCCGCGTCGCACAGGAGCATGGTGACTCTCACGGGCGCCGAGGCTACTCGGGCGCCCGCAGTGCCCGGTACCGTGGCGCCATGCCGAACGCGCTGCGCGACGACGTGTACCGGCGGCCGCTGGCGACGGCGTTGGACCGCCTCGGGATCGGCCCGGGCTGGCGCTGCGTGGACGTGGGGGCCGGGGGCGGCGACGTGGCGGTGGCCCTGGCCGAGATCGTGGGCCGCGACGGCCGGGTGTACGCCGTGGACGTCGACCCCCGGGCGCGCGACGAGGCCGCCGCCGCGGCGGCCGCCTTCAGCCAGGTGGTCGTCCTCACCCAGTCGGCCGAGGAGCTGCTGCTGCCGGAGCCGGTGGACCTCGCCTTCTGCCGGTTCCTCCTCATGCACGTGGTCGACCCGGCGGTGGTCCTGGCGCGCATGCGCGGGGCGGTGCGCCCGGGCGGCTGGGTGGTGGCGCAGGAGCCGATCACCAGCGCCGGGCGCATCGGCGGCAAGCCGCTGTCGATGCCCGACGCCCGTCACCCCGACGTCGGGGCATTGCTGCCGGGATTGGCGTCGGCGGGCGGCTTGACGATCGTGGACGCGTGGGCCGAGGCGCCCGCGGGGGCGGGCCCGGGCCCGGTGGCCGACTACCTCGAATCGCTCACCGAGGTCCCGCCGGGTGACGAGCCGGTGGTCCTGCCCCCGCTCGTCACCGTGGTGGGGCGGGTGCCGGAGACGACGTAGCCTCTCTGGCCGTGTCCGAGCCCGTCTCCGAACCCGTGTCGCCCGACCTCGACGCCGCCGCCGCGGCCGTGGCGGTGGCCGGGGGGGTCGTCGACGGCGCGGCGCGCGCCCTCGCCGCGGCCGGCGGTCCCGACGCCGAGCAGGTGCTCGCCTACGACCTCGCCCACGCGGCCGCCGCCGTGCGCACGGCCCAGGCCGCCTTGACCTACGGTCGGCTGGGGGCCGACGAGGCGCGGATCGCGTGTGCCTTCGTGGCCGACGCGTTGGCCGACCTGGCGGCGCGGACGGTGGGCCGCGAGGCGGCATGGGGCGCAGCACGCGACTGGCTGGCACCGGCCGCGGCGTTCGTGGCAACCCACCGCGACCCGCGCGTCCTGGCGGAGCTGTGCGGCACCGAGGGAGCGCGCCACCTCGACGGCGACTTCGAGCTCGTGCGCGACACGTTCCACCGCTTCGCCGAGGAGCAGCTGCGGCCCCGGGCCGAGCACGTACACCGGGCCAACGCCGACATCCCCGAGGATGTCATCGCGGGCCTCGCCGAGATGGGGGCGCTGGGCCTGTCGATCCCCGAGGAGCACGGCGGGTTCGCGACCGGCGGCGACAGCGACTACCTGGGCATGGTGGTGGCGACCGAGGAGCTGTCGTGGGGGTCGCTCGGGGCGGGTGGCTCGCTCATCACCCGGCCCGAGATCCTGTCGCGCGCCCTGGTGGCGGGCGGGACGGAGGAGCAGAAGCAGGAGTGGCTCCCCAAGCTGGCGTCGGGGGAGGTCATGAACGCGGTGGCGGTGACCGAGCCCGACTTCGGCTCGGACGTCGCCAACGTGGTCACCGCGGCGACGCCCACCGAGGGGGGCTGGCTGATCAACGGGGTGAAGACCTGGTGCACGTTCGCGGCACGAGCGGACGTGCTCATGCTGCTGGCGCGTACCGACCCCGACCGGGCCAAGGCACATCGCGGCCTGTCGCTCTTCGTCGTGCCCAAGGCGCGCGGGGAGGCGCACGGCTTCCTCTTCACCCAGGACCCGCCGGCCGAGGGACGCGACGACCCGCCCGGGCGGATGGAGGGGCGCCCCATCGACACCCTCGGGTACCGGGGCATGCACTCCTACGAGATCGCCTTCGAGAATTGGTTCGTTCCCGCCGGCAACCTCGTCGGCGGCGACGAGGGGGTGGGCCGGGGCTTCTACCTGCAGATGGCGGGCTTCGAGAACGGCCGGCTCCAGACCGCGGCCCGGGCCCTCGGGGTGATGCAGGCCGCCTACGAGGCGGCCCTCGACTACGCCACCAACCGCGTCGTCTTCGGCCGCCCCATCGTCGAGTACCAGCTGACGCGGGCCAAGCTGGCGCGCATGGCGGTGCTGATCCAGTGCACTCGCCAGTTCGCCTTCGAGGTGGCGCGGCTCATGGCCAAGGGCGAGGGCACCCTGGAGGCCTCCATGGTGAAGGCCTACGTGTGCCGGGCCGCGGAGTGGGTGACACGCGAGGCCCTGCAGATCCACGGGGGCATGGGCTACGCCGAGGAGTTCCCGGTGAGCCGCTACTTCGTCGACGCCCGCGTCCTCTCCATCTTCGAGGGGGCGGACGAGACGCTCGCCCTCAAGGTCATCGCCCGGCGGCTCGTGGAGCGGGTGGGCGACCACACGAGCGGGCCGTAAGGCGCGCGCCCGAGGGTCAGCCCTTGGAGCGGCTGAGCCCGGCGCGCTCACCCCGCGTGACGAACTTGACGGCCATCTTCCGGCTCGCCTCGTCGATCATCTCGTCGCCGAACATGACCGCGCCCTTGCGGTCCTCCTCGGTCGCCTTCTGGTAGGCGTCGAGGATGTCCCAGGCGTGGTCGAACTGCTCCTGGGTCGGCGAGTACAGCTCGTTGAGGACCGTCACCTGGTCCGGCGTCAGGGCCCACTTGCCGTCGTAGCCCAGGACGCGGGTCCGCTGCGCGAAGTCGCGCAGGCCGTCCATGTCCTTGACCTTCAGATAGGGGCCGTCGATGACCTGGAGGCCGTTGGCCCGCCCCGCCATGAGGATCTTGGCGAACACGTAGTGGAAGTGGTCGCCCGGGTACGCCGGGATCTGCACGCCGCCGGTGAGCACGGGCATCTCCATGGAGGCGGCGAAGTCGGCCGGTCCGAAGATGATCGTCTCGAGCCGC
The DNA here is from genome assembly GCA_035623275.1 of Acidimicrobiales bacterium. Classification (GTDB taxonomy): domain Bacteria; phylum Actinomycetota; class Acidimicrobiia; order Acidimicrobiales; family UBA8190; genus DASPTT01. The sequence continues at coordinate 7,037 of DASPTT010000138.1, forward strand.
GGCGACGCGGCGCAGATCTCCTCCACGTTGATGAGGCCGCGGGTCGTCTCGATCTGGGCCTCGATGCCGATGTGGCCCACGGGCAGGCCGTGGCTCTTCTCCACCTGGGTCAGGAGGAGGTCGAGCGCCACCACCTCTGCGGCCGACTGGACCTTCGGCAACATGACCTCGTCGAGCCGCTCCCCCGCGCCGCCCACGACCTCGATCACGTCCCCATAGGTCCACTCGGTGTCCCAGGCGTTGATCCGCACGCACAGCACGCGGTCGTCCCAGGCCTGCTTGCGGATGGCCTCGACGACCTTCGCCCGGGCGGCCGCCTTCTCCAGCGGCGCCACCGAGTCCTCGAGGTCCAGGAAGGACATGTCGGCGGGAACGTTGGGCGCCTTGTCGAGGAAGCGCTCGTTCGAGCCCGGCGTGGAGAAGCAGGAGCGGCGCGGCAGGTTCCGGGAGCGTTCGGACATGGCCCGATGCTACCGGCCGGGCCCCGCTGGCCTCCACGTCCGCCGGCGGGCCGACCGGGCTGGGCCTGTGCCCGCCACTGGCACGAACGGGGCCGCGGCGACGGCCTACGCCGGCCTACGCCGCGTCGGCCAGGTCGGCGGGCACGAGCTGCTCGCTCACGAGGCGGGCGAAGCGCCCGGTGTCGGTGCCCACGAAGGCCCGGCACAGCGCCAACCCCTCCACGTAGCACGTGATGTAGGCCCGCCACGTGTCGTCGAGGAGGAAGGCCACGGCCTTCTCCGCTCGTGGTCGCGACGACAGCGACCAGCGCGCCAGCTCGTCGACGACGAGGTCGGGGTCGGCGCTGTCGACGTGGAGCCGCCACGCGGCGTTGGCCCGCACCTTCGAGAGCACCTCTGCCGCCTCGGAGACCGTGGCGATCAGCTCGGCGTCGTAGCGGATGCCGAGGGGGCGCAGGTGCGCGGCCACCATCGCCTCGGGCCGTGGCCCGACCACCACCTCGAGGCCCAGGTCGGCGAGGCCCTCGGCCAGCAGGCACTGCGGCGTGCCGACGAGGAAGATCGTCTCCTCCATCCACCGCCGGCGCCGCACCAGACCGGCCTCCTTGCGCGAGTGCTCGGTGTGATGCCCGGGGTAGGCCTCGTGCGCCACGAGGTGCGCCAGCGAGGTCGAGAGGACCGGCAGGTCGATGTTGACCGCCACCCGCGAGCGCAGGTCGCCCAGGTAGTAGTTGAAGCCCGACCAGGGCCGGTCGGTCACCAGCTCGAAGTCGACGCGCTCGCCCTCGGGAAGCCCGAGGCGCGACTGCGTGCGCTCGCGCAGGTCGTCCGCCAGCGAGCCGATGGCCGCCTCCAGCCTGTCGGGCGACACGGCATGGGACTCGCGCCAGGCGACGAACCGCTCCGCCAGCGGGCCGCTGCCGGGGACCACCTCGGCCAGCCGCGCGTGGGCGGCGGCGAACTCCTCCTCGGGGACGGGTGCGGGACGCACGCCGTAGCACCACTCGACTTCGTCGGGATAGGCGATCGCCTCACCGGCCAGGCGCCTGGCGGTCGTGTGCAGGCCGCGGACCTGGGCCGCGAGCCACCGGCGCCGCTGGCTGTCCGCGCCGGCCGGCGCCCCGGGCGCGCCCGTCCCGGTGTCGCCCTCGAGGGGGACACCGGCGTCGAGGTCGCCGAGCAGGCGGCGAGCCCGCTCGGCCAGCGCCGCCGGCGCCACGGCCGGCCCCGCCGACGCGCGTGCCGCATGCTCGGGAGGGCCGTAGTAGGCGTCGACGAGCCCCTCGACGTGGCGGCCGAGGGCGAGGCCGAGCTCGAGGTAGCGCTGGACGAGGCCGCCCTCGTCCCCACGTGCGCCCGCCGCCGTCACCCGAGCCGGGCTCGCAGGAACCCGATGGTCCGCTCCCAGGCCAGACGCGCCGCCTCGGCGTCGTAGACCTCGGGCCGGGCGTCGTTGAAGAACGCGTGGTCGGCACCCGGGTAGACGTGGAACTCGACGTCCTTGCCCAGGTCCCGCAGCTTCGTCTCCAGCTCGGCCGCGGCCTCCGGGCCGAACCAGCCGTCCTTCTCGGCGATGTGGGCGAGCACGGCGGCGGACATGGCCGAGTAGTCGGGCTGCGCGTCCGGCCAGGGGATGATGCCGTAGAAGGGAACGCAGGCGGCCACCGCGTCGGGACGCTGGCACGCGAGCACCAGGGCCAGGCCACCGCCCATGCAGAACCCCACCACGCCCACTCGGGCCGACGAGCCTCGCCCGGCCACCTCGTCCACCGCACCGGACATGTCCTTGGCGGCCTTGCCGAGCTCCATGGCCATCATGAGCTTGCCCGCCTCGTCCGGCTCGCCGAGCGCCGCCTGCTTCCCCGCGTACAGGTCGGGTGCCAGCGCCACGAACCCTTCGGCGGCGAAGCGGTCGCAGACGTCGATCACGTGGGGGACGAGGCCCCACCACTCCTGGATCACGACGACGCCGGGGCCTGCGCCCGACGAGGGCGTCGCCAGGTAGCCGTGGCCGGTGGTGCCATTGCTCGGGAAGTCGATCATCTCACCCATGGGCGCAGACGCTACCGCCGGCGGAGCGCCCTATGCAGGCGGTGATCGACGCGTCCTGCGAGCCTGGCGCGCCGACCGATGGCCGCTGCAACGAGCGCGCGGCGTGCCCAGCCCGGGCACGGCCCCACACGAATTCTCAAGGAACGTCGTCAAGCGATCGATGAACAAAGCAACGACGTGGGGTCGGAGATTGGGGGTGCTCGGGTCATGCTCCCGGGACAGGACGACATGCATGGTCATGCGGACGCGGCCGGACAGGTCCGCGACTCCATGGCCAACCTCGCAGCCGCCATCGAGGCTGCGGTGCAGGGGCACGAGCACGAGAACGACGCGGCGCCCGGCGATCCGGCCGACCCCGCCCCCGTCTATCGCATCGCCAGCGGTGGCGACGCCTGCTTCGTGGCCGACCACGTCGGCGGCGACACCGACGCCTCCGAGGGCCCTGGCGCTTCGGCCGGCCCCGGCGGCCCGGCCGACCATGCCGGCTCGCACGGGACGACCGCGCCCGACATGGGCGCACGGGACGTCGGGCACGCCATGACGCTGGCACCGGTCATGACGGTGCTCCCCGACATGGTCGAGCGCGCCGAGCAGGGCAACGAGCGCTTCACCCTGATCCTCGCCCGGCCCGGCGACGCCGTGCAGCCCGGTCAGGCCCCCCCGACCCCCAGCCCCGCCGAGGTGGACGAGCTGGCGGGGGCGATGTCGGCGTCGCTATGGGAGGGCCAGAAGCTGTTCCGCTCCGGCCCGACCCACCTCGCCGCCGTGCTGGGGGGACGCTCGCGCCGGCAGACGACCGCGCTCATGCAGCGCGCCGCGGTCGCCGGCGCCCCGACCTTCACCTGGGTCGCGTGCCACTACCCCGAAGACGCCCGCAGCGCCGCGGGCCTGCTCGACCTCGCCGGGCACCATCTCGACGGGACCGCGCTCGACGCGGCCGGGGACGAGGCGGGCGCAGCCGTCATGTGGTGGCGTCGCCGCGGCTTCATCTCCGCCGTCCTCGGCTCGGCGGCGGCGCTGCTCCTCGGCGTGATCTTCGCCACCACCGCGCACGGGAGCAACAGCGCGCCGACGAACGCGCACGAGCTCAACTCCGGGTCGGTCTCCGCGGACACCGGCGGGTCGCCGTCGTCGTCCTCGACCGGTGGGGGCACCTCGAGCACCGGCGGCACCGGCGTGTCCGGGAGCACCGCTGGCACCGGCGGGCACTCGCCGACCTCGGGCCCTGGCACGCCGCACGGCACGCCCTCGACCCCGACCTCGCCATCGGCCCCGGTCCCCCACGGGGGCACCTCCAGCACCGGGGGCACCTCCAGCACGGGGGGCGGCACCTCGAGCACGGGTGGCGGCGGCAACGGCGGTGGCGGTGGCGGCGGCAACGGCGGTGGCGGCGCCACCACGACGACGGTCCCGCCCACGACCACGACGACCGACTGCGACGGGCTCCCGATCGTCGGCGGGCTCCTCGGGGGCTGCCACCACTGAGCGACACCGCGGCGCGAGGGGTGACCGCGCCGGCGGCGCGTGGGGCCGCGCCGGCCTAGGGAAGCGACAGCAGCTCGGGCGGCTCCGGACAGCCCGACCGGGCCAGGGCCTCGGCCACTGCCAGCCGGCCGTCGGGCCCCACCACGCAGGCGACGCCCGACAAGTCGGTGATGCAGGTCGCCGTGCGCGACGCCGACGACTCGACACTGCGGCGAAGCGCCTCCCACAGCCGTTGCGGCAGGACGCGCCCGACACCGGCGAGCACCCAGATCGGCACCTCGAGCGCCCGCGCCGCCTCGACGAGCCCGAGGTCGTCACCGTCCACGACCATCCCGCCGGGCCCCATGGCGTCGACCTCGACCACGACGACGTCGGCCGCGGCCACGTCGCCGACACCGCCGTGGCGCACCACCCGGCCGTCCTCGGGCAACGCCTCGTCGAGATGGTCCGCCGAGTCGTCCTCCTGGAGCTCGTCCCCGCATGCCTCGGCCTCGGCGACGGGGTCACGGGCGCCGAGCACGCGCGCGGCCACCCACCACATCGGCCCGCTGGAGGGATGGCGCTCGAGCAGTCGCCGACACGCCGGCACCGCGGCGGGCGGCTCCTGCTCGATCAGCTCCGCCAGCGCCCACGCCGCCTCCGACGCGAGCATCGCCGGGTCCCCCCACCCGCCACGGGCCACGTAGCGGAGTCGCTCGATCGGGTGCACCGCGCGGAGGCTACCTGCGCGCCGCGTGCTCGGACACCGCCGGGCCGACGAGGCAGAAATACTTGTAACCGCCGTGGCGCGTTGGTAGACCGGACGGATTCAGACTGACGTCGGGCGCCTCTCGACCCAGCGGTCGGGGCGCGGGTGCAGGTGGCGACGCCGAGCCGCCGTGGTCGGCTCGGCCGTGGTTGCCGTCGCCCTGGTGGGCGCCACCCGGATCCCGCCGGCGGGCGCGGACCCGCTCGCCGGCGCCAGGGCCCAGGCGGCGCAGCTGGCGCAGCAGATCCAGGCCCAGGGCCAGCGCCTGGCGGTGCTCTCCGAGCAGTACGACGAGGCCCAGCTGCGGGTCGGCCAGCTCGACGCCCAGCTGGCCCAGACGCGAGCCGCCGTCGCCTCCACCGCGGCCCAGGCCACCGCGGCCCAGGCCGACCTCCGCCGCCAGGCGCTGGACGCCTACATGTCCGCGGACAACGACATCGGGCTCGAACAGCTCTTCTCGCCCGGGTCGGAGCAGTCCGCCGTCGCACAGGAGTACCGGTCCGTGGCAGGCGGCAACGTTTCGGGTGCCATCGACCGCCTCCACGTCGTGGAGGCGACGCTGGTCCAGGAGCAGGCGCAGCTCCAGGCCACCGAGCAGGACGCGCAGGCGGCGCTCACCCAGGCCGACACCGCCCGGCGCGGCGCCCAGGCGGCGCTGGCGGGCCAGCAGGCCACGCTTTCGCACGTGAAGGGCCAGATCGCCACGCTCGTGGCCCAGCAGCAGGCGGCCGCTGCGGCCGCGCAGGCAGCCGCGTTCCAGGCGCAGTTGGCCGCGGCACGGGCGAGGCAGGCGCCGGCGGGGCCGTCGACGGCGGGCCTGGCGGCCGCGCCGCCCGCTCCGCCCGCGCCGGGGGGCGAAGGCGGCCGCGCCGTCGCCGCGGCGGAGTCGCAGATCGGCGTGCCCTACGTGTACGGAGGGGCGACGCCCGGGGTCGGCTTCGACTGCTCCGGGCTGACCATGTGGGCCTGGGGGCAGGCGGGCGTGTCGCTCAGCCATTCGGCCGCCGCGCAGTACGCGGAGACCACCCACATCTCGCTCTCGGATCTCCAGCCCGGGGACCTCCTCTTCTACGACGAGGGCGGCACCATCGGGCATGTGACGATGTACGTCGGCCCCGGCGAGATGATCCAGGCCGAGGAGACCGGGACGCGCGTGCAGATCACCGGCATCTGGTCGACGGGGCTGGTCGGCGCCGGTCGGCCGTAGGCCGTAGGCCGTCGGCCGACCTACCCGGCGGCTCCCGACCCCTGGTCGGCCAACCAGCCCGGCGGGATCTTGCCCGCGGCGCCGGGCTCTCGCGGGCCCGGCGGCCGTCCGAAGCGATACGCCGTCGGCTCGCGGCCGACCTGGACCACGATGGCCTGGCCGGTGGCGTCGCCGAGCATGCATCCGAGGACGGCCTCGGCCACGGCCTCGGGCGCGATGAGCGGGAACCCGGCGTCGGCGAGGACGTCGCGGATCTCCCCGTCGATGAGCGGCGTGTCCACCAGGCCCGGGCAGACCGCGTTGATGGTGATGTCGTCCTGGGCCAACCGTGGCCCGAGCGACCGGACGAAGCCCACCACCGCGTGCTTCGTGAGCGTGTAGATCGGGTCGCCGGGGAAGGCGATGACGCCTGCCAACGACGACGTCGCCACGATGGCACCGCCCCCGTGCGCGGCGATCTCGGGGACGAGGGCGCGCGTCCCGAAGACGACACCGTCGACGTTGACCCCGACGATGCGCCGGTACTGCTCGTCGGTGACCTTGGTGACGTCCTCCTCACCCGTCGTCACCCCGGCGTTGAGGAAGGCGAGGTCGACCCCGCCGAGGCCGCGGGCGGCGTCGACGATCGGGCCCCACTGCTCGGCGCGGCTGACGTCCGCCACCAGTGCGGCACCGCCGACCTCGTGCGCGGCCTCCTGCGCGGCCTCGGCGTTGCGATCGACCACGAGGACGGAGGCCCCTTCGCCCGCCAGGAGCCGGGCGCTGGCGCGGCCGATCCCCGACGCCCCGCCGGTGACGACGGCCACCTTCCCCTCCAGTGCACCCACGGCGGCCTCCCTCGGACCATCGGCCCGATCTCCTCGGGCGTCGGCGCACGACCCTATCGGCGCACGTGGCGGCGGTGCCCGTGCCGACCGGGCCGGCAGGGGCAGGCCCGTGCCGACCGGGCCGGGGCGGACGGCGGTACGCTTCAGTGCATGCGACGTTGCCCGTCGACGCCGTCGCGCTCGAGGACCCCGTGAAGCCCATCCCCGTCGTCTTCCATCTCGGACCCGTCCAGGTCCACACCTACGGGATCGGGCTGGCCATCACCTTCCTGTTCGGCCTCCTGTACTTCGAGCGCCGCCTGCGCAAGGCCGGCTACCGAACGGACTGGTTCACCGGCGTGTTCATCTGGATCGTGGTCAGCGCGGTCATCGGTGCCCGCACCCTGCACGTCATCGCCAACTGGTCGCTCTACTCGGACCATCCGAGCCAGATCCTCGCCATCTGGAACGGCGGCCTGTCGTCGTTCGGGGGGCTCCTGTTCGCGGTGCCGGTCGGGATCGTCCTGAGCCGACGGCGGTGCCCCGAGCTGCCCACCGTGCGTGAGCTGGATCTGGCCGCCCCCGTCCTCGTCGCCGCGTGGGGGATCGGCCGGCTGCTCGGCCCGCAGCTGATGGTCGCGGGCGGAGGCGCCCAGACGACGGCCTGGTTCGGGCTCTCCTACGCCGGGCAGGTCGGCAAGCGCGTGCCCGTGCCCATCTTCCAGGCGATCGACTGCTTCGTCATCTTCGGCGTGCTCATGCTCATCGAGCACTACTACCGCGAACGGCCCGACGGGTTCGTCGCCTCCACGGCCGTCGCGCTGTGGGGCCTGTCGCGCTTCTTCGAGGAGCACTTCTGGCTGGGCCTGGGCGCGCAGAAGGGGTCGACCCAGGCCGAATCGCACGCCGGGCCGATCCTGGTCCAGGGCGCGGGGCTGCTCATGTTCGCGGCTGGAGCCGTGCTCATGGTGTGGTGCTGGCACCGCGGGCGCACACGCGCCGGAACGCAGGCCCCGGGCACGTCGGACGTAGCGGACGACGCGCGCGCGCCGGTGGCGCAGGGCGCCGACACCCCATAGGCCCGATCCGCCCCATGCCACAGGGTGCGACGGCCGATCCGGCCCTCGACGCGACGGGGGCGGAGGCCCCCGACGCGCCGGGCACCGGCGGCGGATCCCCGGGGACGGCGACCTCGGCGCAGGCGTCGCGCCGTCACTCGTCGCGCCGTCACTCGTCGCGGTGGCGGTTCGTCGTCGTCGCCCTCGTCGTCTACTACGCGCTGGCCTTCGCCGTCTTCGCCCGCTGGGACAGCCGCCACTGGTACCCGGTGACGGGCGACGAACCCCATTACCTGGTCATGGCCAGCGGGATCGCCCACGACCACACCGTCGAGCAGACGCGCCCCGCCGAGCAGGAGTTCGCCGCCAAGAAGATCGTCCCCGACGGTCTGGGGCCGAAGGGATCGATCCCCACCCCCGCGAACTCGCACATCATCGTCGGCCCGCACGGGCGCTACTCCATCCACGGCATCGGGCTCCCCTTGCTCCTGGCCGCGCCCTATTGGCTGGGGGAGACCACGGGGGCGAAGCTGTGGATGATCGCCATGAGCGGCATGGTCGTCGCCGCGGCGGCGTACGTGGCCGTGCGCCGATTCCCGTCGCGGCCAGCGGCCCTCGTCGCCACGATCGCCGCCACCGCCGCCGCCCCCCTGCTCACCTCGGCGGCCCAGGTGTACCCGGACATCCCCGGAGGTGTCGCATCGCTCGTCGTCCTCGTCGCCTACACGACGTTCGAGCGCGCCCGGCGCCTGGCGAGCGACGTCGGGCTGGCCCTCCTGCTCGCCTTCCAACCGTGGCTGCAGATCAAGTTCTCGCTGCCGGCGCTCATCGGGGCGGTGGCGCTCGGCGGCCAGTACACGCGGACGCGCCAATGGCGGCGACTCGGCCTGCTGGTGGGCATCGTCGCCGGGTCCTTCGCCCTCCTCGGCTGGTACAACGCCTATGCCTTCGGAGACGTGACCGGCCCGTACGGCGGGCTGTCGGGCAACTTCGCCCTCGACAAGACGGCGCTCATGGTGTTCGCCGGCCTGCACGTGGACCGCCTCCAAGGGATCCTCGTCCAGAACCCGCTCCTCGTCGTGGGGCTCGTCGAGCTTGTGCTCGGCGTGGCCCGGCGCCGCGCCTGGGCCCTGTACACGGCGGCCGTCTATCTCGCCTTCGTCGTGCCCAACGCGATGTTCACGAACTGGTACGGGGGTGCCAGCTTCGCCGGGCGCTTCGCCATGAGCGGCGGCATCGTGCTGGTGCTCCCCACCATCCTCGGCCTGGCACGCCTGTGGTCGTGGCGGCGCGCCGTGTTCGGCGTGGTCGTGTCCGCCGGGATCCTGCTGCAGGGCGCGTTCCTGGTCGAGTACGTGTCGCGGCGCTTCGACTTCTACAACGTGTGGCCGGGCATCGCCCCGTCGGGGTACCCGTCGCTCTACGGCCCCGTGGCCCACCTGCTCCCCGCGCTCTACAACAGCGCCTGGGCGTTCCACTTCGGCCCGAACCGGGTGGCGCTGGTGCTGGGCGCGGCCGCGGCCGTGGCGGCCCTGGGCTGGTCCGGCTACCGGCTCGTCTCCGATCGCCCCTGGCGACACGCCCCGCCGCTCGGGACCTGAGCCCGGCCCCGGACGGGGATCTCAGGCGTCGTGCCGGGCGCGCGGCGGTCGTCCCGGCCCCGGGGGGCCCGCGAAGGCCTGCGCGATGGCCATCCAGTCGTCGGCGGCGCGCCCGCGCACCTCGAGCCCGGTGTCGGCGACGTTGCGCCGCTGGGTGACGACGAGGCAGAAGTCGAGCGCGTTGCCCGACACGCGGTCGACCGGCCCTGCGCCTGTGCCTTCGCCGGCGCCCGCGACCCAGTCCCAGCGCTCACCCTCCGGTGACACCAGCTCGACCAGTACCGGGGCGGGAGGGACCTGGCGCCCCCGCACGGCGTACGCGTACGGGCGGGCCCGCACACCGAGATGGGCGACGTGGCGCAACCGCCGGGTGGCGGTGCGCGTCACGCCGAGGGTGTCGGCCACGTCCTGGCCGTGCGCCCACGTCTCCATGATCCGCGCGGTGAGCGACGACCCGACACTCATGTCCGGGCCGTACCAGGGGACGCGCGTCGACGGATCGAGATCGCAGAGCGTCTCGATCATCGCAACACGCGCGCCGCGGAACCAGGCGAGCAGCGCGTCCGGCGCGAGATCGGCGTAGCGCGCCCGGACCGACTCGGTCAGGTCGTCGCCGC
>DASPTT010000139.1:0-24967 GCA_035623275.1 Acidimicrobiales bacterium
CGACGACGTCCCCGTAGATGACGTGACGGCCGCGCTCGTCGGCGTGTTCCTGTCCACCACGGCTCTCGGCCAACCCGACCAGGTAGGCCCACTTCTCGACCTACTGATGGCTGGACTCCGCCCCGCGTAGACCGCCCTGTATGTGGTGTGCGATGGGTCGGCAACTCGAGGGCCAAGATGGGTGAAACCGCTCGGTAATTGTCACGGGCCCTGTCCCCAACGGCTCGCCAGGTACTCCTCGACCCATTGCCGGCTGCTTCGCCATTGGCCATCAGGGCCCTTTTGAGCTCGTAGGCGGCCACGCTCGATCGCGGCTCGAAGCGTGGCTTGCTTCAGGTCGGTCCGGACGAGCGAGGCAAGCGGGACGAGCCGGTTCGGGCCTGCCACCGCCGGGACGACGAAGCGGTGGAGGTTGTCGGTGACCGCCCTCGCCAGCAGCTCTCCCAGGGCACCGGGATCGCCGCCGTCCGCACGTTGCAGCGCACGTAGATAGCGGGACCGATCACGCTTGTAGATGATCGCCGGCGGGTACCCGAGGCGGATCAGGAGAAGGTTCACGAGCAGTCGTCCCGTGCGCCCGTTGGCATCGAGGAAGGGGTGGATCTGCTCGAAGCGGGCATGCGACGCCGCCAGGCGCTCGATGAGCGGTGTGGGCCTGGGCTCGGCGAGTCGGTTGGCGGCGTTGACCCAGGTCCGCATCTCCGCCGGCACCGTCGGCCACGTCGGCGGCGTCATGCCTCCCGGGAAGGGCTCGATGTCGTGCTGGCGGAAGCTGCCGGGCGACTCGGCCGGCGTGGCGTGAGGATGCGGTGCGACCTCCCACGCCTGGCCCAGGGCGGAGCGATGGACCTCGCGCACCTCGGTCAGCGTGAGGAGCTGCCCGCTCTCCCACGGGCCCGGCTCGAGGGCCTGCGCGTATACCCACTGCGCGGCCTGGGCGTATCCCTGGACCTCGAGGTACTCCGACAGCTGCTTCTGGCCGACGACGCGACCCTCGGCCAGGAGGGTCGCGACCTGACGGAGCACGAGCGTGTTCCCCTCGATGGCCGTGGAGTGGTGGGTCTCCTCGTACCAGATGTTGCGCCAGATCCCCTCGGCCTCGACCGGGCGGGGGAGACCGCCCAGGTTGGTCCGAAGCTCCTCGATGGCGTCTTCGAGGCGGCGGTAGACCTGTTCGCGCGTCGGCCGGCCGGGCCTGATTGAAGGCGAGCGTTTGTCGCGAACAGCCATTTATTAATCATACACGACAACCCCCCATTTGTCGCGTAGTGATTAGAATCACAGTTTCGCAACATCTGGCCCGGACCGTCAGGGCGGCACCTGGGCTTGCCGCTGACGGCTGCAAAGACGGCGCAGACGCGCCTCGGGCACACCGATCCGCGGATGACCCTGGCGGTGTACGCACAGGCGACGACCGACGCCGACCGGCGGGCCGCCGAGCGCGTCGGGGAGTACTTCCTCGACCCGTCGTCACGCCATGTGGCAGAAAGATCGCGCACAGATCGCGCACGGCGCCGTTCGGGCCGTCATCACCGGAATGGCCCCAGCGCCTCTGAGCAGGCAGAACAGGAGTCGGGCTGCCCGGATTTGAACCGGGGACCTCCACGTCCCGAACGTGGCGCGCTAACCAAACTGCGCTACAGCCCGTCGCCGGTCGCCCGGCTGCCCCAGCTCGCCGACGGCGGACCGGGACCCGTCGATGCTACTCCGGGTCTGCGCCGATGCGGTCCGGCGCGACCCGGTCCTCAGACCAGCTCCTCGTCACCCCGGTCGGTGTCGGCGGGCCGGTTGAGGTGGCGGGCGACGACTTTGGCGATGCGCCGGCGGTCCATCTCGACCACGCGGAACTCCCACGGCTCGCGGGAGAGCACCTCGCCCTCCTCGGGGATGTGGCCCAGCGCGTCGAGCAGGAACCCCCCGAAGGTCACGTACTCACCTTCGGGCAGCTCGATACCGAGGGTCTCGGCCACCTCGTCGACCGCGGCCCCGCCGTCGACGAGCCACCGGGTCCGGTCCACCCGGATCACGTCCGGCTCGCTGCTGGCGTCGAATTCGTCGCTAAGGTCGCCCACCAGCGCGGAGAGCATGTCCTTGACCGAGACCACTCCGGAGACCCCGCCGTACTCGTCGACGACCACCGCAAAGGCCCGGCGGTTCTGGCGCATGTCGGCCAAGGCGTCGAGGACCAGGCGCGACTCGGGCACGAGGAACGGCTGGCGGATCTGGCGTGAGATGTCGAGCGGGGTGGGTCGTTCGGGCTCCGTGCCGTTCCCGTTGGGCTCGATCTCCCAGCCGGCGCGGAACAGGTCGTTGACGTAGAGGATCCCGATGAGGCGGTCGAGGTCCTCGTCGAACACGGGGAAGCAGCTGTGGCCGGTGCGTTGCACCGCACGAGCCACATCCGACGCGCGCACGGGGATTGCCAGGCCCTCCACGTCGACACGTGGCGTCATGACCTCCTGCACGGTCATGTCGTGGAGCTCGGCCAGCGCGGCCAGGATGAGGCGCTCCTGCTCGCCGCCGGCAGAGGCCGCGCGCTTGGGACGGAGGGAGTGGCTCTCCCCGCCCTCGTGGCCTCTTCGTCCGAACACGCCGGGCTTGGGAGGCTCAGGCAGGCCCTGCCGTGGCGCCGGCGGGCACTCCGGCCGGTTCCTCGGGTGCGACCCCGGTCACCGGCTGGAACGAATCGTCTCGGTACTCGCCGCCCTCCAACAGGGCGGTGGTGGCCCGCCGCAGGCGGATCGGGTCGAGGGGCTTGACCAGCCAGCCCTCCGCGCCCGAGCGCTTGGCCAGGAAGACGTCGGGACGGCGGTCGAGGAGCATGAGCACCGGCACGTGGGGCAGGTTTCCGTAGGACTCCTCGAGCCGCAGCTCCAGGCACACGGCCATGCCGCCCATGGAGCCCATCTGCAGGTCGACCACGACGAGGTCGGGGTCGTGCGCTGCCACTGCGGGAGCGACGCCGTGGCCGCGGGTCACCTCGACGACCTCGGTGCCGGGCTCGCCCACCACCGCGGTCACCTCGGCCCGGACCGACGGGGCGTCGCTGGCGACGACGATGGTGCGCACGGCGGCCAGGCTAACCGGCGCCCGCGGGCCCGACCACACTGGCCGCGCTCCCATCGGCGAAGACGTGGCCCGCCACCACCGCCAGTCCGTGGAGGTCGTGGACGTCGATGTCGAGGAGGGGGACCCGTGCCACCGGCGACGGAGCGAGCCGCCGGACGAGGTCCCCGTAGACGGCTTCCTCGCGGGCGTTGAGCGCCTGGTACCCGCGCAGGTTCGCCTCCAGGGTGGCCAGCGCGCTGCCCACCGGGGCCGGCGGCAGGCCCGGGGTCGGGGGGAACGCCGGGTACACGCGGTTGACGACGAGGCCGTCGACGGTCAGCCCGGACTGGTGCAGGCGGTCGGCGAACCATCCCGCCTCCTCCACGGTGTCGGCGCGCGGTGCGGTGACCAGGACGAACGACGTGGTGTCACGCCACAGGAGGTCGCGCATGTGATCGGCACGCACCCGGAACCCCTCCTCCATCCCCTCGAAGGCCTGGAAGAAGGTGATGGCGTCCTGGACGATCTCGGCCCCTGCCACCTTGGACAAGGTGCGCATGAGCGTCTGCATGGCCACCGACACCGCCCGCAGGTACGCCCTAGTGGGAGTGAGAAGCAGCTGGAAGAGCCGATGTCCCAGGAAGCGGGTGAGGCGACCCGGTGCCTCCAGGAAGTCCAGGGCGTTTCGGCTCGGCGGCGTGTCGACCACCACCAGGTCGTAGTGGCCCTCCTCGGCGAGCTCGTAGAGCTTCTCCATCGCCATGTACTCCTGCGTGCCGCCGAGGGCGGTGGAGAGGTTCTTGTAGAGGCGGTTCGCCAGGATGCCCTCGGCCTGCTGGGGGGTGGCGGCGTAGCGGTGGATGAGGTCGTCGAACGTTCCCTTGGAATCGAGCATGAGGGCCCACAGCTCGCCGGGCCAGGGACCGTCGATGCGGCCGGCCACGTTGGTCAGCTCCGCCACGCCGAGGGCGTTGGCCAGGCGGCGCGCGGGGTCGATGGTGACGACGCAGGCGCGCCGGCCGCGACGGGCCGCCTCCAGGGCCAGCGCGGCCGAGATGGTGGTCTTGCCCACACCCCCGGACCCACAGCACACGACGATGGCGCTGCGCGCCGCCAGCACGGCCAGCGAGGCCGGCGGGTGGGTCGGCGCCGGCTCGGCGCCCCCCGGCGCCGTGTCGTCCGCCGGCCGCGGCACTTCGGCCGTCATGGGACCGGTGTGGCCAGCGCGGCGACACCGCCGGCCAGGGACGTCGCCAGCGTCGCGACCTCGTCGGGCCCGATGGAGGGGGTGAAGAGGAAGGGGGCACGAAGCTGCGGCAGTGGGAGCTCGTGGGCGAGGCGCTCGAGCTGCTCCTCCTGCAGGGCGCGCCGGCGCGCCCGAAAGCGCGCCGCCGCGGCCAGGGCCGAGCGCTCGGAGGCGCCGAGGACGACGCCGGCCTCGCTCGCCGCCGCGTCCGGGTCGACGTCGAGCGCCGGCTCCTCGGGCAGGCACGCGTTGGCGATCACCGGGCCGAGGCTGATGCCCACGCGGTCCTCGAGCTGGTACGCGGCTTCCACCACCTCGTTGACCGGCATCTCCTCGGGCAGCGTGACCAGGGCTACTTGACAGCGCGCCGGGTCGCCGAGCAGGTCCACCACGTCCTGGGCCTGGGCGCGCACCGGGCCCGAGCGGGCCGCGTCGAGCAGGCCTTGGGCCGAGGTGAGGAAGGTCATGGCGTGGCCCGTGGCGGGGGCGTCGACCAGGATGAGGTCGGCCGCACCCTCGCGCTCGAGGGACTTCACCTTGCCCAGGACCAGGATGTCGCGGATCCCCGGGATGGCCGTGGCGACCACGTCGAGGGCGCCGCTCGAGACCAGGCGCTTCGACACCCGCTTCATCCCGTGGTTCGCCAGGTACTCGAGCAGCGCGTCGTCGGGCGTGATGCGCCGGGCTCGCACCCTGCCGTCTCCGTCCTTGGCCCCCTCGGCCAGCTCGGCCTCTTCGTAGCCGAGGGAGCCCGCCAGGCCATAGGCGGCGGGGACGCCGGGTTTGCCCTCCAGCTCGAGGACGAGCACCGACAGGCCCGCATCGGCCGCCATGCGGGCCAGGGCGGCGGTGATCGTCGTCTTGCCGACCCCGCCCTTGCCGGCGACGACCAAGACGTGGCTCTGGCGGCAGAAGGCGGTGACGTCCATGTGCGGGCGAGCGTAATGCGGTGCGTCAACAGGCCGAGTGCCACCGATCGAGCCTCCGAAAAACCTGGTCAGACCCCTTGTCCGGCATCCTGGGTCGTGGGTAGCGTGACCGCCAGGAGGGGGAGTTGGCACTGCAGCCGTCGGGAGAAGCGTGGCAGGCACGGGCAGCGTGCAAGGGGCCGCAGGCGGCGGTCTTCTTCCCGCCCACCCATGCCGAGCGCAAGGAAGAGAAGCAGGCGCGCGAGCAGCGGGCCAAGGAGATCTGCGCCACCTGCGTGGTGACGCGGGACTGCCTGGAGTACGCGATCCGAATCCGTGAGCCGCACGGGATCTGGGGCGGCCTCAACGAAGCGGAGCGCAAGCAGCTCGTCGAGCGCCGCGCCGGCTAAGGGCTCGGGGACCCGGCCTGGCCGGTTTCTCCGGCCCCCCGGACGGGTCGGCTCCTCCTCCTCTTCAGCGTCCGCCGCACCCAGGGCGCCGGACGCGGGTGCCCCGGGCGTGGAGGCCCCAGACTTAGAGGATGCGGGTGGCGTGGTCCGCCCAGTAGCGGTCCCGCAGGAGGCGCTTGTAGAGCTTGCCGGTCGGGAGCCGAGGCAGCTCGTCCTCGAAGTCGACCGAGCGCGGGCACTTGTAGTGGGCCAGGTGCTCCCGGCAGAACTCGATGAGCTCGCGCTCGAGCTCGGGTCCGGGGGTCGCCCCGGGGGCGGGCTGGACGATGGCCTTCACCGTCTCGCCCAGGTCCTCGTCGGGCACGCCGATCACCGCCGCGTCGAGCACCTTGGGATGGGTGACGAGCAGGTTCTCGGTCTCCTGCGGATAGATGTTCACGCCGCCGGAGATGATCATGTAGGTCCTGCGGTCGGTGAGGTAGAGGTAGCCCTCCTCGTCGAGGTAGCCGACGTCGCCGACCGTGCTCGTGTCGCCCGTGGCGTTGCGTGACTCCGCCGTCTTCCGGGGGTCGTTGTAGTACTCGAAGTTGGTGGCGCCCCGGAACCACACCGTGCCCGGCGTGCCGGTCGGGCAGGGTTCCCCCTCGTCGTCGAGGATGAGGATCTCGCCGATCACGGCGCGCCCGACGGTGCCCTTGTGGGTCATCCACTCGGCTGCGTCGCACAGCGTGAAGCCGTTGCCCTCGGTGGCCGCGTAGTACTCGAGGAGGATCGGCCCCAGCCACTCGATCATCTGCTCCTTGACCGGCACCGGGCAGGGTGCCGCCGCGTGCACCACAACCTCCAGCGAGGAGACGTCCGCACGGGCGCGGACGTCGTCGGGGAGCTTGAGCATCCGCGAGAACATGGTCGGCACGACCTGGGAGTGGGTCACGCGGTAGCGGCCCACGAGGTCCAGGTACTGGCCGGCGTCGAAGTGCTCCATCACCACCGACGTGGCCCCGATGCGGAGTGCCAGCGCCACGCTGGTGAGGGGGGCCGAGTGGTAGAGGGGCGCGGGAGAGAGATAGGTCATGCCCTCCCGGTAGCGCCACATGTGGGTGAGGCCGTCCACCAGCAGCAGCGGCTCGGCGGGATGCTGGTCGGGGATGGGCCGGACGATGCCCTTGGGACGCCCTGTCGTCCCCGACGAGTAGAGCATCGCCCCGCCGAGCTGCTCGTCGGCGATGGGCGTCCCGGGGAAGGCGGCTGCCGCCTCCTCGAGGTCCTCGAACGGCGCGGGGGCAGCGGCCCCGGCACCGGCCATCAGCCAGCGCTCGACGTTCGGGCACAACGCGGGGAGCTGCTCCGCCACGGCACGGCGGGCCGCGGAGGTCACGACCACCTTCGACTCGGAGTCGTTGACGATATAGGCGACCTCGTCGGGGGAGAGGTACGAGTTCACCGTGGTGTAGAGGAGCCCGGTGCGCTCGCCGGCCCCGGCGCTCGTGAGGAGCCCTGGGTCGTTCTCCATGAAGATGGCCATGTGGTCGAAGCGGTGCAGCCCGGCGTCGCGCAGCAGGTGGGCCAGCCGGTTGGCGGCCGCCTCGAACTCGGCGAAGGTGGTCGTCGCGCCGGTGCCGGCCATGACGATCGCCGCCTTGTCCGGCGTCTCCCGTGCGTGGCGGGCCGCGTACACGGAGGCACCGTAGCGCTGCGGGTCCGGTGGGCGCCGGGGTCTGGCCTCGGGTCGGCTTCCCCGGGCCGACTACCCCAGGCCCAGTCGGGCGGTGCCGGCGTGCACGGCGGCGGAGCCGCACACGCTTGCCGGCTGCCCGGCGGTCAGCGCGCACAGGGCCGCGTCGAGCTCGTTCGCCGCGCCGAGGATGGCCTGGGTCCCCGGGTCCGTCGGGTCGTCCAGTGCCCCCGCGATCTGCGCCATCGACTCGCCGGCGAGGATGCCGGGCGAAATCCCGATGGCCGCACCCCGCGCGACCAGGCGGTTGCCGGCGTCGAGGAACGGGAGGACGGGTCCGGTGGCCGACGCCGTCCCGTAGTGGTGCAGCAGGTTGGTGGCCAGCGAGCTGGGCTGGTCCAGGCTGGGCACGCCGGCCGGGGCGGTGGTCGAGGGCTGGTCCGCGTAGGCCTCGGTGACGTCGAGCGTGAGGTAGCGGCTCGAGTAGCGGGAGCCGTCGAAGGTGAAGGTGGCGGTCTTGGCGAAGACCTGGTTGGGAGCCGACGACGTCTGGCCGAGACGGGCGAAGGTCCCGAAGCGCGCCAGCGCCGCCACCACGACCCAACGCTCGGCCGCGCAGTACGGACAGAACTCCGCGCCGACGAAGACCACCGCCGGCTTACCCCCCACGGTCGGCACCGGCTGGCCGCTCAGGAGGTCCGGGAGCGGGTCGGTCACGGCCGGTGCGCCCACGGCGTCGTAGGTTGCGGCCGGCACCGATGTGGCCGCCTGGACCACCCCCCCCGGTGCCGGCGCCACGGCGGGACCGGAGAGCCCGCTGGCCACGGTGGCCGCACCCTGAGTGATCTTGAGCACGAGCAGGACCACGACGATGGCCAGCACCAGGGCGATGAGGGCCCAGGTGGCGAGGGCCAGGGGGATCCGGCGCGTCGGCCGGGCCCCGGGGGCGGCGGGGTCGTCGCTCTGGCGGACGGGGGCTACGGCCATGGCGGGGTGTCGGTTCGGGCGCCCGATCCGGTGTGGATCCGGGGTGCGACCCCGACAGGTTACCGAGAGGCACCGCATGGTCCTTCGCCGCGCGGCGTTGTCCTCGTACGCTTACGGAGGGCGCGGGCGGCAGCACGGAGGGGTGTGCGCGTGGGGGAGACCGTCAAGCTGGCGTGGCAGCGGATGGTGTGCGACGGCGCAGCCGTCACCCACGGGACGGCGGGCTGCGGGCCGCCGGTCCTCTTCCTGCACGGCTGGGGCGTGGGCCCGCGTTCGTACGCAGGTGCCCTGGGGCGGCTGGCCGAGGCCGGGTGCGCCGTCGCCGCCCCGGCCCAACCGGGTTTCGGTGGCACCACCGGGCTGGACCCGGCGCAGCGGCACTTCCAGGGTTACGGCCGCTGGGTCGCCCGGTACCTCGACACCGTCGCCGTCGACGAACCGGTGGTGGTCGTGGGGCACTCTTTCGGCGGCGGGGTCGCCCTGCAATTCGCCCACGACCATCCCGAGCGGGTCCGGGCGGTGGTGCTGTGCAACGCGGTCGGCGGCCCGCATCGCTACGGCCGCAGCGAGCACCGGCCGATGAGCGCTCGTCCGCTGTGGGAGTGGGGTCGCGAGCTCGGGGCAGATCTCTTCGGCCTGTCGTCGGTCATCCGGATCCTCCCGCCTCTGCTCGAGGAGGCCGTCCCCAACTTCGTCCAGCACCCGATGGCCATGTGGCACGTTGCCGAGTTCGTCCGCCGGGCCGACCTGCTGACCGAGGCCGCCTCCGTCGCCCGCCGGGGGACTCCACTGACGGTGGTGTGGTCCGATCGTGACCGGTTGGTCCCCCACGCCGCGTTCGCCGCGCTGTGCGACGCTGCCGGCGTGGAGGGCCAGGTGGTCGACGGGTTCCACAGCTGGATGATCGGCGACCCGGTGCGCTTCGCCGACATCGTGTGGCGCGCCACCGTTGAGGCCGGCGCGGTGGACCACATGCTGGTGCGCCCGCCGGTGTCCGCCTGACCGCCCCGGACCGCCCGACCGCCGCGGTCCGCCCGACCGCCCCGGTCCGCCCGACCGGTCGTCGCTAGCCTGGCGGGGTGCCGGATCCCGCTGACGGCGACGTCACCCACGCCGTCGCCCCCGCCATCGTTCCCGCGCGTGACGCGGCGACGATCATGCTCGTGCGCGATGGTGCCGGCGGGGCGCTCGAGGTGTGCATGGTGCGACGCCATCTCGACTCGGACTTCGTCGGCGGCGCCTACGTCTTCCCGGGCGGGAAGCTCGACGAGGCCGATCGCGGCGAGACCGCCACTGCCACCTGCATCGGGCGCGACGACAGCCAGGCGAGCACGTTGCTCGGCGTTGCACGCGGGGGCCTGGCGTTCTGGGTGGCCGCCCTGCGCGAGTGCTTCGAGGAGGCGGGCGTCCTCCTGTGCTACCGCCGAGGGGCTCGGCCGGGCGACGAGCCCGTCGACGCCAGGGACCCCGAGGAGCGTGCCCGGCTGACGGCCATGCGCGCCCGGCTGCTCGCCGCCGGTCACGAGGCCGACTTCCTCGGCGCCTGCGCGCAGGAGGACCTGTGCCTGGCGGTCGACCGCGTCCACTACTTCAGCCACTGGATCACGCCCGAGCCCGCGCCCAAGCGCTACGACACGCGCTTCTTCGTGGCCGCCCTGCCGCCCGGCCAGGTTCCCGTGCACGACGACCTCGAGACCGTGGACACCGTGTGGGTGGAGCCGGCCGACGCGCTGGCCCGGGCCCAGGCGGGCGAGTTCGACCTCATCTTCCCGACCATGAAGAACCTGGAGGCCATCAGCCGTTTCGCCACGGCGGCCGAGCTGCTCGTCGCCGCCGCCGTCGTCGAGCAGGTCCCGGCGGTCCTGCCACGGGTGGTCGTCGACGAACGCGGGTTCCGGATCCTGCTGCCCGGCGACGAGGGCTACGACGAGGCCGTCACCCGGCCGGCCGAGGCCGCCGCGTCGCGTGCCGCGAGCACCCACGATGTGGCCGAGGCCATCCGCAGCATCGGCATCGACGGCCGGGCCGAGCGGCGATGAGCGGCCAGCCCGGCGACACCGGCGACACCGGCTACACCGGCGACACCGGCGACACCGGCGAAATGGACCCGGCCGCCGTCGCCGCGGCCGGCCGCCCCACGCGGCTGACGCCGTCGGTCGTGCGGGTCACCGCCCCCAACCCGGGGATGATGACGGGACCGGGGACCAACACGTACCTGGTGGGTGGCGACGACGAGCTCGTCGCTCTCGATCCCGGGCCTGACGACGAGGGCCACCTCGACCTCGTCGCCCAGGTCGGCGCCGGGCGCATCCGTCACATCGTCGTCACCCACACCCACCCCGACCATGCGCCGGGGGCGTCGGGCCTGGCGGCCCGCACGGGCGCTGAGGTCGTCGGCTTCGACGCCCGCGACGGGTTCACGCCGGACCGCCGAGCCACCGACGGCTTCACGCTGGCCGTGGATGGCCGCCGGCTACAGGCGCTGCACACTCCCGGGCACGCGTCGAACCACCTGTGCTGGCTCCTGGTCGAGGAGGGGATCGTCTTCTCGGGCGATCACGTCATGCAGGGGTCCACCGTCGTGATCGCCCCGCCCGACGGTGACATGGCGACCTACCTCGCCAGCTTGCGCCGGCTCCGGGAGCTCGAGCCCCCGGCGCGGGCCATCGCGCCCGGCCACGGCTCGTTGCTCGACGACCCGGCGTCGGTGGTGGACGGGATCATCGCCCACCGCCTCGAGCGCGAGGCCAAGGTCGCCGACGCACTCGGTGCCGCGGGTCGAGCCAGCGTCGACGACCTGCTGCCCAGGGTCTACGCGGACGTCGACGAGGCCCTGTACCCCGTCGCCCGCTGTTCGCTGTGGGCGCACCTGCGCAAGCTCGGCGACGAGGGCCGCGCCTTCCCCGACGACCGGGACGACATCGCTGCGGCGTGGGGCGCCAAGGGCTGAGCGAGCGCCTGCGTCCGTCGCCGCGGCGCGAAGCGGCGGGAACGGCGCATGGCGACGGCTCCGGGTGTTGTTCCCCCGAGTCCAATTGCTGTTGTGATTTGCAAGTAGCTAGCGTTTGCTAACTCTTGCAAAGAAAGCGCGCAATTGAGCGCGGAACAAATCGACGAGGTCGTTCCCCGAGGGTCCGGGCAGGCCCGGTAGCAAGCCTCAGGAGGTGGCCGGCGGCTGCTCGAGCGCTACAGCCCGCTCGACCCGCTCGAGCATCTGCGCGGTGCAGCCGGCGACTTCGACCACGGGGGCGATCTCCTCGACGATGCGCGCCGACATGGCCTCGAACGCCTCGGCGAGCGGCCCGTCCCCGAGGGCCACGGGCGCACCGGCGTCACCGGCAGAGGCCATCGCCGGGTGCAAGGGGACGCGGCCGACGAGCGGGACGCCGATGTCCGCGGCCAGCCGTTCGCCACCACCCTCGCCGAACAGCGCGTAGCTGGCCCCGTGCTCGCAGGTGAACGCGGCCATGTTCTCGATGACGCCGGCCACCCGCAGGTGTCCCTTGCGCGCCATGTCGGCGGCGCGCGCCGCCACCTTCTGGGCGGCGATGGGCGGGGTGGTCACCACCAGGACCTCGGCTCGAGGCAGCATCCGCGCCAGGCCCATCTGGACGTCGCCGGTGCCCGGCGGCATGTCGATCAGCAGGTAGTCGAGCTCACCCCACCGCACGTCCTCGAGGAACTGCTGCACCGCCCGGTTGAGGATGAGGCCCCGCCACATGATGGCCGTGTCCTCGTCGGCCAGGAACCCCATGGAGACGACCTTGACCCGCCCGGCGCCGACGGCCCGTTCGAGGGGCACGATCTTCTTCGACTCGGCGCGCAGCTCCCCTGTCATCCCGAGCATCCGGGGCACCGAGAAACCCCAGATGTCGGCGTCGAGGACGCCCACGACGAGGCCCCGGTCGGCCAGCGCGGCGGCCAGGTTGACGGTGACCGACGACTTGCCGACGCCGCCCTTGCCCGACGACACCGCCAGGACCCGCGCCGTCGGGGGGATGTCCACGTCGAGGGCCCGGTCCTCCTGGGCCTTGGCCCGGGCCCGGGCCATCAGGGCGGCCCGCTCGGCGTCGTCCATCGTCCCCACGTCGACCTGCACGCCGTGCACGCCGGGCAGGCTCCCGACCCGGCGCTCGACGTCGGTGCGCAGCTGGGTTCGAAGCGGGCAGCCGGTGACGGTGAGCGCGATCTCCACGTCGACGAGGCCGTCGTCGCCGACCCGTACGCCGCGGACCATGCCCAGGTCGACGATGTTGTCGCCCAGCTCCGGGTCGATCACGCCGAGCAATGCGGCCCGCACCGTCTCCTCGGCAGGTGGCGAACGACGGTCACCCACGGCCCGATCCTACCGGTCCACCCCGAAATCCCTGGCCGCCGAGCCTGGTCGGTGCGGTCCCGCGCCGGCTCGTCCGGTGCGAACCACCAGGGGCCCGGCCTGCGTGCGACCCCACCCGGGTACAATCGTGAGAGCCCGTTCGAGACCAGAAGGGGGCGTCAGCGTGACGACCGTATCCAGCGTGTCCATCGGCAAGCGACCGTCGCCGATCAGCCTGACCGACGCGGCCACCACCAAGGTCGCGGCCCTTCTCGTCGAGGAGGGCAACGGCGAGCTGGCCCTCCGGGTGGCGGTCCGGCCGGGCGGGTGCTCGGGCTACAGCTACGAGATGTTCTTCGACTCGGAGATCGCCCCCGACGACATCGTGCGCGAGCAGGGGGCGGTGAAGATCGTGGTCGACCCGGCCAGCGCCGAGCTGCTCAAGGGCTCGACCCTGGACTACAACGACGGGCTCCAGGGGGCGGGGTTCCACATCACGAACCCCAACGCCACCCGCACCTGCGGGTGCGGCTCGTCCTTCAGCTGACCCACCTCCCGCCGGCGCCGACCCTGCACCTGCGCGTCGACGGCGCCGACGTCGACGTACCCGACGACGGCTCGACCCTCCTCGAGGTGCTGCGTGACCTCGGCCGCCGCGCCGCCAAGGACGGGTGCAGCCCCCAGGGCCAGTGCGGGTGCTGCACGGTCTGGGTGGACGGGGCCGCCCGCGTCGCCTGCGTGACCCCGGCGCGTCGCGTCGCGGGCCGGGAGATCACCACGCTCGACGGTCTCGAGGCGACTTGCCGCGACCGCTGGGTGGCGGCCTTCGTCGACACGGGTGCGAGCCAGTGCGGGTTCTGCACGCCTGGGATCATCATGCGCCTGGCTGCGCTGGCCGAACGGCGCCCGGCCTTCGACGACGGCGACGTGGACCGAGCGCTGGCCGCGCACCTGTGCCGGTGCACGGGCTGGGTGACCATCCGTGCTGCGGCGGCCCGATGGCGGGCCGCCACCCTCCAGACCACGGGTCCCGGGACCGGGCGCGACCTGGACGCCGCGGCCCGGCGCGCCGCCCTCGAGTCGGGCGGCCCCCAGGCCGTGGGGCCCGAGGTGGTCCGGGGGCGCGGGGGTTTTGCCGAGGACACCGCGCCCCCCGATGCCCTCGTCGCCGTCCCCGACGGCCTCGGCGGCTGGGTCGTCGCCGACTCCCTCCGAGCCGCGCGGGACAAGGCCGGCACCGTCCCCGGACGCAACTCGACCGCCGCGCTGGTCCATCCCCTGGCCCCGCCACCGGGGGACTGGGTGCTGCGCTTGCAGACCACGTTCGTGGAACCCGCCTACCTGGAGCCGGACGCGTCGTGGTGCACGCCCGGGCGGGCGCCGGCGAGCCCCCTGGCCAACGGGGGCGCGTTCGGCGGCAAGGCCGACTCGGCGGTCCTGGAGGTGGCGCGCCGGCTGGCCGACGAGCACGGGCGACCGGTGCGGGTCGTGCTCTCCCGGGGGGACGTGGTGCGCCTGGGGCCCAAGCGCCCGCCGATCGCGGCGGGCGTGCGGCCGGACGGGACCGGCGTCGTGCGCGTCGCCCGGACACCGGGGGCGAGGGGGCTCGACGGGTGGTCCGCGGCCCTGGCCGCGGCGGCACCGGGGCTCGAGGTGGAGGAGGTGGCCGTTCCCGGGCCGCCCGTGTCGGCTGCGCTGCGCGGCGCGGGGTGGGCCGAGGGGGCCGTGCTCATGGCGGTGCTCGACCACGTCGGGCGCGACGTCCCAGCGACCGGCACCCCGGTGACCGGCACCCCGGTGACCGTTCGCAGCCCGGTCGGCGCGCAGGCCGAAGCCGTGCTCGCGCCCGACGGGTCCCTGAGGGTCACCGTGCAGGCCGGCGACGTGCTCGACGAGGTCGTGCTGCGCTCGTACGCCCTGGGCGCGGCGCACCAGGCGCTGGGCTGGGTGCGCTCGGAAGGCGTGGCGGTGGATCCGTCGGGTACCGTGCTCGACCTGACCATCCGGTCCTTCGGCATCGTCCCGGCACGGGACATGCCGTCGGTCGAGGTGGTCGTCCGGGACGGGCCCGGACCAGCCGTCGCCTGCGGCGAGGCGGTGCTCGCCGCGGTGGCGGGTGCGGTCTGGCTGGCGGACGGACTCGGGCCGCGATGGCCCACGAGCCGAGGAGGAACGTGATGAGCACGCCGGTCGGTCCCTATTCGCCCGCCATGCGCGCCGGGCCCTGGCTGGTGACCTCGGGCCAGATCGGGGTGCGCCCGGGGCCCGACGGACCCGCCCTGGCCGAGGGCGGCTTCGCCGCTCAGGCCCGACAGGCGCTCAAGAACGTGGCCGACATCCTCGCGGGCCGCGGCCTGGCGTGGGCGAACGTCGTCAAGGTCACCGTCTACTTGGCCGACATGGGCGACTACGCGGCGCTCAACGAGATCTACCTGTCGCAGATCGGCGACGACCGTCCGGCGCGCTCGGTCGTCGGCGTGGACGCCCTGCCGCTGGGCGCGCTGGTCGAGGTCGAGGTCTGGGCCTACGCCGGCTGACCGCTCGCGGACCCGGGCGCCCGACCCCGGCCCCAGCTAGATCGACCAGGCGCCCTGGCCGAAGCGGTACCCGACCGAGCGCACCGTCTCGATCAGGTTGGCGTGCTCTTCGCCGAGCTTGGCGCGCAGCCGCCGCACGTGGACGTCGACGGTGCGGGCCCCGCCGTAGTACTCGTAGCCCCAGACCCGGCTGAGCAGCGTCTCGCGCGTGAACACCTTGCCCGGGCGGGCGGCGAGGAAGCGCAGCAGCTCGTACTCCATGTAGGTGAGGTCCAATGCCCGTCCGGCCACCGCGGCCTGGTAGGTCTCGAGGTTGAGCACGAGCGGGCCGTACTCGATGAGCTCGGGCCGCAGCCCCCGCCCGGTGCGCCAGAATAGGTGGGCCAAGCGTGCCCCGATCTCCTCGGGAGAGCTCGGCAGCACGCAGAAGTCGTCGAAGTGGTCCTCGCGCAGGTGCAGGTCGGCGAGCTGCTCGCGTCCGACGACGAGCAGCAACGGGCGCAGGGGGACGTCACCGGTGCGCACGGCCCGGCACAGCGCGAACGCCCCCTGGGGGTCGGGCTGCGTGCACACCACCGCCCCGGCCCACCCGTCGTCGGGTTCGTCGGACTCAGCGTGCTCCGGACGCGCCAGCGCCTTCCACGGGTACCCGGCACGCTCCAGGGCGAGCGCCAGCTCGGCCGGGAACGGATCGGGGTAGCAGAGCAGTGGCTCCATGTGGGTGCTCCTCGGCCTGCTACAGGAGAGGGAGGTAGCGGTCGAGCTCGAACTGGCTCACGTGGCTCTTGTAGGCCGCCCACTCGGCCCGCTTGTTCCGGGTGAACCATTCGAAGACGTGCTCGCCGAGGGTCTCGGCCACGAGCTCGGAGCGCTCCATCTCGCCGATGGCCTCGTGCAGGCTCCCCGGCAGGGGGCGGATGTCGTCGGCGGCGAGCTCCTCGGGGGTCATCTCGAAGAGGTTGGCGGCGGCCTCACGCGGCAGTTCGTAGCCCTCCTCGATGCCCTTGAGCCCGGCGGCGAGGATGACGGCGAGCGCCAGGTACGGGTTCGCCGCCGGGTCCGGGGCGCGGTATTCGACGCGGGTCGACTCCCACTTCTTGTGCTTCACCACCGGCACGCGTACCAGGGCGGACCGATTGTTGCGGGCCCAGCTGACGTGGATCGGCGCCTCGTAGCCGCTGACGAGCCGCTTGTACGAGTTGACCCATTGGTTGGTCACAGCGGTGATCTCCGGGGCGTGGCGCAGGAGCCCGGCGATGAACTGCTTGGACAGCTTGGAGAGCCCATAGGGGTCCTCGGGATCGCTGAAGGCGTTGGTCTCGCCTTCGAAGAGCGACAGGTGCGTGTGCATGCCCGATCCCTGGACGCCGGCGACGGGTTTGGGCATGAAGCTGGCGTGCACACCGTGGCGTTGCGCGATCTCCTTCACGACGAGGCGCACCGTCATGACCGTGTCAGCCATGGTCAGCGCGTCGGTGTAGCGCAGGTCGAGCTCGTGCTGGCTCGGTGCGTCTTCGTGCTGCGCGTGCTCCACGGGGATGCCCATCTCCTCCAGTGTGAGGACACTCTGCTTGCGCAGGTTGCTGGCCACGTCGCTGGCGGTGAGGTCGAAGTACGAGCCCGAGTCGAGGCCCACCGGGGTGTGCGAGGGGTCCGCGTCCGCGAAGTAGAAGTACTCGATCTCCGGGCTGGCGTAGAAGGTGAAACCCTTGTCGCGCGCCTTGTCCAGGGCGCGGCGCAACGCGTGCCGGGGGCACCCCTCGAAGGGCGAGCCGTCGAGGTTGAAGATGTCGCAGAACACCCGGGCGACGGGCATGTCCGCGGTGTGCCATGGCAGCAGTTGGAAGGTCTTGGGGTCGGGCCGGGCGAGGACGTCGGACTCCTGGACCCGGCTGAAGCCGTCGATGGCGGAGCCGTCGAAGGTCATGCCCTCCTCCAGCGCGTTCTCGAGCTCGGCCGGCGTGATCGAGAAGGTCTTCGGCGTCCCCAGGACGTCGGTGAACCAGAGCTGGACGAATCGGATGGCCCGCTCCTCGACGGTCCTCAAGACGTATTCGTGCTGGCTGCGCATGTCGCCTCCGCTCGGGCGCTCCGGTGGCCGCCGCCCGTGGCCGGTTGGTCCCTCCAGTGTCGCAGGCTCCCGGGGGGTGCTCCGCCGTGTTCACACGCCGTTCACACCGGGGCAACGGCGTGGAAACCCCCAGGTGCCAGCCTTCAGGTCCGGCCGGAGTGCCCGACCGGGCGCGCCGAGGCGCCGGGGAGACCCGGTCCCGGACTTGTTGGCGGCCGGGGCAGCCACCACGATGGTGCCCGCCCCGGCGGGACCACGCCGGCGCCGACGGCCCGGACCTGGCCCCGGGACCGAGACACAGCCACAGAGACCCAGACCGAGAGACCGAGAAACCGAGAAACAAGGAGGACCTGTGCAGCAGCGATCCCCGGCGGAGGTGCTCCGCCTGGTGCAGGACGAAGGAATCGAGATCATCGACGTCCGGTTCATCGACCTCCCGGGCCTGACCCAGCACTTCTCGATTCCCGCGCACGCGCTGACGGAGGACGTCTTCGAGGAGGGTCTCGGCTTCGACGGTTCGTCGATTCGCGGCTTCCAGGAGATCCAGGAGTCGGACATGCTCCTCATGCCCGACCCGAACACGGCGGTGATCGACCCGTTCCGTCAGCACAAGACGCTCAACGTCAACTGCTTCGTGCGTGACCCCATCACGCTGGAGTCCTACTCACGCGACCCCCGCTACATCGCGCACAAGGCGGAGGCGTACCTCGGCACCACCGGCATCGCCGACACCTGCTACTTCGGCCCCGAGGCGGAGTTCTTCATCTTCGACGACGTCCGCTACGGCCAGGACTCGCGCTCGGCGATGTACGAGGTGGACTCGATCGAGGGCCACTGGAACACGAGCAAGGCGCAGGAAGGCGGCAATCTCGGCTACAAGATCCGACCGAAGGAGGGGTACTTCCCGGTGCCGCCGGCCGACCACTTCCAGGACCTGCGCTCCGAGATGATCCTGACCATGGAGCGACTCGGCATCGAGATCGAGGTCCAGCACCACGAGGTGGCCACCGCCGGCCAGGCCGAGATCGACATGCGCTTCGACACGCTGCTCACGATGGCGGACAAGCTCACCCTCTACAAGTACGTCGTGAAGAACGTGGCGCGCGCCGCGGGTTACACCGCTACTTTCATGCCCAAGCCCCTCTTCCAGGACAACGGCTCGGGCATGCATTGCCACCAGTCGCTGTGGAAGGGCGGCGAGCCGTTGTTCTACGGGGAGGGCTACGGCGGGCTGTCGGACATCGGACGCTGGTACATCGGCGGGCTGCTCAAGCATGCGCCAGCGGTGCTGGCCTTCGCGGCGCCGACCACCAACTCGTACAAGCGGCTCGTGCCCGGCTACGAGGCGCCGGTGAACCTCGTCTACTCTCAGCGCAACCGGTCCGCCGCGTGCCGTATCCCGCTCTACTCGCAGAGCCCCAAGGCCAAGCGCGTGGAGTTCCGCTGCCCGGACCCCTCGTGCAACCCGTACCTCGCCTTCTCCGCGATGCTCATGGCGGGGCTCGACGGCATCCAGAACCGCATCGAGCCGCCCAACCCGGTGGACAAGGACCTCTACGACCTGCCGCCGGAGGAGCTCAAGAAGGTCCCGCAGGTGCCGAGCTCCCTCGACGAGGCGCTCGGCGCGCTGGAGGCGGACCACGACTTCCTGAAGGCCGGCGGGGTGTTCACCGACGACCTCATCGAGACGTGGATCGACTACAAGCGGGTCAACGAGGTCGACGCCATCCGACTGCGGCCCCACCCGTGGGAGTTCATGCTCTACTACGACATCTGATCTGACGCTCGCTCCGATCGACTGCGAAGCCCGGGGTATCCCCGGGCTTCGCCGCGTCGGGACCGATGGGCCGACAGGTGTTGCCCACCGGTCTTGCGTGAGCGGCCGCCCGACCTACAAGCCGGGGCTCGAGTGCATGATGCCGCCGTCGGCGAAGACGGTCGTCGCCGTCATGTAGCTTGCGCCACCCCCCGCGAGGAAGGCGACGACGCTGCCGATCTCAGAGGGATCGGCCATCCGCCCCATGGGAATGGCGGCATCCAGCTTCGCCAGTGCCCGTGGATCGGCCTCGGTCTCCTTGTTGATCGGCGTGTCGACCGCGCCGGGGCCGACTCCGGTCACGGTGATCCCGTATTGCGCCAGCTCCACCCCCGCCGTGCGGGTCAGCATGCGCATCCCGCCCTTGGAAAGGCAGTAGGCGGTGTTCCCCGGCATCGGCCAGTCCTCGTGGACGGACGTGATGTTGATGACTCGACCCCCGCTGCCCTGGGCGATCATCTGCTTGGCGGCGACCTGCGTTCCGAAGAAGGCGCTCTTGAGATTCACCCCCATCACGAACTCGTACTGCTCCTCGGTCGTGTCGAGCACAGAGGTCCGGGTTTCCACTCCGGCGTTGTTGACCATGACGTCGAGGCGACCGAAAGCCTTGACCGTGGCGTCCACAAGCTTCTGGAGGTCCGCCACCTTGCTCACATCTGCGTCGACACCGATTGCCTGATCGCCGAGCGCCGCCACTTGCCGCTCGAGCTCGTGGGTCGCTTCGGGATAACAGACATAGTCGATGGTGACCTTGGCGCCCTGCTCGGCCAGCGCGAGGACGATGGCCTTGCCGATGCCGCTGTTCCCGCCCGTGACGATGGCGGCCTTGCCCTGGAGTGTCATGCCCCTGTCCTCTCTGTTTCGTATCGTCCGACTTCGTATCGTCCGACTTCGTCTTTCCGACTTCGTATCGTGTGACTTCGTATCGTGTGACTTCGTATCGTGCGGTGTCCCTACTGGCCGGCGATCTGGACCGTGGAGGCCGAGGCGCCGGTCGTACCGAGCAGCGGGCGCGGATGGAGATGGCTCATCACGTGGTGGCGCCGCGCCACGACGAAGGACATCGCGCCCATCGCCAGGGCGAACAGGCCGCTGAAGCCGAAGATCGCGGAGAGGCTCACGCCCGCACTCTGCAAGGGGCCGGCCCCGAAGGCGGCGATGCCGTACCCGGCTTGGTAGAAGGCGATGACGGCCCCTGCCATGGCTGCCGACATGGCGACCAGCTGCTCCTGCCCGAAGCTGATGGTCAAGGGCAGCAGGGCGGAACACCCCAGACCGGCCACCGCGAAGCCGAGCAGGCCCAAGCCCCACGACCCCCCAGGCAGGAGCGCGACGAAGAGAAACGCTCCGGCCAGTACGAAGGGCAGCAAGTGATAGGACCGACGCGTCGGGAACGAACGCTGTATGGCGGCGAAGAGCACGCGGCCGACGGTGACCATGACCCAGAAGGCCGTCAGCGCCATCGACGCCTCCGTGGTGGACGCGCCGAGATGCTTGGTCATGAGGCTCTCGGACCAGTTGCCGTTCATCGTCTCGCAGATGCCATAGAGCACGGCGAAGGCGGCGAAGAGCCAGAACCGAGCCGGCAGGGCACCCCGAGCAGGCCGGGTCGCGCCCGGCTCCGAATCGGGCCGGTAGTCGGCGGCGGGAGCCAGCAGCGCCAGACGGGCGCTCGCGAGGATCAGGCCGGCGAGGAGCACCGACGACATGACGGGCAGCCCCCACCAGAATCCGAGCCCCACGAAAGCGGCCACGAACACCGGCGCCAGCGCCGTCCCTAGGCCGAGCAGCGCGTTGAGCACCAGCACGGCGCGGTCGACGGCCTCGGGGTGGAAGGAGGCGGCGAACGTGTTGAGGGCGGGAACCGTCAGGCCGAACCCGACGCCCAGCGAGGCGGTGGCGACGAGCAGCAACGCGTAGGCCAGCCCTTGATCGCTGGTGAAGAACTGGCTGGTGATGAGCAGGCCCATGGAGACGAGGTCGGCGCCCAGCCCCACCAAGTAGACGCGCTTGAGCGTGAACCGCCGGGCGAGACGCGACCCGAGGAGCGATGCCGAGATCGCCGTGACGACCTGCGGGATGAACATGGCCCCGTACTGCGTGCTCGACAGCCCGTAGTGAGCGGAGCTGGTGAAGATCGTGCTGGCGGCCGGGAAGGTGACGAGCGCCACGCCCTGGACCACACCGGCCCCGTAGACCGTCGCGGATTCGGCCCGGCTCGCCATGGGACCGCGCTCGGTGAGTCGATCGTCGATCAGCCGAGCCGCTCGGCGAGGTGCTCGCCGACCCGGATGGCGTTGGCGATCGCCGTCAACGCGGGGTTCACCGCGCCGATGCTCGGGAAGAAGCTGGTGTCGACGACGTAGAGGTTGTCGAGCTCGTGGGCCTTGCAATTCACGTCGAGCACCGAGGTGGCGGGATCCAGGCCGAACCGACACGTCCCGGCCTGGTGCGCCACGCCCGCCACCGGGATGTCCATGGACATGTAGAAGTTCTTGTCGAGCACGTGGTGCTCGGCCATGCCGACGTGGTTGAGGATCGTGCGGAGCTCGTGGTAGAGGCGGTCGGCCTCCTCGTCGTTGGAGGACTCGTAGGCCAGGTGCACGTTGCCGGATTTGTCGAGGGTGATCCGGTTCTCCGGCAGCGGGAGATCCTCCGTGGTGAGCCAGAAGTCGACGGCGTGGTGCGCCACCTCGTCGAGGGTCCGGTGCGGTGCGAGTTTGGTGAGCTCCGGCTCCTCGCCCTTCATCGCCTCGGCGTTGGACTTTCCCACCATCTGGATGTTGCCCACCGGCCAGGCGTAGCCGTCGGCCCCGAAGTAGAAATCGTTGAGCGCAAGGGTCTTCTGGAACAACGTGTCGTTGCGCTCCTTCGACAAGGCCACGACCGCCTTGGAGTTGTGGTACATGTAGTTGCGGCCGACCTGGTCCGAGCCGTTGGCCAGACCGTTGGGGTGGGCGTCGTTGGCCGACGCCAGGAGCAGCTTGGCGCTGTTCGTCGCCCCCGCCGAGACCACGACCACGTCGGCCTCGAAGCGTTCGTCCGCGCCGTCATGTGCGGTCACCACACCTGTCACCGTCCGGCCACCGGGATCGGTCTCCAGGCGCAGGACCTGCGCATTCGTGAGCAGGGTCACGTTGTCGTGCTCCAGGGCCGGGCGGACCCCCATCGTCTCGGCGTCGGACTTGGCATGGACCAGGCAGGGGTAGCCGTCGCACCAGGTGCAGCGGATACAGAGGCTCGCCGGGCGCTTCGCCTCGTCGAGCGCGATCCCGCACGGGGCGCTGAAGGGGTGGTGGCCGGCCTTCACCAGATCGTCGGCGAGTTGCTGTATGCGCGGCTCGTGGCTCACCGCGGGCCAGGGATACTGCTTCGACCACGGACCTTCGGTCGGGTCCTCGCCGTGCTTGCCCCGAACCTCGTACAACCACTCGGCCTTGGTGTAGTAGGGCTCGAAGTCCTCGTAGGTCAGGGGCCACGCCGGTGCTATGCCGTCGACGTGCTTGAGCTCGCCGAAGTCCTGGGGGCGAAGGCGGTAGAGCGCGGCGCCGTAGAGCTTGGTCGCACCGCCGACGAAGTAGTGCACCTGCGGCTGGAACGCATTCCCGTCCTCGTCGTACCAGGTGTCGGGTGAGATGTACCGGCCGTCGATGAAGACGGCTGCAGGGTTCCAATTCTCCATCTCCCGGGGGAGGTAGTCGCCCCGTTCCAAGAGGAGGATCCTCTTCCCCGACGGGGCGAGGGTCCGCGCCAGTGTCCCTCCCCCGGCTCCGGTCCCGATGATGATCACGTCGAAACGGTCGGGCATGAAGCCTCCTTGGACGGCGAAGACCCTGACGGACGCTAGTGCGCCGCGTCCGAATCGCAAAGAGCCGGAAGCCCCTGGACCGGACCAGGGACGATCGGGCAGGATCGCATCCGCCAGGACCACTCCGCCGCCCGGCGTCGCGCCGGGCGAGCGATGGGATCGCAGAAGCGGTGAGGATGACGACCCTCCTTCGGTGGCAGCTCGCGACGACCAGCAGGATGAACGAGCTCCCAGAACGTCACCGGGTCGTCGTCGTGGGCGGAGGGTTCGGCGGATTGCCCGCCACGCGATTGCTGGCGCGGTCGAAGGTCGACGTCACGCTCATCGACCGCCGCAACCACCATCTCTTCCAGCCACTTCTCTATCAGGTCGCGACCGGGATCCTCTCGCCCGGGCAGATCTCACCTGTGCTGCGCCACACCTTCCGGAAGCGGAAGAACGTCCGCGTCGAGTTGGCCGAGGTGACCGGCTTCGATTTGGAACGCCGTGTCGTCAAGGCGACATCGATTCCGGGAAAGGACCTCGAGTTCCCCTTCGACAGCTTGATCGTCGCTGCGGGGGCCGGCCAGTCGTATTTCGGGCACGACGAATTCGCCTTGATCGCGCCTGGCATGAAGACGATCGATGACGCTCTGGAGTTGCGCCGTCGCGTCTACGGGGCTTTCGAGCTCGCCGAGACCGCGACCGACGAGGCCGAGCGCCGGTTCTGGATGACCGTCGTCGTGGTCGGGGGCGGACCCACGGGCGTCGAGCTGGCCGGCCAGGTCCGCGAGCTCGCGATGCGCAGCCTGCGCCGGGACTTCCGTGCCATCGATCCTGCGACGGTGCGGGTCGTGCTCGTCGACGGTGGCAAGGAGCCGCTCGCCAACTTCGGTGCCCGCCTCTCGGCGCGGGCAGCCAAGGAACTCGAGGCCATGGGCGTCGAGCTCGTGATGGAGACGAGGGTCGTGGGCATCGATCCCCACGGCGTCGACCTCGAGGGGCCTTCGGGCAAAGGACGCATCGTCGCGGGCACGGCGATCTGGGCCGCGGGGGTCCAGGCCTCCCCGCTTGCCGCGCTCCTGGCGGAGGCCACCGGCGCCAAGACGGACCGAGCGGGGCGGCTCGCCGTCCTTCCCGACCTCAGCCTCCCGGGACATCCGGAGGTGTTCGCCATCGGGGACATGGCCACCGTCGACGATCTCCCGGGGGTCTGCGAGGTCGCCCTGCAAGGTGGCCTGCACGCCGCCAACACGATCCGCCGCCGGCTGAAGGGCGATGCACGGGACATCCCGTTCAAGTACCGGGATCTCGGCAGCGCCGCCGCCATCGGGCGCTTCAAGGCCATCGTCAGCGTGCGAGGGGTGCGACTCAGCGGGTTCCCCGGTTGGGTCGTATGGCTGTTCGTCCACGTCGCGTTCCTCAACGGGTTTGGGAACCGGCTGACGGCGCTGTGGCGCTGGGGACGGGCGATGATCGGGCGCGCTCGGCCCGAGCGGGTCTTCAGCGTGGGTCACACCGGCGGCGACCTGAGCCTCCCCGCCGCCGTCCGGGCCCGGATCATGCCGAGCCCGTTCCCCGTGATCGGCGTGGCGGACGAACACTCGGAGGCTCCACCGGGCTGAGGCTTCGCTGCAGGACGGCACCCGGCATGCGGGGTTGACCCCGAGGCGGCGTTGCGGGCGCTCGTCGCCGGGTCGGTCGCGGCAGGCCTCGATGTCGATCTGCGGCTCGACGGTAAGCATGCGCCCGGCGCCGGTGACCCTGGTCAGACAACTGTCTGGACTGTAGTCTGACGCGGCCGAGCGGCGGCCCGGTCGGGGAACCCGGCCCACAGGGGGAGGACCACGTGCGTTCTTCAGCTGGTCGTGACGACCGCAGGATCCGGGTGTTCCAGGTGGCAACGGGCAATGTCGGTTCCGAGATGATCAGGCGGATCCGGCGCCACCCGGATCTGGAGCTGGTCGGGTTGCACTGCTACTCGGCCGACAAGGTCGGCAGGGACGCCGGCGAGATCGTCGGCGGGGGCCCCATCGGCGTCGTCGCGACCGGCACGATCGAGGAGATCATCGCTGCCGACCCCGACTGCGTGACCTTCCACGGCGTCTTCCCGGACCTCGATCTCTACGAGCGGGTCCTCG
This sequence comes from Acidimicrobiales bacterium, assembly GCA_035623275.1. Taxonomy (GTDB): domain Bacteria; phylum Actinomycetota; class Acidimicrobiia; order Acidimicrobiales; family UBA8190; genus DASPTT01. The sequence continues at coordinate 24,942 of DASPTT010000139.1, forward strand.
AGGCGGGTGTCAACGTGGTGACCACG
>DASPTT010000140.1:0-5922 GCA_035623275.1 Acidimicrobiales bacterium
CGGTGGTGTTCCTCTCCATCACCATGCTCACCGGCATGGGGGGCCAGCTGTCGCTGTGCCAGGCCACCTTCGCGGGCGTGGGGGCGTTCGCGGCCGGACAGCTGGCGTCGCACTTCGGCCTCCCCGTCCTCCTCGGCGCGCTGATCGGCGGGGTGATGGCGGCGGCCGTGGGCATCGTGGTCGCCATCCCCACCTTGCGCCTGGCCGGCCTGGCCGTCACCATCGTGACCCTCGCCTTCGCGCTGCTGGCCGACAGCGTGGTGTTCCAGTACACGTGGGCGGGCGGCGCGGCCCAGGGGGTGAGCCTGCCCCGGCCCAAGATCGGGCCCATCGACTTCACCGACGACAAGTCGTTCCTGGTGCTCGTGTTCGTCATCCTGCTGGCCCTGATCGGCATCGTGAAGCTCGTGCGCAAGGGCACCGTGGGCCGGTACCTGGCGGCCATGCGGGGCAGCGAGGTGGCCGCCACCTCGATGGGCATCTCGCCGGGGGTGTCCAAGATCCGGATCTTCGCGTTGTCGGCCGGGGTGGCCGGCGTGGGGGGGGCGCTGTACGGGTCCCTGCAGCAGACGGTCGGGCCGACCGACTTCAACTACTTCTTCTCGCTGGTGTTCGTGGTGGTCGTGGTGACCACCGGCGTCTTCAGCGTGGAGGGCGCGGTGCAGGCGGGCATGGCCTACGCCATCCTGGCCCAGCTCCTCTCGTATCTGCCGCAGCGCTTCACCGGCGTCGAGCCCATCCTCTTCGCCTTCGGTGCCATGACCTACGCCGCGCACCCCGAGGGGATCGTCGAGTACCAGAAGCGGCGCTGGCTGGCCCGGGTCGAGCGCCTCTGGCGCTCCTGGGACGAGCGCCGGGCCGGGGCGGGGCCACTGGAGCCGGGCACGACACCGCCCATGGTGGTGACCGATGCTTCCAGTTGACGCGCTCTTGGAGGTGCGCGACGTCTCCAGGCGCTTCGGGGGCCTGCGGGCGCTGTCGCACGTGTCCCTGGAGGTGGGCGGGGGCGAGGCCGTCGGCGTCGTCGGCCCCAACGGGGCGGGCAAGACGACGCTCTTCAATTGCGTGTGCGGCACGCTGCGACCCGACACCGGCTCGGTGTCCTTCGCCGGCGTGCGCATGGACCACCTGCCGCCGTACAAGCGGGCGCGCCTGGGGATCCGCCGCACCTTCCAGCGCGTCGAGGTGTTCCCGGAGCTGTCGGTGCGCGAGCACGTCCTCGTGGCCGAGAGGGCGCGGCGGGGCGACGGCCGCCTCTGGAAGGACGTGCTCAACAAGGGCGCGCCGCGTCCCGGCGAACGGGCCAAGGCCGACGCGGTGCTCGAGCTCGTCGGGCTCACCGACCTCGCCGACACACCGGTGGCGGCGCTGACCCTCGGGCACTGCCGTCTCGTGGAGCTGGCCCGGGCGCTCGCCGGCGAGCCGCGGCTGCTGCTGGCCGACGAGCCGTCGTCGGGGCTGGACCGCCACGAGACGGTCGCGCTGGCCGACGTGCTGCGCCTGGTGGGCCGCGAGCGGCAGATGGCGGTGCTCCTGGTGGAGCACGACCTGCCCATGGTGGCGCGCGCCGTGGACCGGGTGGTGGTCCTCGACTTCGGCGAGCAGATCGGCGCGGGCACGCTGGACCAGGTCATGGCCGACCCCGCCGTGCGCCGCGCCTACCTCGGCGGTGCGGCATGAGCGCCGTGGCCGGCACGACTGCGGGTGCGGCCGGCGCCACGCCGGGACCGGCACGGGCGCCCATCTTGGAATTCGACGACGTCTACGCCTCCTACAGCACCTATCGGGCCCTGTTCGGGGTGTCGCTGCGCGTGCCCGCCGGTGGGATCGTCGCCCTCCTCGGTGCCAACGGCGCGGGCAAGTCGACCGTGGCGCGGGTGGCCAGCGGCCTCGTCCCCGCCGTCGCCGGCACGGTGCGCGTGGACGGCACCGACGTGACCGCCATGGCGCCCCACCGCATCGCCCGTCTCGGGGTGGCGCAGGTCCCCGAGGGGCGCGGCATCTTCTCGACGCTGTCGGTGGAGGAGAACCTGGTCCTCTCCTTCGGCAAGAAGCTCCCCAAGCGCGAGGTGCGGGGTGCGCTCGAGCGCGCCTATGGCGCCTTCGGGATCCTCGGGGAGCGCCGGCGCCAGCAGGCCGGCACCCTGTCGGGGGGACAGCAGCGGATGCTGTCGCTGGCCAAGACGCTGGCAGTCCCGCCGCGCCTGCTCATCGCGGACGAGCTCAGCCTCGGGCTCGCCCCGGTGGTCATCGACGTCGTCTACCAGGGGCTCCGGGCCATCCGCGACCAGGGCTGCGCCCTGCTCGTGGTCGAGCAGCAGATCGACCGCGCCCTCGCCATCGCCGACCACGCGGTGCTGCTGGCCAAGGGCTCCGTAGCCTGGCAGGGCCCGAGCGCGGAGGCCGAGGCGGCCATGGAGCGGGTGCTCGCCACCGGTGGGCACGACGCCGACCTGCTGGAGGCGACGGCCGAAGGGCTGGTCGGTCCCGGCGGGCTGACGGGCCCGCCGACGACCGATCTGGCTCCGGAGCGCGGCTCGCTGGCAGAGTAAGGCGCCATGGGCATCCTCGAGGGCAAGGTGGCAGTGGTGACCGGCGCGGGCCGGGGGATCGGGCGCGAGATCGCCCGATGCCTGGCCGGCGAAGGGGCCAAGGTCGTGGTCAACGACCTGGGCGTGGGTCTCGACGGCGCGCGCAGCGCCGAGGACCCGGCGGCGGAGACCTGCGGGGCCATCGCCGCCTCCGGCGGCATCGCCGTGGCGGACTACGAGTCCGTGAGCGACTTCGCCGCGGCCGGGCGCATCGTGGCCCACGCCGTCGACGAGTTCGGCTCGATCGACATCCTGGTGAACAACGCGGGCATCGTCCGGGACCGCACCCTGCTCAAGATGGACGAGGCGGACTACGACGCCGTGGTGGCGGTGCACCAGAAGGGCACCTTCAACTGCACCCGCCATGCCGCGGAGCACATGAAGGCGGCCGGCTACGGGCGCATCGTCAACATCACGTCGTCGGCCGGCCTGCGGGGCAACTTCGGCCAGACGAACTACGGGGCGGCCAAGGCGGCCATCATGGGCATGACCTTCGTGTGGGCGCTCGAGCTCGGCCGCTACGGCATCACCGTCAACGCCGTGGCACCGGCGGGGCTCACCCGGATGACGGAGAACCTCTTCGGCGGGGCCGAGGCGCCGCCGGACCAGGACCCGGCCCTCAACGCCCCGCTCGTCGCCTTCCTGGCCTCCGAGGACGCGTCGTACGTCAACGGGCAGGTGCTGGGCCGCACCGGCTTCGCCTACACGATCTTCCAGACGCCGCGCCAGATCGCCGCCATGTGGCGCGAGGGGGGCTGGAGCGCCGCCGAGGTCGCCGCCCACTTCCACGAGGTGCTCGGCCAGCACCTCCAGCCCGTGGGCATGCCGGCACATCCCCTGCTGGGGAAGAAGGGCGAGTAGGTCGGCTGCTGCCTCGGCGGCCAAGCCAGTCGCGAGGCGATACGTCCTCGGAGGTCACCTTCACCCTCGGTGTCCCCGTCGTGACGGTGGGACCGGCCCGGGGCCATGCACCCGCCCGAACCGGCCGGGTGCTCAACTGACGGGGATCGCCGGTCCCGGCGGGCCACGCCGAGCACGAGGGGTGGAAGATGACGGACACGGCCACGTTCACCTACGTCCCCCACGAGCGGACGACCGCGCACGAGGCGGGGACGCTGCCGGGGCCCGTGCGCGTCCGCGACCAGCGCCGCATCCACCACCCCAACCCGGTGATCCGCTTCAACGCGCGCTTCGGACTGTTCGTCACCGTGATCGTGGGGACGATGTGGTGCGCCTACATCTTCACCGGGATCGCGCTGATCAGCCTGCCGTCGGCCATCACCAGCCACAACCTGACGATCATCATCGCCTGGATCAGCTCCAACTTCCTCCAGTTGGTGCTCCTCCCCATCATCATCGTGGGCCAGAACATCCAGGCCCAGGCGGCGGACAAGCGCTCGGAGCAGACGTACAAGGACGCCGAGGCCGTGCTCCACGAGGCGCTGCAGATCCAGCAGCACCTGGAGGCACAGGACAAGGTGCTCTCCGATCTGGTCGCCAAGGTGGCCGCGCTGGGTGCCGCGGGGTGACGCGACGGCCCTCGGCGCCGTGTCGTCGACTCGTCGTTGCAACGGCTCAGACCTGCCCCTAAGGTTCGGAGCGTCGCGCCCCGTGGGTCGTTGCGGGCCGGGTGCGGCGGGTCGCGGTCGCCGAAGGAGAGGGGCTGACATGACGCTTCGGATGGATTGGCAGCGTCGGGTCGCGGTGGCCGTGGCCGTCGCCACCGTGCTCGCCTTCGCCCTGCTGGCCGGGAACGCCCGACACGACGTCACACGCCTGCATGCGTCCCCGAGCAGCCTGCTCTCACCGCCGGCCAGCAACGACGGGGCGGTGTGGGCGATCGTCGTGGACGGCCTCATCCACGACTACGTGGTGACGGCGAACGGCCACCTCACGGAGTTCGTCGACGACGGCGCCAACGGCCGTCACTGGAACGCCTACGACCTGAGCATCGGCGCCGGGGGCGGGGGGCCGGTGTCGGGGGTCCCGTCGGCCATCCTCTACCCCCACAGCGGCACGGAAGGCGACAACCTCATCCACGTCTACGGGCGCACGCCGAGCGGCGATCTCGTCGAGTACGTGGACAACGTCGCGGGCGGGCACCTGTGGAACGCGTACGACCTGAGCGTCGGCGCGGGCGGGGGCGGGGCGGTCGCCTCGGATCCGGGCGTGGTCCTCGGGTTCGACGAGTTCCTGCACGTCTACGTCACCACGCCTGCCGGCCACCTCGTCGAGTACGTGAACGACGGGGCCAACGGCCATCCGTGGAACGCCTACGACCTGAGCGCGGGGGCAGCCGGGGGCGGGGCGGTGGCCGGTGAGCCGACCGCCACGCTGGCCTTCGACTACCTCGTCCACGTCTACGCCAGGACGCCGGCCGGACATCTCGTGGAGTACGTGGACAACGACGTGGGCGGGCACCTGTGGAACGTCTACGACCTGAGCATCGGGGCAGGCGGGGCGACGCCGGTGGCGGCCGATCCCACGAGCGTCCTCAGCGTTGCCGACGACCTCGTCCACGTCTATGCCACCACGCCGGGCGGCCACCTCGTCGAGTACGTGAACGACAACGCCAACGGCCATCCCTGGAACGTCTACGACCTGAGCGCGGGGGCGGGTGGCGGCGGGCCGGCCGCGGGGACGCCCAGCGCCCTGACGCTCTTCATATCGCCGTACGACTTGATCCACGTCTACGTGCAGACGCCGGGCGGCGACCTGGTCGAGTACGTGAACGACAACGCCAACGGCCATCCCTGGAACGCCTACGACCTCTCCGTCGGCGCGGGGGGCGGCGGGGCGGTGAGCGGACGGCTGGCATCGGTGTGGGCGGAGAGCCAGTTCGGCAATCTGAGCACGTTGCTGATCCACGTGTATGCCCACACGCCGTCGGGCGACCTGGTCGAGTACGTGCCCGACAACGCCAACGGGCACCCGTGGAACGCCTACGACCTGAGCATCGGGACCGGGGTGCGCTGACACGCCGGTCGGGCCGCCCGGAGGGACCGGGCGGCGCGCCGTCCGGCGATCAGGCCGGGTCGCGGGTGAGGATGTTCACCACCGAGACGCCCGAGCCGCGCCCGCCCACGTTGTGCTGCAACGCGAACCCGCTGCGCAGGGCCACCTGGCGCCCCTCGGCCTCCTCGCGCAGCTGCCAGTAGCACTCGGTGAGCTGTGCCACGCCGGTGGCGCCGATGGGGTGCCCCTTGGCGAGGAGCCCACCCGAGGGGTTCACGGGGATCCGCCCGTCGAGGGCGGTCTCCCCCTCGAGCGAGGCCGGGCCGCCCTTGCCCTTCTCCACGAAGCCGAGGTCCTCGATGTCGAGGATCTCGGT
>DASPTT010000141.1:0-22048 GCA_035623275.1 Acidimicrobiales bacterium
CAACCCGAACCCAGTTGCTTGCGGCGCGCCGGTCATTGCTACGGCCGTGTTCGAAGACGACGGAGTGTTGCCGTGGCTGCCATCGAGGCCCAATCACCTTGGCCTGGCTCAGAGTTGGGGCGGGTCAATCGAGCCGGAGTCGGAGTAAGCGACCCCATCGTCGCTCGGAAACAGCGCATAACTTTGCGCCTCGTGCTCGGCAGCACAAAAATTCTACCTGCTAGAAGGTGTTTTGGCATTTCGCCAAAGTCGGGGGACGTGTGAAGGCTGCGCTCTAACCAACTGAGCTATGCGCCCGACGGGGAGATCGTAGCGGTCGGCGCCAGCTCGTCGAATCCGACGAGCCGTTCCATGGCGGCCGCCGAGCGGATGACCACCAGGTCGGCGTGCTGAGGCCCCACCAGCTGGAGCCCGATGGGCAGGCCCGCCGACGACCGCCCGACGCACACCGACGCAGCCGGCGACCGCGTCATGTTGAAGGGATAGGTGTAGCGGACCCAGTTGAAGTCCTCCACGCCGTTGATCCGTCCGGCGCCTCCGAGCGCCGCCTCGGGTGGCGGTGCCGCACAGGTCGGCGTGAGCAGCAGGCGCACGTCACGGAAGATCTCGACCAGGCGGAGGTTCAACCGGTGACAGGCGTCCTCCGCCTTCACCAGGTCGAGCGCGGTCACGTGCTCGGCGGCATAGTCGACCTGCGCGGCGAGCAGGGGGTCGACCTGCGCCCACAAGGGCGTGCCCCGAGTCTCGGCCAGCGACCGCAGGCTGTAGACCATGGTGAGGGTCAGCCACTCGTCGACCGGGTCGCGCTCCCACACGCTGTCGAGCTCGACGACCTCCACTCCGCTGGACGCGACGGCCTCGACCGCCCGCTCGCACGCGGCCCGCACCTCGTCGTCGAGCGGCGCGTAGCCGAGCGTCGGCGACCACGCCACGCGCACGGGCAGCGCGGCGTCGTCCAGGGCCGCCTGCCACGAGGCCTCGGGCCTGGGCAGCGACCGGAGGTCACTGGGGTCGGGCCCCACGGCCACTTCCAGCGCGCCGACCACGTCGGCAATCGTGCGGCCCATCACCCCCTTGGTCGACAGGTGCTGCCAGTCGGGCGCGGTGGGCCCGCCGCTGGGCACACGGCCCAGCGAGGGCTTGAGTCCCGTGATGCCGCAGCACGACGACGGGATCCGGATCGACCCGCCGCCGTCGGAGCCCGTGGCCAGCGGGACCATGCCCGCGGCGATGGCGGCTGCCGAGCCCCCCGACGACCCGCCGGCGATGTGCTCGGTGTTCCACGGGTTCAGCGTGCGGCCGAAGCGCGCGTTCTCGGTGTCCGCCTTCCACCCGAATTCGGGTGTGTTGGTCTTGCCGACAACCACGCAGCCCGCGGCGCGCAGGCGCGCCACCAAGGCCGAGTCGGCCGCCGCCGGGCCGCGTCCCCGGGTCACGGACCCGTGCGTCGTCACCAGCCCCTCGGCGTCCTCGAGGTCCTTGACCGCCAACGGGATACCGGCCAAGGGCCCGGGGTCGCGCCCCGCCGCCACGGCGTCGTCGATCGCCGACGCCGTGGCCATGGCCCGATCCCCGTCGAGGGCCACGAAGGCGTTGAGCACCCCGTTGAGGGTGTCGATGCGCGCCAACGCGTGTCCGACCAGCTCCCGCGCCGCCACCTTGCCGAGGCGCACCTCCTCGGCCAGCGTCGCCACTGCGACCCGACGGAAATCCATGGCCCTGGCGTACCACGTGCCACGCCGGTCCACACGCCATGGTCGGCGCGCCGGTCTACACGGCAAGGCCGGTTCGACAGGGACCGCCGGCCATGGGCAACCTGAGTCCGTGAGCGGACCCGACGAAGCGACACCGCCCGACGCCCGCGCCCCCGTGGCCGTCCTGGACCACGTGGCCGTGGCCGTGGAGCGCTGGGCCGATGCCTGGCCGCGCTACGTGGAGGAGCTGGGAGGCGCCTGGGCGTCCGGCGGGGTCAACGTGGGCTTCGGGCCGGCCCAGCTGCGCTTCGGCAACGGCGCCCGGCTGGAGGTGCTCCAGCCCTGGGACTGGGAGGCCAACCCCTTCCTCCGCCGGTTCCTGGACCAGCACGGACCGGGACCCCACCACCTCACCTTCAAGGTCCCCGACATCCGTCAGGCGCTCGCCCGGGTGTCGGCGGCGGGATTCGACCCCGTGGGCGTCGACCTGCGCGACCCGACCTGGCAGGAGGCCTTCCTCCACCCTCGCCAGGCCGGCGGCGTGGTCGTCCAGCTCGCCCAGTCCGCCACCGAGTGGGCGTCCCCTCCACCCAAGGGCTTCCCGCGGCCGGCCACGGCTCCCGCCGACCTCGAGCACGTGACCCACGTGGTGGCCGACCTCGGCCCGGCCCTGGCGCTGTTCCACGACCTCCTCGGCGGGACCGTCGTCGCCGACGGGGACCACGCCGGAGACGCGTGGCGGTCCGTCGACCTGGCCTGGACGGGCCCCCTCCGCCTCCGTCTGGTCGGCCCGTCCGACGACGGGCCCTCGCCCGCGGTGGAGCGCTTCCTCGACGGGCGTCCAGGGCACGTCCACCACCTCGCCATGACGGTCTCCGACCCTGCGGTCGTCGGCGACGCCCTGCGCCCGGGACCCGTCCTCGGTGTGGCCGGCCCTTGCCCTGTCGTGGAGCCGGCGCGCAACCTGGGCGTGCGCCTCGTCTTGCGCACCCCGCACCAGGACCCCGCGGGGGTCGGATGAGCGCGGCCCGTGGCTAGCCTTGACGAGATGGCCGACGAGGACCAGGGCACCGAACCCGGCGCCGTCCCCAAGCTCACCCTGACCCAACGGATCCTCACCGCCCTGCCGCGGCTGGGTGCCAACGCCAAGGCCGAGGAGCCACCCGACGAGGCCCCCTCCCGGCCAAGGCCGGCCGCGACCTCGAAACCCCGTCCTCGGGCCGAGGCCGTGCGCAGCGCCGCAGGAAGGGCCGAGGCCGGCGAGGGCGAGGGCGAGCGCGAGGGCGAGGGCGAGGCTACCGGGGCCCCAGCGCCCTCCGGCGAGGTCCAAGCCGCCCCGGTGGCCGGGCGTCCGCCGTCGGCCAAGCGCACCGGCGCCTCGGGCATGACGGCGGAGCAGCTGGCGCACACCATCAAGTACCTCGATGACCGCGAGCGCCTCATCGGCATCGTGATGGCACCGCTCGGCGCCGTCGTCGGGATCCTCTCCACCGTCACCGCCCTCCACTCGCACACCCATGTCAAGGGGCAGCTGTCGCACGGAGCGCTCGTGACCCTGGGCATCGCCAGCCTCGTGCTCTCGGGACTCGTCCTCGTCGCCGCCCTCACCCGGCGACGGTCGTTCCTCGGCTTCGCGCTGGTGTTCCTCGGCACCTCGTTCGGGTTCCCGCTCCTGCTGCCGTTCTGGTTCGTCGGTGGTTGGCTCATCTTCCGTGCCTACAAGTGGCAGAAGGAGCTCACCGCGCTGCGCGGCGGCACCACCGGACGCGGCGGCACCACCGGACGCGGCGGCACAGGGCCCGCCCCGCGGGGTCAGCAGGATGCGAGGACCATGGCGGCGGCGCGCGCCAGCGCTCGCGCCAAGAAGAGAGAACCGGCACCCAAGGGGCCGTCGGCGTCGAAGCGCTACACGCCGCCCAAGCCGACGCGCCCGCGCCCGCCCGCGCCCTCCTGACCATCGTCGGGGGACCGGTCCCCGCCGGACGGGTCCACGATCAGCGCACTGCGCAGGAGGCGCAGGATCTCCTGGCGGCGGCGCACCAGTGACCGGGCGGTCGGCTCCTCGCCCAGTGCGCGCAGCACCTCCACCTCCGTCACCATCCCCACCACGGTGGAGTAGATGGCCAGGAGCAGGAGCCTGGGCTCGTGCCGGCGCATGCGGCCGGCGGCCATCTCGGCTTCGAGGAACGACGAGGCACGCTCGACGAGCGGGTCGAGGGCGACCATGAGGCGGGTGGCGGCGGGGGGGCCGAGCCGGCCGACCTCACGGACGAGGCCCAGCAGTTCGGACCGGCGGGCCGCCAGGCGGAACACGGAGCGAACCACCGCCTCGACTCTCGGCCACCCCGCCCCGGCACCGGCCAGTGACGCCTCCAGCGCCTCGGAGAGCTCTGCCGCAGACCGGTCGATGACGGCTTCGAGCAGGGCCTCCTTGGAGGGGAACCAATAGAGGATCGACTGCTTGCGCATGCCCAGGCCCTCGGCCAGCGAGTCGAGCGACACGGCCTCGTAGCCCCGGGTCCCGAAGGCCGCCAGGGCGGCGTCGAGGATGCGCCCGGGCGTGTCCACCGGCCGGCGACCGGCCGACGGCGGCGCGCTCGGCGCGCTCGGCGCGCTCGGCGCGCTCCCGTCCGGGTCGTACGGTTTCACCTACCGTATGGTAGACAAAGCGCCGTGACCGACGCCGGGGCTGAATCCCCGCCCTTGGGGCCCATCACCGAGGTGCTGGCCGGCAAGCGCATCCTGGTGACCGGGGCCACCGGCTTCCTGGGCACGGCGCTGGTCGAGCGCCTGCTGCGCTGCGTCCCCGGCTGCACGGTCCACGTCCTGGTGCGCCCCACCCGGCGCCACGACGCCCGCCAGCGCGCCCAACGCGAGATCCTGCGCAACGACTGCTTCGCCCGTCTGCGCGAGGAGCTCGGCGAGGGCTTCGAGGCCATGGCCGCAGCCCGCTTCGACGCGCTCGGCGGCGACGTGGGGCGCGACGGCCTCGGGCTCGACGACGCGGGCCGCGAGGCCCTGGCCGGCTACGACGTCGTGGTCCACTCCGCCGCGAGCGTCGCCTTCGACTCCCCGCTCGACGCGGCCGTCGAGGTCAACCTCCTCGGACCCTCGCGCGTCGCCGCCGCCATCGAGGCGGCGGCCGACGCCCGGCGCGCCGCCCACCCGGGCGCGGCGCCGACCCACCTCGTCAGCGTGTCGACCGCGTACGTGGCCGGCACGCATCAGGGCGAGGCGGCCGAGATCCTGGCCACCGACGCGTTGGCGTCGGGAGCGCGCGCACGGACGCACACCACCGTCACCACCGAGGTCGACATCGATGCCGAGGTCCGCGCGGCGCGGCGACTGCGCGCCGACCTCGAGGCCGCGTCGCGCGCACCGGCGCGCCTGGCCCGCTTCACCAAGGCGGCCCGTTCGGATCTCGGCGCGGCCGGCACGCACCTGCTCGCCGAACGGGCCGAGAAGCGGCGCGACGACTGGGTACGCGCCGAGCTGGTGGAGGCCGGGCGGGCGCGGGCCCAGGCGCTGGGATGGCCCGACGCCTACGCGTTCACCAAGGCCCTCGGCGAACGGGCCCTGGTGACCGCCCACCCCAGCCTCCCGATGACCATCGTCCGGCCGTCGATCATCGAGTCCGCCATCGCCGAGCCCCGGGCCGGGTGGATCCGCGGCTTTCGGATGGCGGAGCCGATCATCATCTCCTACGCGCGCGGCCTGCTGCGCGAGTTCCCCGGCATCCCCGAGGGGGTCATCGACGTCATCCCCGTCGACCTGGTGGTCGCCGCCATCATCGCCGTGGCCGCGGCCGGCCCCGACCCCGACGGGCCCCGCGTGTACCAGGTCGCCTCGGGCGTACGGAAGCCGCTGCGTTACGGCGAGCTGGTGGACCTGGCCCAGACGTGGTTCCTCGAGCACCCTCTCTACGACAGCGACGGCCAGCCGATCGTGGTGCCCGAGTGGTCCTTCCCCGGACGCGGGCGCGTCCAGCGCCAGCTCCAGCGGGCCACGCGCGCCATGGGGGTGGCCGAACGCGTGCTCGGCTCGCTGCCGGTGCGCGGGGAGCGGGCGGGGGCGATCGCGCGCCTCGAGGAGCGGCGGACCCAAGCGGAACGGGCGCTGGGCTACGTCGAGCTCTACGGCGCGTACACCGAGACGGAGGCGCGCTTTCGCGTCGACCGGCTCCTGGCGCTGTGGGAGCGACTGGGCCCCGCCGACCAGGCGGCCTTCTGCTTCGACCCCGGCGTCATCGACTGGCCGCACTACGTGTGCGAGGTGCACCTCCCCTCGGTCATCGAGCACGGCCGGGTGCGCACGACGCCGGGCAGGTCGGTGGTCGCCACCCGGAGCGAGCGGGCGCGCCGCGCCATCCTCTCCGAGGATCGGCACCTGGCCGCCTTCGACCTGGAGAACACGCTGGTGGCCTCCAACGTGGTCGAGTCCTACGCCTGGCTCGCCACCCGCCACCTCCCCGTGGGCGAGCGGATGAAGCTCACCGCCCGCATCCTGCGCGAGGCGCCGGGTCTGCTCGCCCTCGACCGACGCGACCGCGGCGACTTCCTCCGCAGCTTCTATCGTCGCTACGAGGGCGCCCCGGCGGCGGTGCTCGGCCGCGACGCCGAGGAGCTCTTCCACCACCTGCTGCTGGCCAAGTCCTTCCCCGCGGGCATCGCCCGCGTGCGCAAGCACAAGGCGCTGGGGCACCGGACGGTGCTGATCACCGGCGCGCTCGACTTCGTGGTCGAGCCGTTGCGACCGCTGTTCGACGAGGTCGTGTGCGCGCAGCTGGGCACCGACGCCGAGGGGCGGCTCACCGGGCGCCTCGACCGCCTCCCGCCCACGGGTGAGGCACGCGCCCTGGTGCTGGCGGAGTACGCGTCGGCCGAGGGCCTCGACCTGGGCGAGTCGGTCGCCTACGCGGACTCCGCCTCGGACCTCCCGCTGCTCGAGTGCGTCGGCTTCCCGGTGGCCGTCAACCCCGAGGCCAAGCTGGCCGCCATCGCCCGCCGGCGGGGCTGGCACGTCGAGGAGTGGGACAAGGCGCGCGGCGGCGCGCGCCCGTTGCTGCCCATGGGCCCGCTCGACCACGAGCGACGCCGGCCGTGGGCCACGCTCCAGGGCGTGCTCGACGCCTTCGCCGGCGTCCCGGCCGGCGCCGACGGGGAGCAACGGTGAAGGCGCTGGTCTTCGAGCGGAACCTGCCCCGCTTCGCCGCCTCCCGCGTGGCGGCGATGGTGGCGGGCTCGGGCCGCGGCGCGCCCGTCGGCCCGCTGCGGCTCACCGACGTCGACCCGCCGGTGCTGCCGGGCCCCGACTGGTACCGGGTCCGGCCGGTGCTGGCAGGCATCTGCGGATCGGACCTCGCCACCGTGGACGGCAAGAGCTCCCGTTATTTCGAGGAGCTCGTCAGCTTCCCCTTCGTCCCCGGCCACGAGGTCGTCGGCGTGGTCGAGGAGGGCGGCGGCGGACCCGACGCGCCGGCGGCGGGGACCCGCGTGGTCGTCGAGCCGGTGATCGGCTGCATCCCGCGCGGCATCACCCCGCCGTGCGACGCCTGCGCGGAGGGGCGCACCGGGGGCTGCGAACGCGTCGCCTACGGGCACCTGTCGCCCGGCCTGCAGATCGGCTACTGCGCGGACACCGGTGGCGGCTGGTCGACCGCAGGGCTGGTGGCGCACCGCAGCCAGCTCTACGAGGTCCCCGACGACCTGAGCGACGACGACGCGGTGATGATCGAGCCGACGGCGTGCGCGGTGCATGCCGCCCTGGACGCCGAGGTCGACCCGGGCGACGTGGTGGCAGTGCTCGGCGCAGGCACGCTCGGGCTGGCCACCATCGCCGCCCTGGCCACCCTGACCACGCCCGCCACGCTCGTGGCGGGAGCCAAGCACCCCCAGCAGCGGCGGCTGGCGGCGTCCCTGGGCGCCGACGAGGTCGTCACGCCGAGCCAGCTGCCCCGGGCGGTGCGCCGCCGGTCGCGCTCGCTGGCCAACGCCGGCCAGCTCACCGGCGGCGCGGACGTCGTCGTGGACTGCGTCGGGAGCGCCGACTCCTTGCGCGAGTGCCTGGCCATGGTGCGCCCCCGCGGCCGTATCGTGCTGGTGGGCATGCCGGGCCAGGTCCACGTCGACCTGGCCCCGCTCTGGCATCGCGAGGTGGCGCTCACCGGCGCCTACGCCTACGGCGCCGAGACCGTCGACGGCACGGTGCGACGCACCTTCGAGATCGCCATGGACGTGGTGCGCGAGCACAAGCTCGGCCGGCTGGTCTCGGCGCGCTATCCGATCGAGCGCTACGAGGAGGCGCTGGCCCATGCCGGCGCGGCCGGTCGGCGCGGCGCGGTGAAGATCGTCTTCGACCTGCGGGCCCGGCCGCCCCGGGCGGACGCCGCGTCGGGCCCCCGTGCCCGACGCGACCGGCGGGGCCCGACCCGCCGCACCCCGAAAGGACCCCCGTCATGAGCCCCAGGCCCGGATTCGTCCTCGAGGTCGACCGCTCGACGCCGCCGACGCTGTTCTGGCACGGCGAGCAGTTCGTCCTCGAGCGCCTGCCCGCGGGCAGCCGCGTCGTCTACGGGCCCGAGCCTCTGGCCCCCCTGGCCGACCCCGTGGCCGCCATCCGCCACGCCCTGTTGCACCCGCTCGGGGACGCGGCGCCGCTGCCGGCGCTGCTGCGCCCGGGGATGCGCCTCACCATCGCCTTCGACGACGTCTCCCTGCCCCTGCCCCCGATGCGGCGCCCCGACGTGCGCCAGCTGGTCGTCGAGCAGGTCCTGGAGCTGGCCGCGGCGGCCGGGATCGACGACGTGGTGCTCATCGCCGCGCTGGCCCTCCATCGCAGGATGACCGAGGCCGAGCTGCGCCATGCGCTCGGCGACCGCGTCTACGACGCCTTCGCGCCCCACGACCTGCTCTGGCAGCACGACGCCGAGGACCCCGACGGGATGGTGCACCTGGGGGTCACCGACCAGGGGGAGGACGTCGAGATCAACCGCCGCGCGGCGGAGTCCGACCTCCTCGTGTACGTGAACATCAACCTGGTGGCCATGGACGGCGGCCACAAGAGCGTCGCCACGGGCCTGGCCAGCTACCGGAGCCTGCGCCACCACCACAACGCCCGGACCATGCAGCACAGCCGTTCGTTCATGGACCAGCACCGTTCGGAGCTGCACTCGTCGAACTGGCGCATGGGCCGGCACATCGCCGCCAGCGGGGTGAAGGTCTTCCAGATCGAGACCACGCTGAACACGGACACCTTCCCCGAGCAGTTCCGCTTCCTCCAGCGTCGCGAGTGGGAGTGGACGGTGCGTGACCGCGCCTCGTTCCTCGGCGCCTCGCGCTCGCTCGAGCTCACGCCTCCGCGTCTGGCGCGCCAGATCCTCCACGGCGTGCGCTCGCCGCACCGGATGACCTCGGTGCAGGCCGGCGAGGTGGAGGCGGTCCACGCCCGGACGACCGAGCGCGTCTACGCGCAGCAGCTCGTCCCGGTGGAGGGCCAGACCGACATCCTCACCATGGGGCTGCCCTACATCTGCCCCTACAACGTGAACTCCGTCATGAACCCCATCCTGGTGGCGTGCCTGGGACTCGGCTACTTCTTCAACATGTACCGGGGCGAGCCCCTGGTGCGCCAGGGCGGCGTGCTGATCCTGCACCACCCCACGCCCAACGAGTTCCACCCCGGGCACCACCCGAGCTATATCGACTTCTTCGAGCAGGTCCTCACCGAGACCACCGACCCGCTGTCCATCGGCAAGTACGAGGAGTCCTTCGCCACCGACCCGTGGTACATCCACCTCTACCGGACGGGCCACGCGTACCACGGCGTCCACCCCTTCTACATGTGGTACTGGTGCGCCCACGCGCTCGAGCACCTGGGCGCGGTGATCGTCGTCGGCGGCGACCGCGAGGCGGTGCACCGCCTCGGCTTCCGACGGGCGAGCACCCTGGCCGACGCGCTGGAGATGGCCCGGGACGTCGTCGGCCCCGACCCCACGCTCACCCACCTCCACAGCCCGCCACTGCTCATGGCGGACGTGACGTGACCCTCCCCGACACCCTGGCGCGTCTGCGGTCCCGCACGGGCCGGGCGCGCCCGTCGGGCTTCCCCTGGTCGGCCCCCACCTGGCCCGGGGGCCTGGAGCGGCCCGCGCCCCAGCGTGCGTTGGGCGTCGACTACGACACCGACTGGGCGAGGCGGTATCCGGCCCGCTTCGTGCGCGCCATGCTCCTCGACAACGTCACACGCCCGCTGACGCACGCGGTGGCCACCCCCACGGTGGAGGGGCTCGAGCTCCTCGAGTTGGTCGAGCTGCCCGCCATCTTCGTGGCCAACCACTCGAGCCACGTCGACACGCCCGTCCTCCTGTCGGTCCTCCCCCCGCGCGTCCGCCACCGGGCCGTGGTGGCCGCCGCCGCCGACCACTTCTTCGACCGCCGGTGGAAGGGACACCTGTGGGCGCTGCTGCTCGGGGCACTGCCCATCGAGCGCCACCGGGTGAACCGGCGCTCTGCCGACCTGGCCGCCGAGCTCCTCCTCGAGGGGTGGAACCTGGTGATCTACCCCGAAGGGGGCCGCACTCCCGACGGCTGGTTCCAGGAGTTCCGCGGCGGGCCCGCCTACCTGGCCGTGCGCACCGGACGGCCGGTGGTGCCCGTGCACCTGGAGGGGACCTACCGCATCCTCCCCAAGGAGGGGGACCGGCTGCGCCGCAACTCGACCCGCGTCACCTTCGGTCTGCCGATGGTCCCCGACGACGGCGAGGACGCCCGCCACTTCGGGGCGCGGATCGAGACGGTGCTGGGGGCGATGGCCGACGAGGTGCGCAGCGACTGGTGGTCGGCGCGCCGGCGCGCGGCGGCGGGCACCACGCCCTCGCCTCGGGGCCCCGTGGCGGGGCCGTGGCGCCGGTCGTGGGCGCTGGGCCCGGCGCCCGGCGACGAGGTGGACGAGCGGCGCTGGGCCCTGCGACGCGGCTGAGGCCCGGCAGGCGGTGGGCGGCGGCCGTCAGCGCCGGTCAGCGCCAGACGCGGACGTAGTCGACCCGGGTGGTGGCGGGCAGGGGGGTCACCCCGGGCTCGAAGGCGTTGGTCCCCACGCCGAGCGCCTGGGTGAGCGAGACCATGAAGGGCTGGTCGAAGGGCTGGGGCGCCACCAGCGGCGCGGCCGGGTCCCACCGGTCGACGATGCAGACCTTGCCGTCGTAGTAGGTGGTGATCGACGACGGCGTCCACTGCACGTCGTAGGTGTGGAATTGGGAGACGTCGCCCACCGTGCAGTGGTACGAGGTCACGTCGGGGTCGGCCGACGCCTCCTTGTAGTGGATGTAGGGGATCACCAGGCTCGGGTACTCGCTGTAGAACTCGGCGAAGTCGATCTCGCCGGAGTCGGGCCACGTCGACCCGTACTTGTCGGCGTCCTGCGGCCACAGCCAGAACGTCTCCTGGAGGCCCTTGGCTGTGGCCGGCGGCAGCGCGGCGCGCACCTCGAAGAGGCCGTAGGCCTGGTCGAAGAGGTCATAGGTGCTGACCATCCCGCTCGTGTACGAGGTGGTGAAGCTTCCGGCGGGATCCGTGCAGGTGAACGGCGCCGGCTCCTGCCTGGCCGTCAGGGAGAGCACGCCCCCCGACACCGACACGTTGTTCGGCGAGTCGACGAAGCAGGCCGTGCGCCCCGACGTGTAGCCGCTGTCGGCCGTCACCTGCACCACCCAGTTGCTCCGATCGAGGCTCGTGCCGTCGAACTCGTCGTCGAAGGTGCAACTCCACGCACCGCCCATGGCCCTGGCCACCGGTGGGGGGCCCGCGCACGGCTTGGACACGGCGATCGCCGCCGGTGCGGACGTCGTGGTGGTGGTCGACGACGTCGTGGTGGTGGTCGACGACGTCGTGGTGGTCGTGGGATACGCGGTCGTCGTCGTGGTCGAGCGTGTGGCCGACGAGC
Source organism: Acidimicrobiales bacterium (assembly GCA_035623275.1). Classification (GTDB taxonomy): domain Bacteria; phylum Actinomycetota; class Acidimicrobiia; order Acidimicrobiales; family UBA8190; genus DASPTT01. Next base: position 11,634 of record DASPTT010000141.1, read on the forward strand.
CGGCGTTCGCTCCTCGCGACGACGCGCCGGGGCCGGCACCCGATGCGCCCGGGGACCCTGTGGCGGTCGCGCCGGCCCGGGTCGAGGTCAGAGCCACAGATGAGCCCGAGGGCCCGGCGAGCGCGACGGCCACGCCCACGAGGACGGCCACGCCGACGAGGACCTTGCCGGTGGCGATTCCGCTGCGGCTTCCGCTCCCAACGTTCCCCCGCACCACGTCCTCTTCGGCATCCGTCGAAGGGGACTTGACCGCGGGCGTGCGGGCCCCGCGGCCGACGCTGCTGGGACGCGCCCAACGGGCCGTCAACCTTCGTCGAGCGCCGTCGTCATGCGGATGCCCGCCGGGCCGAAGGCGTGGGCGCCGACGCGACATCTCGGAATCCGATGCGCTCGAGGCCGTCGCCCCGGGTGTGCCGTCGCGGATGTGCCGGTGGGCGGCCGCGGCGGGAACCTCGCCCGGCCCACTCAGGTCGGGCCCGGCGGCGGTCGATGATCAAGACATGCAGGGCACGAGGTGCCGCCTTCTGCGGCGGGCCTGCGCCGGCGCCGCCGCCGCGGCGCTCGCCAGCCTGGCCCTCGGGGTCACCGCCCCGCCGGTCGCGCTCGCCGGCACCCCCGTGCCGGGCGCCCCCGGCTGCCCGATGTTCCCCGCCGACAACGTGTGGAACACCGACATCTCGACCCTCCCGGTCGACCCCCACAGCGCGGCGTGGACGGCGTCGATGGCTGCGTCGACGACGAACCTGCATCCGGACTTCGGCCCCTCCGGCGACCCCGCCAACCCCTACGGCATGCCCTTCACCGTCGTCCCCGCCGGCCATCCCTTCGTCCCCGTCGCCTTCGACTACGCGGACGAGAGCGATCCCGGGCCGTACCCCTTGGGCGCGGACACGCCCATCGAGGGCGGACAGGACGCCACCGGGGACCGCCACGCCATCATGGTGGACCCCTCGACCTGCACCCTCTTCGAGCTCTACGACGCCACCTACAGCCCGGGCGGGTCGACGGCGGGCTCGGGCGCGATCTGGAACCTCCGCTCCGACGCGCTGCGACCGGCCACCTGGACGTCGGCCGACGCCGCGGGGCTGCCCATCCTCCCGGGGATCCTGCGATACGACGAAGTGCTCGCGGGCAACGTCACCCACGCCATCCGCATGACCGCCGAGAGCACGGACACCAGCTTCATCTGGCCGGCACGTCACGAGGCCGGGGCGCGATCGGACCCGTCCCTCCCCCCAATGGGGGCGCGCTTTCGCCTGCGCGCCAGCTTCGACATCTCGGGGTATTCACCCCAGGCCCAGGTGATCCTTCGAGCCATGCAGCACTACGGCTTGATCCTGGCCGACAACGGCAGCAACTGGTACTTCGGTGGGTCCGCAGACCCGAATTGGCCCCAGTCGCTCGTCGACGAGTTGAAGACGGTGCCGGCGAGCGCCTTCGACGCCGTCGACGAGTCGTCGCTCATGGTGTCGCCGGACTCGGGCCAGGCGCGCCAGCCGGACGCCGTTGCCCCGCCACCCGCTCCGGCACCGTCCCTCGCACCGCCCGCCCCGGCCCCGGCGCCCACCGTCGCCGCGCCCGTCACCGCGCCCCCCGTGCCCGGCACCGCGACCGGCGCGCCCCCGTCGACGACCACCTCAGCGGCCACGGCGCCGCCCGGCGCGCTCCGTCCGCTGGCCGACGCGGTCGCGGCGCGCCGGCTGGGCGCGGGTTGGCTGACCGGCGCGCTGGTGGTGCTCGGCACGCTGGCCGTGGCCAGCGGCTCGGCGGCCGCCATCGGCACCCGCCGGCGCGCCAGACGGATGGCCGCTGGTGCAGACGGCGTCAGCGCACCACCCGGGCCCGACTGACCTCCGCTCGGCCACGCCGCGCGCCGTGCGTCACGTCAGCGAAAGACGCCGAACGCCGGGTCCAGGGCGACGCGCCCGCTCACGGCCGCGATCAGCTCGAAGCCGGACCCTCTTTGGACGGCCAGCTCCCCCAGCACGGCGACGACGCTCGACGCCACCGGGGCCGGCATCTCGGGCTCACCGCCACAGGCGCGCACCAGGTCGACGGTGTGCACCGCGAGCTCGACGGTGCGGGTGCGCAGGTAGGCCGTGAACGGCACCGACCCGAAGCGCGTGCGGAAGTAGGCACCGGCCGGCGCGGCCCGAAGCGCGGCGAGCACGCGTGCGGTTTGGGCTTCCAGTGTGGCCAGCACCGCTCCCGCCTCGGCGGGGAGCTGTGCTCCGGCCTGCCGGCCGCGCTCGGCCACGTCATCGTGCAAGGCCGTGTTGCCCCGCAGGCCGACGAAGTACGACGCGGCGCGTGCCGTCGCGGCCTCGCCGTCCGCGTCGTCGGGTGCCGCGGGTGGCTCCCCGTCGGTCACGTGGTCGGGAAGGGTCAGGTATTGCTCCACCGTCACCATCGCCCGCGCCGAATGGCCGACCAGTTCCCGCACGTTCCACACGCCGAGGCCGGGGGCCGCCCAGGCGGCGGGGGCGATGCCCGTCACGACGTCGAGGAACCACGACGTGGCCACGTCGAACACGTCGATGGCGTCGGCGCGCGCCGTCACGGACGACGACCTCCCACCAGCCTGCCCGTGGCGGGCATCCCGATCCGGCGGACGCGCCGGGGGGCACCGGCGTGCACGGCGTGCAGGCGCTCGGCCCGCAGCGCGCGCTCCTCGACGTCCTCCAGGGGCCCGAGGGTCTCGCCGGTGGCCACGGACAGCAGCAGATCGGCGAGGGCAGGGTTGCGCGCCAGCGCGGGGCCGTGGAGGTAGGTGCCGACCACCCGTCCCGCCCACGCACCCTCGGTGCCGTCGCCGGTGCCGTTGCCCACGCCGCTGCGCACGACGGCCAGGGCGTGGGCGTCGTGCCCGACGCGGGTCACGCCCCCGTGGTTCTCGAACCCGGTGAGCAGCCCGAGGTCGTCGGGCCACGGGCGCCCGCCCGGCCCCGGCGCGGCGCGGTCGGCCAACGGCTCGGCGAGGAGCTCGCCCACGGCCCGCCGTCCCGGGCCCTTCACGGTCTCGACGTCGAGCAGGCCCACCCCGCGACAGCGCCGCCCGTCCGCGGCCGGAAAGCTCGACCCGATGATCTGGTAGCCCGCGCAGACCGCCAGCACGACGGCACCCCGGTCGGCGGCCGCGGCGAGCGGCCCGGCGCGCAGCAGCTCGGCGGCCTGGACCTGCGGCGCGTCCTCGCCCCCGCCGAGGCAGTAGACGTCGCCCATGGCGGGCAGGGGTGACCCCGACCCGGCGAGCACGAGCTCGACGGGGATCCCGCGCCACTCCGCACGTCTGGCCAGCACGAGCCCGTTGCCGCCGTCGCCGTAGGTACCGAGGAGGTCCGGATGCACCACGACGACCCGCAGCGCCGAGGCGCCGGGGCGCGCGCCGCCCCCGCGCCCGGCGGGGACGGCCTCCTCGGGGCCCCGCGCCTCCGGCGGGGCCCCGTGGTGGGCCCCCGGGCGCAGCCGCCTGGGGCCCTCGACGCGCGCCAGGTGGCGGCGCAGGTCCTGGAACGCCGTGTAGTTGCCCGCGTACTCCACCTCGGGGGCACCGGCGGCGTGCAGGGCGCGCAGCTGGTCGGGCTCGGTGCGATGCACGACCCCGGCGTGTCGCAGCCGCACCGCCAGGTCGAGACAGCGTTCCCCCGTGGCCACCACCAGGCGGCCGGCGAGGCGCTCGAAGGGCACGTCCCACAGCCACGACGGATCACGGCCGTCCGCGATGCGAGCGTTGATCCCGACCACGACGGGCCGGGTGCCGTCGTCGAGCATGTCGAGCAGCTCGAGCCATCCTGCGGGGTTCTTGGCCAGCAGCAGGCGGGCTCGCACCCCCTCGTGGGCCACCGAGGCGAAGCGCCCTTCGACATCGCGCACGTCGGCCATGGCGTCGAGCGCCGAGCCGACGTCCACCCCCAGCACCGATGCTGCCGTGGCCGCCATCGCCGCGTTCGACTCGTTGCAGTGCCCGGGCAGCGCCAGGCGCAGCGGGAAGCGCGCACCGTCGGCCACCACGGCTCCCGCCTCGATGACCACCGTGGGCTCGGGGCGCTCGAACCCGCAGGCGCACCGCCAGTCGGGACCGTCCTCGGCGAAGGTCAGTCGGCCCTCGCACGCGGGGCACCCGACCGAGTCCTGGCGCCAGCGCTGCCCGGCGGCGACCCACACGACCCGGGGCGCGGGTTGTGCCGCCCACGCGACCAGCGGGTCGTCGGCGTTGGCCACGACGGTGCCCCCCTGGAGCACGGTGGCCACCTGCCGCCAGCGCCGGGCCACCTTGCGCACCTCGTTGACCCGGTCGAGCTGGTCGCGCGAGAGGTTGAGCAGCACGACCACCTCGGGGGACAGCGCCTCGGCGGCCCGGCCGAGATACCCCTCGTCCACCTCGAGCACGGCGATCCGCTGCACGGGCGCACCGGCCAGGGCGGCGGTCAGGCCGGCGGGCAGGTTGGCGCCCGCCGCCGAGGTGGCCACGCGCTCTCGGCCGCCGAGGGCCGCCGTCAGGAGCTTGGTCGTCGTCGTCTTGCCGTTGGTGCCGCTGACCAGCGCGACCTGTCGCCCAGCGCCCAATGCGTCGAGCAGGTGCGGGTCGAGCGTGAGCCCGACGCGCCCGCCGATGACCGATCCGCTCCCGAGCCTGAGGCGCCGCGAGACGTGGCCCACCCGCAGCGTGGCCTGGCGCGCCAGGCGGGCACGCCACGGGAGCGGGCCGGGCGCGGGACCCGACGCGCCGTCGATCACGAGCCGGCGTGGCCGGGCGGGAACGTTCGGGCCAGCTCCTCGGGCGTGGGCTCGTGCGACACGCGGGCCTCGGCGGGAAGCAGGTCGGTGATCGCCGACATGATCGTCGCCGTGTCCTCGACCGCGTCCTCGAGCTCGAGCACCACCGGATGACCCACGCGCACGTGCACGACGGGTGGATGCCACAGCCCCGTGAAGTCGGGCACCCGGGCGCTGCGGGGCCAGACGTGCTCGGTGCCCCACAGCCCGATGGGGACGACAGGCGCGCCGGTCACCGCCGCCAGTCGCGCCGTGCCGGTCTTGCCCCTGAGGTGCGGGTCGAAGAACGCTCGGCCCCGCGGGATCGTGCCCTGCGGGAGCACGGCCACGATCTCGCCGGCCTCGAGGGCACGACGCGCCTCGCGCAGGGACTGGTCGGGGCGCTCGCCGCGATCCACGCTGATGCCGCCGAGCGCCCGCGCCAGCTGGCCGATCACCGGTGCGTCGAAGATCTCCTTCTTGCCGAGGAACCGCACCGGGCGCCCGATGCGCGCCGCCACGATGGCCAGCGCGACAACGTCGAAGTAGCTGCGGTGGTTGGCGGCCAGCAGCACCGGCCCGCGAGCCGGCACGTGCTCGACGCCCTGGATGTCGAAACGGGCGTAGGGGAAGATCTCGGGCCGCACCACGTGGCGCAGCACGTCGTAGGGCTCGAGCCCGCCCAGCGTGGGCACGCCCGGCGGGCGGTCCCAGCGCTCGACCGGCCACCGCGACATCCGCGCCGCGAAGTGCAGGCGCCGGTCGGGGTTGACCGGGTGGGGATGCCCGACGGCGCGCAGCAGGGGGAGGTCGAAGAAGCTGTCGGAGTAGGCGTGGGAGGCCTTGAGGTCGACCCCCTCCTCGCGGGCGAAGCGGCGCGCCGCGGCCAGCTTGCCCGTCGACCACACGAACTCGCCGTCGATGCGGCCCGTGTACCGGCCGTCCAGTCGGTCATAGCGCGTGGCCAGCACGTGGTCGAAGCCGAAGAGCTCGGCGAACGGGCCGATCAGGTCGACCGGCGAGGTGGTGGCCAGGACCAGCTGCCGGCCGGCGGCCCGGTGCTCGGCCAGCACGGCCGGGGCATAGGGCTGGACGAGCTTGGCCAGCTCCGGCGCGGCCGCGGCTCCGGCGCGGTGCACCGCCTCCACTGACCAGCCGCGCACGAAGCGGGCGGCGGCCCGGACCATGGCCATGAACGGCAGGGTCTCGCCGACGAGGTCGTAGAAGTCGTAGAAGAACCGCTCGCCGGGGATCGACGGCCTGCCCTCGAATAGGCCCTCGGCACGCATGGCCACGCTCAGGGTCAGGCCGCTGGCACCGCGCAGCAGGGTCCGGTCGAGGTCGACGAAGGCCGCTCCGCGCACCCTGCCGTCACCGACCGCACGAGGCGGAGCGGCGGCCGACGTCGGGGGCGTCCGTTCGGTCGCCATGGCCGAGACCATACCGCCGCTCCCCCTTCGTCCCCGCGCCTGGCGTCGACGGCATTCGCCCCGCCGGGGGAGGGCGGCGCCGGGCGCGGTCCACGGCCCGCGTCCGCGGCCCGAGCACCGGGCCCCGGACGCGGCGAAGGGACCGGTTGGGGGGGTAACCGGTCCCTTCGCATGGACTCGACAGGGCCGGAGGGGGGATCCGGCTCCCTGGAATCTGGGACCATTTTGCGCCCTCGGCAACGATCAGTCAAACAGCTATTACAGATTTGTCGTATCATTATTTCCGATGGAGCTACGACACCTGCAAGCCCTGGTGGCGGTGGCCGAGAGCGGCTCGTTCTCCGCGGCGGCGGACACGCTGGGGACCGTCCAGTCCAACATCTCGGCCCATGTGGCGCGGCTCGAGCGCGAGCTCGGCCTCAACCTGGTGGACCGGGGCGAGGGCCGGCTCACCCCAGAGGGCGAGGTGGTGGTGGCCCGCGCCTATCGCGTCCTCGGCGAGCTCAACGCCCTGACCGGCGACCTCGGAGCCCTTCGGGCCGAGGTGAGCGGCACGGTGCGGGCCGGGATGATCGGGACCACGGCGCGCTGGCTCGTCCCCCTGGTCCTGGCCGACCTGGCCGTCCGACACCCCAAGATCCGGCTGGTGGTGGCCGACGGCACCACGACCGGCCTCGAACCGCAGGTGTCCAACGGCCGCCTCGACTTCGCCATCGTGTCGCTCCCGGTCCCCGGCCGGGACCTGTCGTCGGCGCCGCTCTTCGCCGAGGACCTCGTCCTGGTCGTCCCGGTGGCGGACGACCCCCTCCGGGGCGAACGCCGGGTGATGCTGGAGGACCTGGCGCGCTTCGAGCTGCTGCTTCCCGCGCCCGGCACGCCGTTCCGGGCCGAGATCGACGCCGCCACCAACCCGGCCGGGGTGGTCCTCCGCCCACGCGCCGAGCTCGACGGCGTCCGCCTGCTCGCCTCGCTCACCTTCGAGGGCTACGGGCCGGCCGTGCTCCCGGCCACCGCGGTCCCCATGCACTTGCGGGACCGGTTCCGCCTCGTGTTCGTCGACGGCCTCCCCCGCCGCCAGGTGGGGCTGGCCATCCGCAGCCGCGGCCTGCCCTCGGCGTCGGCGCGCGCCGTGCTGGAGGTCCTGCTGCAGCTGGTGGCCACGCCGGACCGGCTCCCCGACGGGCTCCATCCCGTGTCGGCGACGAGCCCGTCTCGGGCCGAGGGGTCGCTGCGGGTGATGGGCGTGCCCAACGGCTGACCGGGTGCGCTCGGACCCTCCCCCGAACGCGCCGTCCGAGCACGACCCCCCGTGTCAGCTCGCGGGCGCCCGGGGCTCGCGCCACATGAGCCACAGGCGCGGGCCGCCGTGGGCGGCGTCGATCTCGCCGGTCACGGCGAAGCCGTGCCGGGCGTAGAACGCGATGTTCTCCTCCTTGGAGGTCTCCAGGTAGGTGGGCCTCCCCTCCTCGTCCACCCTCGGGAGCACGGCCCCCAGCAGCGCGCTCCCCACACCTCGGCCCTGGCGCGGCGGATCGGTGCCGAGGACCCCCAGGTACCAGTGGGGCTCGGCCGGGCGCGCCCGCTCGACGTCGGTGAGCAAGCGCGCCACGTCGAGCGCGTCACGCCCCACACCGAGCAGGTCGCCCACCAGCGGGAGCAGCCGCACGAGGTCGCGCAGGCCGGGGCGCGGGCGACCCGGCGGCGACCACAGCGCGGCCCCGGCGAGGTCGTCGGTGGTCCACGCCTCCCCGGTGGCCACGTACTCCCGGCGCATCTGGACGTCGAAGAACCGGCGCAGCCCCCGGCGGTGGCGGTTCGGGCCCCGGAAGAAGTAGTGGGCGATGGGGTCGTCGTCGAAGGCGCGCACGAGCACCTCGACCAGCGTGGCGACGTCGGCCTCCTCCACCCGGCGCACCGCATGCCCAGGCGGCCGCCGATCGTCGGGTCCTGGCACGGCGGCATGGTAGCCAGCGGCCGCGCGCGCCGACGGGTGTCAGTTGAGCGACGGGTGCGGCGGATACCCGGCCAGGAGGCCGAGCTCGCCGCCTTGCCGGCGCAGGATGTCGTGCCACAGACGCTCGGGATCCGTACTGAAGACGTCGTCGGGCCGGGCGTCGACGACGAACCATCCGCCCTCCTCGATCTCGGCCTCGAGCTGCCCCGTGGTCCAGCCGGCGTAGCCGGCGAACAGGCGGATCGCGTCGAGCGCGACGGGCTGGTCCTCGGGCGCCACGCCCAGGTCCACGGTGCCCACGGGGCCGAGCAACGACCGCCACCGCTCGTCGACCCGCGGCGGGTGCGCGGCGCGGGCCAGGCCGATGACGGCGTCGGGCGACACGGGCCCGCCGCGGAACACCGTGGCCGGCGGCGTGGCCGCCGCCGCGTCCTGCCAGGGCTCGAGGATCTCGGAGACGTCGAGGCTCGTCGGCCGGTTGAGCACCACCCCGAGCGCACCCTCCTCGCCGTGGTCGAGGACGAGCACCACGGTGCGGTTGAAGTTGGGGTCGTCGAGCCGGGGCGACGCCACCAGCAACGCAGCGGTGAGCGCCCCGTGACCGCGGACCTCGTCGTCGGGCACCTCCGCATCTTTACCCCTCGGCGGGTACCGTGAGCACGATGGGCGACACCACGGTGTACTTCAACCCGTCGTGCTCGAAGTGCCGGGTCACGGCGTCGATCCTCGACGAGCGCGCTGTGCCCTACGAGGTCGTCGAGTACCTCGTCGCCCCGCCCGACGAGGTCGCCGTCCGGCGGCTGCTGGCCATGCTCGGCGGGGATCCCGCCGCGCTGGTGCGCCAGGACGACGAGGGGTTCGCCGCCGCAGGCTACGGCGTGGACGACGTGGCGGACGCCGACGGCGTGGTCCGGGTGCTCCTCGCCCACCCCGAGCTCATGCAGCGACCGGTGGTCGTGCGCGGGCACCGGGCGCTGATCGCCCGGCCCCCCGAGCGCGTGACCGAGCTCTTCGAGTGACCTACGAGGGGACGAAGCGCGACAGGAAGCGCCCGAGGGCGGGGTCGGCCAGCGGCACGCGGTTGTAGAAGGCGAGCACGAAGGCACGCGGCTGCGCCTCGATGGTGGCGTCGGGCTCGATCCCGGGATCGGCCGGCGGCTGCTCGACGACCAGCCGCCGGGGACCGAGCCGATAGCGCATCGGTGGCGCCCCGGTGAGACGGACGTCGTAGAGCTCCGCCGGTGCGTCGGCACGGACCCAGGCACCGAGCAGCTCCCCCGGGGCGAGGAGCAGTGCGACCTCGTCGGGGATGGGCCACACGCGGCCGAGCGCACGGGCGATGTCGTACCCGTGCACGACGAACTCCCCCAGCACGACGTGCAATGCCGGGGTCATCGTCGTCTGCACCCCGCCGTGGAAGGGGAAGCGCCGGTCGTCGGGGATCTTGGGGAACACCACGTCGACGGCGGTATGCACGTCGTCTCGCAGCATGGCGCTCAGTTCGGCCAGGTCGCGTGCCGCCAGCTCCTCGAGACACCGCGCGTTGAGCGCGCCGGTATCCTCGGCCGTGGCGCTGCGGCGCCGGTCGGCGAAGCCACGGCGCACGACCGTCAGGACGTGCGCAAGCGTCTCCCCCACGCTCCATGCCAGCGTGGGCACGGGGACGAGGGCGTCGGCCGGCGACAGGGAGCCGGCCAGCGCGACGAAGCGGGCCGATTCGGCGCGCAGGGCCGCCATCACCTCGTCCCGGCTACCCACGGCGGGTGACCGTGGGCACGTTCCTGATGCGCACGTCTCCTTCTTACCTCCCCGTCAGGGCCCTTGAACCCATCAGAGCTCTTGGACGAGGAGCACGACCGCCACGGTCGTGCCGATGAGCACGGCCACGACCCGCAGGGCCCGGGCCGGGAGCCGCCGGCCCACGACGCCCCCGACTTGCGCCCCCACGATCGATCCCAGTGCGATCCAAAGCGACGCCCGCCAGTCGACGTGGGCCCGCAAGGCGAAGAGGATGGCCGCCACGGCGTTGACGATCAGCGCCAATGCGTTCTTGGCCGCGTTGAGCCGCTGCAGGCCGTCGACGATGAAGGTCCCCAGCAGGGCGAGGAGGATCACGCCCTGGGCGGCGCCGAAGTAGCCGCCGTAGATGCCGGTGAGCAGGACGCCAACCACGAGCGCCGGCCCCCCGTGGGGGTGCGGCCGGCGGCGGGCGGCGACCAGGCGCGACAGGCGCGGCTGGACCAGGATCAGCCCGCTTGCGGCCAGGATCAGGAGGG
>DASPTT010000142.1:0-6852 GCA_035623275.1 Acidimicrobiales bacterium
GGTCTCGGGGTCGTCATGGACAAGGTGCCACCACAGCACCACGGCGTAGGCGGCGAACACCGGCCACATCACCGCGTAGGCCCACCCGATGTCGTTGCCCGAGCGGGCCACGCCGACCTGCCAGATGCAAGCGACGATGCACCCGGGCACGAAGATCAGCAGCGCCAAATGGGCGAGGAGTGCCCGCCGGGTCGTCCACTGCCCCGCAGTGGCGCGCCGCTCGGCCGCCGTGGTGTCGGCGGAGGTCATTCGCTTTCGCTGACCGCCGGCGCCCAGCCGATCGGGCGAGCCATCCCGCCGTCGCCGGCCCTATTGGCCTCGGCCCACCGGGACAGGCGTTCCGTGCGCTCGCAGTACTCGGTGAGCCGGCGCTCCGCGTAGAAGGCGGCAAAGGGGACCGTGCCCGCAAGCAGGACAAGGATCATGCGCAGGATCGGGACCCGCAGGCGCACGGTGAGGTCGAAGGCCGCCGCCAGGTACACGAGGAAGAGGAAGCCGTGGCCGGTGCCGACGATCTTGGCCACTGCCGACGTCACCCCGGCCACCTGCAGGGGCACGCCCACGAAGACAAGGACGATGAGGAGCGTGCCGGTCACGTATGCCATGACCCGGTAGCGGATCAGAGACCGGTGGTTGGCCGCCAGGGTGGCGTCGTCGAAGATCCGGGGTGCGTCGCTCGTCACCGTGCAAGCCTTCCTCGGGGGATGCCGGGCCGCAAGACAGCCCCTCGTGGGCGCCGGCGATCCCGTCGGCGATGGTTGCTCACGAGGCCCTGGTGGGCGTCACCCTGACCGGCCGACGGAGAGAGCCACCGAGGGTGGGGGAGGGCCCACTGCGGGGCTCACAGGCCGATTGGGAGGCCTCGCACGGCCCTCCGGCCACCCGGGCGCCCCCGTCCCCGGCGGAGCGACTCGGGGTCTCAGGACGACGGTGGAGGAGTAACCGGCGGCTCGCCGACGTCCCCGCCCGGCCCCTCGCCCGTACCCGGTCCCGTCGCAGGGGGGGCCGCGGGCGGGGTCGCGCCCACCGCCGCCGGCTGACGAACCGCGGGCGCCGCGGACTCCTTGCGCCGGCGCGCCGGGCCGTAGAGCCCCCAGAGGATCCCGATGATGATGCCGGCGCCGACCACGATCGCGTACCACTCCAGGCTCTTCACGACCCAGAGGCTGAAGATGAGCAGGAAGAGCGACACGCTGAGCCCGAGGAGGAGCCCGGCGATGGCGCCCTTGACGGGATGACCCTTCCTTGTCTTGGCCATGGTGCGTCCTCCTCCTAGCGCGCCGGGGGTGGCTGGGACTGACCGAGCTCGTCGGCGACGTCCAGCATCTCCTCGGCCTCGTCGGGCATGCCGGCGTAGAAGAGCCAGAGCGCCAGGAGGAAGAGGACCACCACCAGACCGAAGGCCGCGGTCGCGGCAGGGTCGCCCTCGATCTTCACGTACGCCGACCCGCTGCACTCTCCGCCGGTGCCGCTGATGGCGCCGTCGACGTAGTACGTGCCCGTGATGATGTGGGCCGGCAGGAAGTCGGAGATCTTCTTGGTCCCGTGCGTCGACGTCTCCATGCCGGTGTTGGGCGAGCCGCCGCTCTGCACCTCGATGCCGTCGAGGTCCACGTACCAGTGGTGGTTGGTGATCGCCGTCCCCGACGTCCCCTGGTAGGTCACCACCCCGTTGGGGTCGACGAGGATCGGGTTGCCGGGCGACGCGCCGCCGCCGCCGGGTGCGGTCGCGTGGTCGAGCACCTGTCCCGACCCGCTCACCACCGTGCCGGACCCGCTGCAGTTCGACGGTTCCAGGGAGACCCCCGGTACCACCGGCGTCGGAGCGGTCGACGCATCGCGGGTGCCGGCGAACGCGGGTGTCGCCCACCACGCCATCGCCGCACCCGTCAACAGGGCTCCTGCCGCCCCCTGCATGATTCGCCTGCCGTGGGTCCTGCGAGATCGAACCGTCATGGCCCCGGTCCTTTCCCCCAAGTGCCCCACCTTCCGGTGGGTTCCCGTCGCCCGCACGTTAGCGCCGCGGCGCGGGCCTGGCCACGATTCGGGCTCGCAGCCGACCGGCCGGTAGCCTGCGCCGCCGTGGCCGTCTACGCACTGGGGGAGCTCGTCCCCGACGTCGATCCGCACGCCTTCGTCCATCCCGATGCCACCGTGATCGGCGACGTGACCCTCGGGCCGGAGTCGAGCGTGTGGCCGAGCGCGGTCCTGCGGGGCGACTACGGCCGGATCACGGTCGGCGCGCGCAGCTCCATCCAGGACGGCTCGGTCGTCCACGCCGGCCCCCACTTCCCGACCGTGGTCGGCAACGGTTGCGTCGTCGGCCATCTGGCCCACCTCGAGGGGTGCATCCTGGAGGACGACTGCCTGGTGGGCTCGGGCGCGGTGGTGCTGCACTTCGCGGTGGTGGGCACCGGTGCGACCGTCGGCGCGGGGGCGGTGGTGCCGAACCGCCTCGCCGTCCCGCCCGGGGCACTGGCCGTGGGCGTCCCCGCCAAGATCACGCCCGGCGCCTCGCACGTCGAGATGATCCGGGTGTCGGCCGAGGAGTACGTCAGGAACTGCCGCCGGTACCTGGCCGCGTTGCGCCGGATCGACTGACGATCACCTCCACCGGTGGCGCCGGGTAGCCGCCGATGCCCGGCCGCCATCCCGCGGCGAGCTTCTGCTGGGCGACACCGCCCTCGGCGAAGATGTGGCAGGTGTTGGCCGGGAACAGCCGTGGCCGCTCGGCCAGCTCGTCGTCCAGACGCGACCAGTCGCGCTCGCGTGCCCGTATCGACGTCATGGCCTGGATGACGACGGGCCCGATCGTGCGCGCCAGCTGCTCGAGGTGCGCGCATCCGGCGGCGCCGCCGAAGCGTTCCTGGACCGCCCTCGTGTAGCCGCGCCCGACGTTCATCCCGACCATGGCCCTGAAGGCGTCGGTGATGCCCGGGCACTCGGCATGCGGGAAACGGCGCATGGTCGCCTCGGCGTCCTCGATCACCAGGTCGTCCTTGCGGACGCGCAGACGCAGCCCGAGGTCGTGGAGGTGGCGCACGTCGCGCTCGCCGTCCGCCCAGGGCCGCTCGTCGCGCAGCGCCGCGTGGACCTCCAGGTGGTCGCCCGTGTCGTAGGCCTCGAACTCGATGGCCCGCTTGTGCACCAGGACGCCGTCGCGTCCGGACCCGGTGCCCATGGCCCCGTCGCTCACGACTCGACCCGGCCGAGGTCGACCACCTCGTACGACCACAGTTCGCTGCCCACGGCGACGGGTGGCCGGCCGTCGGCCGCGCCCTCGGCACCCCGATGGCCGTGGGCGAAGGCGGGCGACGCCACCCACGCCTCGAAGGCGGCCTCGTCCGCCCAGCGCGTCACCACCAGCCAGGTGTGGCGTTCGTCGGTCGGGCGCATGAGCTCGAATCCCTCGAAGCCCGGCGCGTGGTCCACCGCCCCGGCCCGGTGGGCGAAGCGGCGGGCCAGCTCGTCGCCGGCGTCTGCCGGCACCGTGATGGCATTGATCTTCACGACGGTCATGGCCCGATCATGGCCGCCGGCCTTTCCCAGTGCCAGGTCTCACCCTCTACTTCACGGTGAGACTCCCGTCGGCAGACCTGGTCGCATGGGTCGGAAAGGGGCGGGCCCGGGGTCGTGGCGAGCGGCATCTCGGCGGGGCAGCGGGGGACGAGCCGCGTGCCCGCCACCGGGCGCCCGGGCCGGGAGGACGGGTCGGCGGACGGAGCTGCCGCCTCCGGAATTGGCCGAATTCCTTCGGAAACGGCCACGCGGTCGGGGTCGGCGGGCGTGCCGGCGTCGGGCAGCGGGCGCCGGGGGAGGGCACGCCGCCGTCGGCGGGCGCGCGGGCCGGGATCCCCCGGTGATGACAGATTCGTAACTACCCTCGTGTCACGGTCCAGGTTACGATGACCCTGCACCTGAGGTGGAGGAGGAACCCCGATGGCCCAGCCGATGTCGCACGCCGCGCAGCTCCCCGGGTTCAACGAGTCGTCGTGGCGTGACGAAGGCTTCCGCGGCCCGCAGGTGTGCAAGCTCGTCGGCATCACGTACCGCCAGCTCGACTACTGGGCGCGCACCGGGCTGCTGCGGCCCTCCATCGCCGACGCGCGCGGCAGCGGCACGCAGCGGCGCTACTCGTACCACGACGTGCTCGAGCTCAAGGTCATCAAGCAGCTCATCGACGCGGGCATCTCCCTCCAGCGCGCGCGCCGCGCCGCGGAGTGCCTCCGCGACGGTCTCGGGGCGGACCTGGCCTCGGCCAACCTCGTGCTCGTCGGCACCGACTCCGTGCTGGCGCGCGGTGACGGCGAGGTGGTCGACATCCTCAGGGGCGGTCAGGGTGTGCTCAACATCGTGCCGTTGTCCGGCGTCGTCGAAGAGCTCGACGCGGCCATCCACCGCATCGAGCGAGCGGACGCGCGGGGCACGGCAGCGCCGACGCGCGAGGCCCAGAGCGGTTGAGCCCCAAGTCCCGGCGCCCGGATGGAGCCGCGAAGCACCGCTTCGCGCATGACTCCGAGCGGCAATTCGCCGAGCTCCTCGACTTCTACGGGGTGCGCTGGGAGTACGAACCCGTCGAATTCGTCCTCGACTGGCATGCCGACGGTTCGCCCCGTTCGGCGTTCCGCCCCGACTTCTACCTTCCCGAGCACAGGTGCTTCATCGAGCTGACCACGCTCAACCAGAAGCTCGTCACCAAGAAGAACGCGAAGGTGCGCCGGCTGCGGGAGCTGCACCCGACGGTCGACGTGAAGCTCCTCTACCAACGCGACTACCTGGCCCTCCTCGCCAAGCACGGCCTGCCTCGACCCTCCTCGCCCGCCGCCTAGAGTGGCGGCGTGTCGCCCCCGGAGTCGGCCCCGCCCTCGCTCGCCGCGCCCCTCGGGCCGCTGGACGCGCCCGGCCCGGCGCGCTCGCCATTGGAGTCGGCACACGAGGCGCTGGGCGCCAAGCTGGTCGAGTTCGGGGGCTGGCGCATGCCGCTCGCCTATCCCTCGGGCACCCTGGCGGAGCACCGGGCGTGTCGCGAGCACGCGGTGGCCTTCGACGTGAGCCACCTCGGGACCGTGCGTGTCGACGGGCCAGCCGCCTTCGACCTCCTCCAGCGCGCGCTGACCAACGACCTGGGCAAGATCGGCCCCGGGCGCGCCCAGTACACGCACCTCCTCGACGAAGAGGACGCGTCGGTCCTCGACGACATCATCGTCTGGTGGGTCGACGACGAGCGCTTCGACGTCATGCCCAACGCTTCGAACACCGCCGGGGTTCGTCTCGCGATCGGCGGCGTGGACACCACGGCCGAGCGCGCCGTCGTCGCCGTCCAGGGGCCCGAGGCGCGCACCCGCCTGGCCGCCGTCTCCCCGGAGGCGGCGGGTGTCCCGCGCTTCGGGGTCACGCACTTCGCTTTCGCCGGCGAGCGCTGTCTGGCCGCGGGAACGGGCTACACGGGGGAGGACGGCGTCGAGTGTGCCGTGCCCGTGGCGGCCGCCCGGCGGTTCTGGGACGCCGTGCTGGACCAGGGGGTGGTCCCCGCCGGCCTGGGGGCGCGCGACACGCTGCGGCTCGAGGCGGGCCTGCCCCTCCACGGCCACGAGCTCGGCCCGGGGATCACGCCGTTGCAGGCAGGCCTCGGCTGGGTGGTGGGCTGGGGCAAGGGGCCCTTCCGGGGCCGCGCCCCGCTGGAGGCCGAGCGCGACCGGGGCCCGGCGCGCCGGCTGCGGGGGGTGGTCGTCGACGGCCGCCAACCGCCCCGCGAAGGCGCGACCGTCCTCGTCGGCGACCGACCGGTGGGCACGGTGACGAGCGGCAACTTCTCCCCGGTGCTCGGCACCGGGATCGCCATGGCCTTCGTGGACGTCGCCGCCGAAGTCGACGACGGCGCCGCCGTCGCCCTCGACGTCCGGGGTCGGCGCCTCCACGGACGGGTCGTGCCGCTCCCGTTCGTGCGCCACGGCGAGCCGGCCGTCGGGGTGCGCTGATGCCCGGCTACACGCCCCACACCGACGAGGAGGTCGCGGCCATGCTGGCCTTCCTCGGCCTCGGATCGGTCGACGAGCTCTTCGCCGCCATTCCGGGCGCCCTGCGCCTGGCCGGTGGCCTCGACCTGCCCGAGGGGTTGCCCGAGCCCGACGTGCACGCCCGCATGGAGGAGCTCGCCGGCGCCAACCGGGCCTGTGGGCGCGACCTCGTGTGCTTCGCCGGCGGCGGCGCCTACGACCACGAGGTGCCCGCAGTCACCCGCGCCCTGGCGTCGCGCTCGGAATTCGTCACCTCCTACACGCCGTACCAGCCCGAGGTGGCCCAGGGCGTGCTCCAGGCCGTCTTCGAGTACCAGACGCTCGTGGCCCGCCTGAGCGGCGTCGCCGTCTCCAACGCCTCGCTCTACGACGGCGCCGCCGCGCTGGTGGAGGCGGTCAACCTGGCCACGGCCGCGTCCGGTCGCCAGGACGTCTGGCTCTCTGCCGGCGTCCACCCCTCGTGGCGGGACGTGCTGGCCACCTTCTCGCGGGGGACGGGGCATCGTCTTCGCGACGTCCCCCTGATGCACGGCGCGACGGACTGGGGCTCGCTCGCCGAGGACCGGGCGCCCGGCGCGGTGGTGGTCGCCTACCCGAACTACCTGGGGTGCCTCGAGGACCTGGCCGCGGTCCGGGCCATCTGCGACCGGACCGGCGCCCTGCTCGTCGTCGCCTTCGACCCCGTCTGCGCCGGCATCCTGCGCGCGCCTGGGGACTGGGGCGCGGACATCGTCGTGGGGGAGGGCCAGGTCCTGGGCATGCCCCTCGGCTTCGGCGGCCCGTACCTCGGGCTCTTCTCCTGCACCCTCGAGCACGTCCGGCGCCTGCCCGGCCG